>CAMLNB010000084.1 GCA_946481205.1 uncultured Kangiella sp. | reverse complement strand
TCAAATCGAAAAATCGTGCAGGCCGCATTCCCGTTTCAAGCCAAAGAAGCGGGTGTCTTCTTCGCTCATGCCTTCACTGAGCGGGCGGGTGGTGTGCCAGTCGCCGATGGAGACATAGCCTTTTTCCCAGAGTGGGTGATAGGGCAGGTTGTGCTGTTTCAGGTAGCGGCCAACATCGCGGTCAGTCCAATCCGCGATCGGATGCAATTTGTAGCGACCACCCTGTTGCTGCAGCAGCGGTGCGTTGGCGCGTGAGGCAGACTGGCTGCGGCGCACGCCGGAGAACCAGGTGCCGACATTGAGCTCGCGCAGCGCCCGTTGCATCGGCTCGACCTTGCGCAGCTGGTTGTACTGTTCGATGCCTTCGACACCTTTTTCCCAGAGCTTGCCGTAGCGTGCTTCTTGCCAGGCAATCGAGATCAGCGCGCGATAGACCTGCAGGTTCAGATTCAAGCGCTCGCTCAGCTCGTCGATAAAGCGGTAGGTTTCCGGAAACATGTAACCGGTGTCGATCACGATCACCGGGATACCCGGTTTGTGAGCCGTGACCATGTGCAAGAGCACGGCCGCTTGCGCACCGAAACTGGAGCTCAAGGCAAACTCGCCGGGCAGATGTTGCAGGGCCCATTGCACGCGCTCGGTAGCGGTCAAGCCCGCCAGTATCTGGTTCGACTCGACTAATGCGGAGGCCGAGACGGCGGCGGTCGTCGTCGCCGCTTCTGTCGTCGCTGGCGCGTTGTCCGCCGATTGTCGATTCACTGCAGTGCTCATGGGGCAACTATCCGTTATCTCTGGCAGTTCGCTTCAGATCGTTCAAGTCAGGCCGCAGCAGCAACGATGCCGGCACGGTGCAACCAATCGCCAAAACGTTCGGTTGCTGCGCGCTCTTTGGCAAAGCGGCCGATCAGGGGATCGAGTGCCGCAAGAATTGTTGGCTCGTCGATGTTCTCCTGATACAGCTGATTGAACCGGGTGCCGGCGGCGTCACCGCCGAGGTAAAGGTTGTAGCGGCCCGGCGCTTTGCCAATCAAACCGACTTCGGCGAGCCAGGGTCGGGCGCAGCCATTCGGGCAGCCGGTGATGCGCAAGTTCAGCGGAAAGCTGAGCAGGCCGTGCTGTTGCAACAGGCCTTCAACTTTGCCGACGAATTCCGGCAGGTAACGCTCCGCCTCGGCCATTGCCAGCGAGCAAGTCGGTAACGACACGCACGCCAATGCATCGCGACGCAGCGGCGTTACGTGCGCATACTGGCCCATGCCGTATTCGGCCACCAGTGCATCGATGCGCGGGCGCTGACGCGCCGGCACGTTGGCGATGACCAAGTTCTGATTCGGCGTTAGCCTAAAATCACCGCCATGGATCTTGGCGATTTCGCGCAAGCCACTCAGCAGGCGCTTGTCGTCGCGATCGACGACGCGGCCGCCATCGATATGCAGCGTCAGGTGCGAGCGACCGTCGGTGCCCTCTACCCAGCCAAAGCGATCGCCGTTGTGCTCGAACGAGAACGGCTTCGCCGGCGCCAGCGGAAAACCGGTGCGTGCTTCCAGTTCGCGCTTGAACCAGTCGACGCCATGTTTGGCGATGGTGTACTTCAAACGCGCGTGTTTGCGCACGCTGCGTTCACCGTGGTCGCGCTGGGTCGTGACGATATGTTCGGCGACCGACAGCAATTGCTCGGGTGTGACAAAACCAATCACATCGGCAAGACGCGGATAGGTGGTTTTGTCACCGTGAGTCGAGCCCAGACCGCCGCCAACGCTGACGTTGAAACCGGCGAGCTTGCCGTCTTCAAAGATCGCAATGAAGCCCATGTCGTGGGCGAAGACATCGACATCGTTAACCGGCGGCACGACAAACGCAGTTTTGAATTTGCGTGGCAGATAGGTCGGGCCGTAGATCGGCTCCTCTTCCGGCTCGCCGCCTTCCACCAGCTCACCATCGAGCCAAATCTCGTGATAGGCCTTGGTTTTCGGCAGCAAGTGCGTCGCGACCGCTTGCACATGCGGATAGACCTGCTGCCAGGCATCGGACTGCTCCGGATTGGCCGACAGGATCACGTTACGATTGATATCACCGCAGGCGGCGATGGTGTCGAGCGCAGAGCTGCTGATGCCTTGTATCGTGGCTTTCAGATTGCGCTTCAGCACGCCATGCAATTGAAACGCTTGCCGGGTGGTCAGCTTCAGCGTGTTGTTGCCATAGGTGCGCGCAAGCTCATCCAGTTTCAGCCATTGCGCCGGTGTTGCAACGCCGGCCGGCATCCGCACCCGCAGCATGAAGCTGTACAGCGGCTCAAGCTTCTGCTCGGCGCGTTCGGCGCGCAGGTCGCGGTCATCCTGCTGATAGCTGCCGTGGAATTTGATGATCATCGTGTCATCGGCACGAATGGCGCCGGTATGACTATCGGCAACGCTTTCCTTCAAGCTGCCGCGCAGAAAATTGCTGCGGGCCTTGATGCCTTCGACTTCGCTTGGTCCACTCATCTCGTCGTACTCGTAATCGGTCAGTAAGGCGGGCGATGGCCCGCCGCGTTTTCAGTTGTTCAGCGTCGCTCAGTACACATCGCGGCGATAACGGCCTTCTTCGCGCAAGCGGTCCAGATACTCGTCGGCGTGCGCCTCGCCTTTGCCGCTTTGTCTGGCGATGATCTCGCGCAGAGCTGCGTGCACATCGGGCGCCATCTGCTTGGCATCGCCGCAGAGGTAAACGGCCGCGCCGCGTTCCAGCCAGTCGTAGACATCTTTGGCTTGCTCGCGCAGCCGCTGCTGGACATAGATGCGTTCTTTTTGATCGCGTGAGAACGCCAGCGACAAGCGACTCAGCGCGCCGGATTTCAGTGCTGCCTGCCATTCGGTCTGATACAAGAACTGCGAAGTGAAATGCTGGTTGCCGAAGAACAGCCAGGTTTTTCCTGCCGCGCCGCGCTCGGCGCGTTCCTGAACAAAGGCGCGGAACGGCGCAATACCGGTGCCGGGGCCGATCAGAATCAGATCGCGGCTGTCATCATCCGGTAGCCGGAAGGCGGGATTGTGCTCGACAAAGACATCGACGGTGGCATCTGCGCCCAGGTCGGCCAGGAAGCGTGAGGCAGCGCCGACGCGACGACCCGCGTTGGTTTGCTCATCGATAACGCCGACTGTCAGATGCACTTCATCACCGACCACTTTTTGCGACGACGCGATCGAATACAGCCGCGGTGTCAGCACGCGCAGCGTGTTGACCAGTTGCTCGGCGGTGAGCGAAACCGGGAATTGTTGCACCAGATCGATGAACTGGTGCGCGGTCAAAAACGCCTGCAACTTGTCGTTCTGGCCCGGCTGCAACAATTCCGCCAGCTGGCTGTTTTGCGCCAGCTGCTGATAACGATCCAGCACCGGTTTGGCCAGCTGGGTCAGCTCGCGTTTCTCGCTCAACCAGCGGCGCAGGCTCAGCGTTTCGCCGGCTACGGTGACCGTGGTTTCGCCATCCAGTTTCAGCGCATTGAGCAGTTCATCGACAACAAAAGCCGGATTGCGCGGCCAGACGCCGAGTGTATCACCCGGTTGATAATCCAGACCGGAGTTGGCCAGTGACAACTCGATATGGCGGACATCTTTGTTGCTGTCGCGGGCGGTGATTTTTTGCACCGCCAAGACCGGCGCCGGAAACGGTTTGTCGCGGTGGTACGCACTGGTCGCGGCGGGCCGCAGCGGCAGCACTTG
Organism: uncultured Kangiella sp.; assembly: GCA_946481205.1. The sequence goes on along the minus strand of CAMLNB010000084.1, from coordinate 10,263 downwards.
CGCGGATTGCGGTGCCGTTGCCGGCTGCAACTTTTTCGCTTGTTCGACGATGTGGGTGCGCCAGGCCTTGGCGTCGGCGTCGTACTCGACATCGGCATCAACGCGTGGTTGCCATTCACTGGCGCCGAGTTTGCTCAGCAGCTCGGCGACGTTTTTGCCGGCGGCGCAAAATTGGTTGTAGGAGCGATCGCCCAGCGCGAACACGGCAAACTTCAGTTGCGGCAGTTTGGGTGCGCGGTTGCCGCTGAGGAATTTGAACAGCGCAATGCTGTCTTCCGGCGGCTCGCCTTCACCTTGGGTGCTGATGGCGATCAGCAACAGTTTTTCGTTGACCAATTCGCGGGTCGGGTAGTCGCTGGCGCGCAGCACACGGCTGGCGATGCCTTGCGCTTGCAGATCGTTGTGCAGTTGTTCGGCGAGCCGTTTGGCGTTGCCGGTTTGCGAGCCGTACAGCACGGTGGCGGTCAGCGCCGGTTTGCTGTCGACCGCAGCGGTAGGCACGCTCGCCGCCGTGCCGCGCTGGGCCAGGCCATAGGCATAGCCCGACAGCCAGAGCAGCTGCTCGCTGGACAGTGCAGCCAGTTCGCGCGCCAGCGGGTGTTGGCGGAAGTCGCCGAGCGGGGTCGGCAGCGTGGAAGAAGCGGTCATCGTCAAAGCCCTACATTTGGATGGCCAAATGCTGGGCGATAACGAAGGTCAGCGGAAAGGACGTCCGGTTACACGCTTACAACCGGATGGCATGAGTGGTTTGGCGGCGGCTCAGCGTCGTGGTTGCCAGAGCGCCAGCACGATCAGGCTCAGGATCAGCAAGACACTGAATTCCATACCGTTTCGGCCGCTGCCGACGACAAACCAGCCGTGCTGCCAATGGACCAGCCAAATGCCGGTGGCGTACTGGACGGCCGAGATCAGCGCAATTGGCATGACCAACCGGCGCACCGCCAGCAACACCGGGCCGACCAGCTCATAAATGGTGATGCCCCAGGCCAGCGCCAGCCCGAACGGGAAGCCTTGGCTGTCGAGAAAGCCGCCGAACGGCGTGACACCGCCGTGGTACAGCCGGTGCGCGCCGTGGATGAAGATCAGCACGGCCAAGCCGTAGCGCAGCAGCGCCTCGGCCAATTGCTCCCGTTTCATATGCCCTCCTTGTTCTATTTGAATGGGTTGTATCCGCATGGGTGACGCCGCCAGCGTTTCCCGCCGGTCTGGCCGTGATGCTGCCGGCCGGGCGCAGCGCCAGCAAGGGCACAATTCACCTCGGTGTTCACCGCTGCATCTGGGCCATCGCGCTTCTGGTTATATCGCCATGCGCCCGGCTCATTTCCGGGCATTTGGCCGTCCATTGATACTGCCGCCTGCAAATTTTCAGAGACAGGACAGCATGGAGCTGGCGCCGGACTTCACCACCTTTGTGCTGATTGGCTTGATCGCGCAGCTGATCGACGGCGCGCTCGGCATGGCCTATGGCGTGACCTCGTCCAGCTTGCTGATCGGTTTCGGTCACACGCCGGCGATGGCCAGCGCCTCGATCCACGTCGCGGAAGTGTTTACCACCGGCGCTTCGTGGGCCTCGCATGTGTACAACGGCAACGTCAAAAAGCGGCTGCTGTGGCGACTGGCTTTGCCCGGAATTGTTGGCGCCGTGGTCGGCGCCAGCGTGCTCAGCCTGGTGCCGGGCGATGCGATCAAACCTTGGGTCAGCGCGTATCTGTTATTGATGGGCGTGTGGATTCTGGCGCGGGTTTGGCGCAAGCAAGCGCCGCGACCGAAAGTGCGCGGCGTGACGCCGCTCGGCTTATTCGGCGGTTTTCTCGACGCGATTGGCGGCGGCGGTTGGGGTTCGCTAACAACCACGCAATTGATCGCCCAGGGCGTGCCGCCGCGTTACGCCATTGGTACCGTGCACGCCGCCGAGTTTTTCGTTTCGTTGGCAGCGAGCGTGATCTTTATCGTCGCGCTCGGCATCCAGCACTGGCAAATCGTGCTCGGCTTATTGGTGGGTGGTTTGATCGCGGCACCGTTCGCCGCTTACCTGGTGAAGATCTTGCCGGCCAAGGTCCTGATGATTGCCGTTGGTGTGCTGGTGGTGCTGCTCAGCGCCTGGAATCTGTTGCGCTGACACTTACCCGAAATAGATAGCGTCTTGAAGTGGCCTTCGCCGCGGCAGTTTCTCAGCTGCCGCGGCTTTTTTATGCCGTTGCGGATGAGCCGCATGGTGGTTGCAGTGGCTGCCGTAACCGGCGCACTGCAGCGGGTCACTGTAACGGATTAATGCGGCAATTCTGCTGCAAGGTCGTCGCCAACTCTGGATTCATCAGCGCACCCAGCATCAGCAAGCCTTTCGCCAGCACCAGCGATTTATGACCATCGCCTTTGACAAACGAAAATCGCCAGTACACGGCCCCTGGCGTTTTGCTCAGCGCCCAGCGGCCCCAATGCAGCACGTCGTTCGCTTCCCAATAAATGATCCGACGGTTGCGCTGAATCTGCGCTGGCTCGCGCACCAAGGGTGACGGATTGAACGCATAGGCGCTGATGCCGGCAAAGCGCATCGAGATATGCAGCGCCAAGCCGCCACCGAGCGAATGACCGGTGGCCACCAGTGGCGTCGACGGGTATTGCGCCTGAACCTTGCGGACAATCTGGGCGGCGTGCTCGTACTGCTCACCCAGAATATTGCCGGTCCACCAATCGCGCTCGCTGTCGGTGCCGCGAAACGCGATCACCACTTTCTGCACCGTGCCATCACGTTGCTGCGTGTAAACGCTGTACTGCAGATCGGCGACGGCGCTGCGCGTCGCTTCCTGCCAGTCGGCCGGCAGTGCGAATTGCGGTTGTTCACTTTGATCGTAGGCATTGCTGGCCAGTAGCGCATAGATCGCGCCTTCGACAGCCGCCAGTCGGTGCGGCTCGCTATAAGCCGATTCGAGATAGCCCGGATCGCAACCTCGGATCGAGGCTCGGGCCGGCAGCAGCGCGCCGAATACGACCAGACCGATGGCGACAGCATTACGCCAGTTCACACGCACACCAACTTCAGTAAAAAAACGGGGGAGAACAGACCGCCGGTGAGCCGGCGGGTTCCGCGGGGCGCGCATTCTGGCGAAAAAACAACCAAGCAGCAAGCCGGATTTTTGCCCGGGTCTGTCAACGTCTACGCACGTACCGCGTTAGCACAGATAACGGCCATTTCCGGCCCTGCTCACGCGAGACTGCCATGATGAACCTGCGTTCCTGTTTGATGTCTGCCCTGCTGTTGCTTGCTGCCGCCCCGACGCTGGCGGCTGACCGTGTTGATGAACGGCAACAAAACCAGCGTGCCCGCATTGCCGAAGGCGTTGCCAGTGGTGAGCTGACTGCACCGGAAGCGCACCGGCTGGCGCATGGCCAGCAGCATGTCCGTAAGCTTGAGCGCCGGGTCGAAGCCGATGGCGTAGTGACGGCGAAGGAAGCGGCGCGAGTGGAACACGCCCAGGATGTGCAGAGCGCGCGCATCAAGCGGCAGAAACACGACGGGCAGGACCGCTGAGTGGCGTGTCGGCCTCGTCAGCGTCCAAGCCTGCACGGACAACACGCCCGCCTCAGCGGGCGCTTTGTCATGCGCGGGCAATGGTGAATCACCACAGTTCTGTTTCGGCCAGCTGTGACGCGGCTTCTTCGTTCATGTCGCCATCGATCAGCAGCTTGGCCATGGCCGGTGCGTAACGTTTGTCGGTGACCAGAATATGCTCGGCCAGCCAATAACGCAGGAACAGCAGCACCTGCTGAAACGGCGGACACTGGCCGCGATCGATCGCCTGCTGCAGCGTGGTCACCTGAGCCAGCAGCGCACGGTGCTTCTCGCGATGGGCATCGAGATTGTCGGCATGCGCGCGCGCCATCAACAGCTCTTCCGATTTGAAATGCCGCTCGGCATAGCGCGCCAGTTTCGGCAGCGTGTCGACCACCGCTTGCTGTTTGGCGATGTCATCGGCCTGTTGCAAGGCGATCAATTCATTGACCAGCACAAACAGCTTGCGATGCTGGGCATCCATTGCCGGATGGCCAACCGAATACAGGCGAGTCCAGCGCAGCGGTGGTAGCGGATCGGTAGCGGACATGGCTGCTCCAATAGCCCCAAACAAGGTAGCGCTATTTTACGGAGCGGTACAAAACCAGCTTTGCGCGCGATCAAGCTCACGCCAGCGGCGAGACGGGTCTGTTATGACAAATGGCAAAACGCCGGGCGACTCCGTTCACTCAGCGCAAGGTAAACAACACGGGTGCACCGGCCTGCGCATGCGGCGCCAACCAGAGCCGGAACTGGCCCGGCTCGCTGGTCCACTTCATCGTTGCATCATGAAAGGCCAGATCGGCGGTGCGCAGCGTGAACTTCACTTGCTGCGACTGGCCCGGTTTTAGCGCAATGCGCTGAAAGTTTTTCAACTCGCGCACCGGCCGTACCCGGCTGGCGGTGATGTCCTGAATATACAGTTGCACGGTTTCGACCACCGCGCGTTTGCCGGTGTTCTTGATGGTGACGCTGGCCTGCAGGCTGTCGTCAGCAGTCAACTCGGTTTTGCTGAGTGTCACGGTGCCGTAGTCAATCGTGCTGTAGCTCAGACCAAAGCCAAACGGAAACTGCGGCAGATGACCGAGATCGAGATGATTCGAGGAGTTGCCGGGGTCATGTTGAAACACTTCCCGGGCAATCTTGTCGATGCGGGTGTAATTGCTGTCGGTCGGCGGCCGGCCGGTGTTCAGGTGGTTGTAGTAAATCGGGATCTGACCGACGGCAACTGGCCACGTGAGCGGCAATCGGCCCGATGGTGCTTGCTCGCCAAACAGCACTTTGACCAGCGCCGGTCCGCCCATCGTACCCGGATGCCAGGCCATCAGCAGCGCATCGGCTTGCGTCAATACCTGGTCAAGTTGCAAGGGTCGCCCTGCCATCAATACAACGACCAACGGTTTGCCAGTGGCTTTCAGGGCGCTCAGCAATTCCTGTTGCTTGCCGGGCAAACGGATATCGCCACGGCTATGGCCTTCACCGGTCAGCACCGACTCTTCACCGCCGACAAAAACGATGACATCGGCCGCTGCGGCGACGCGCAATGCTTCGGCAAAACCCTCGGTGTTCTGATCGCGGCTGTACTGCAAACCGGCGGCATATGTTGGCGCCGTTGTTTTGCTGAGATACTGCTGCAAGGCCGGCCAGAACGTGCGGGTATCGGTTTTGCGGCCGTCATAAATCCAGGTGCCGAGTTGATCAAATGCGGCGTCGGCCAAGGGACCTACCACCGCGATCTTCTGCTGTTTGTTTAGCGGTAACAGGTGCTCATTTTTCAGCAGCACAAACGATTCAATCGCCGCCTTTTCGGCCGCGGCCAGATGGCTCGGTTGCAACCAGGTCTTTGCCTGACCACCGCGCGGATATGGCGACTGCCACAAGCCCAGCTTCAATTTGATGCGCAGGATATTGCGAACCATCTCATCCAGTTGTGCTTCGCTGATGCGCTGCTCCGCCAACAACGCTTCGCCATACTGGGCGATGCCATCGGATTGCATCTCGAAATCGAGCCCGGCATTGACGCTCAGTTCAGCTGCGTGCTTCAGATCGCTGGCATAGCCATGGTTGATCATCTCCGGCACCGAGTTCCAGTCGCTGACAATCAAACCATCGAACTGCCATTCCTTGCGCAGGATCTGCTTCAGCAGCATCGCATTGGCGGTGGCCGGAATATCGTTGAGGCTGTGATAAGCCGTCATCACCGACAACATGCCGGCATCGGCTGCGGCTTTGAACGGCGGCAAGTACACATCGCGCAGCAGACCTTCTGGGATGTACGCGGTGTTGTAGTCGCGGCCGGCTTCGGCCGCACCATAGCCAGCGAAGTGTTTGCCGGTTGCCGCAAGCGTATTCGGTTTGCTGGGGTCGTCAGTTTGAAAGCCGCGCACCATTGCGCTGCCGAGTTGTGAAACCAGGTAAGGATCTTCACCGAGCGATTCGGCAATGCGGCCCCAGCGGGGATCGCGCGAGATGTCGATCATTGGCGCGAACGTCCAACGCACACCATCGGCCGAGGCTTCTTCGGCGGCGATGCGGGCACCCTGCTCGATCAATGCCGGATTCCAGCTGGCAGCCTGGCCGAGCGGAATCGGAAAAATGGTTTTATAGCCGTGGATCACATCCTGGCCGAACAGCAGCGGGATTTTGTGCGGACTTTCTTCGATGGCGATTTTCTGCAGCATCGCAAAGGCTTGGTTGTCGACCCGGCTCATGCTGACATTCAAAAAGCCGCCGATGCGGCCTTCACGTACCGCCTGCTTGACCGCGTCCATTTGCTCAGCAGAATACATGCCCCAGTCTCGCAGCTGGGTCTGACCGAGCTTTTCGGTGAGCGACATCTGCGCCAGCAGCGCATCGATCTGCCGCTCCAGTGCCATATCCTTACTGGCGGCTTGTGTTGGCGCCACCATCATCATGGCATTGAGTGAGAGTGCGGCCAGCGCCGCCGAAAAACGATGCCGCACAAAAACCTCCTGAATCGAAACTGCGTTGGCTTCGACAGATCGATGATCATGGCTGTGTGTGTTGGTAAACGCGGACGTAATCAACCTGGAATTGTTGCGGGAAGCTGGTGCTGGCATCGGGGTAACCGGGCCAGTTGCCGCCGACCGCCAGATTCAGCAGCAGATAGAACGGCTGCCGATACACCCATTCTCCGGCGACATCGGCCGGTGTGGCGCGATGAAACGGCTTGCCATCGATAAACCAGCGAATCTCGTCGGCGTTCCATTCAATTGCGAATTGATGAAAGTCAGCCGATACCGGTTTCGGCAATTCGATATGACCGCCGAACCCTTGCGCGCCGGAGTAACCAGGGCCGTGCAAGGTGCCGTAGACCTTGTTCGGTTCACGGCCGATAAATTCCATGATGTCGATCTCGCCGGCCTGCGGCCAGGCAACGGTCGGAAACTGATGACCGAGCATCCAGAATGCCGGCCAGATGCCCTGGCCTTGCGGCAACTTCATGCGCGCTTCGATGCGGCCGTATTGCCAGCTGTGCAAGCCCTTGGTGATCAGCCGTGCCGAGGTGTATTGCTGCTCGGCGTAGGGTTCCTTGCGTGCTTCAATGACCAGCATGCCATTTTCGATGCGGGCGTTTTCCGGCCGGTCAGTGTAGTGCTGCAGCTCGTTGTTGCCCCAGCCGTGACCGCCGTGCTCGAACTGCCATTTGCTGCGATCAATGGCATTACCGTCGAATTCATCCTGCCAAACCAACTGCCATTGGCTGGCAGCCGCAGCGGCTGTACCGGGTTCGGGTGCGCGGCTCGCGCAGGCAGTGAGCAGCAGCAGACCGGTCGCGAGCGCCATGCTGTGGGTGGTCGGGGTATCGAGAATTTTTTTTGTCATTGCTCAAGCTCCTGCGCCGCTGGTGCGCGCCTGCAATTCGGTTTGAATGCGGGTCATCTCATGGAGATTCAGTTTGTACTGACGGCTGACCGCGGCGATCAGCGCAAAGAACACCGACGGCAGAACGGTAAAGCAGAGCAGGATGCCAAGCTGCGAGCTCTCGCTCTGGGCAACGCCAGCCTGATAGCCGGCAATGGCCAGCACCCAACCGCAAATCGCGCCGCCAATGGCGAGACCGAACTTGTGGAAAAACAGAATGGCCGAGAAGCTGATGCCGGTCAGGCGATGACCGTCGCGCCAATCGCAGTAATCGACCACATCGGCAAGCTTGGCCCAGAGCAGCGGGCTGGCCGCTTGGGCAACGAGGCCGAACAAGAAGTTGAGCGCGAAAATGCTGATGATCCAGGTCGACGGGACAAAAAAGAACAGCACGCCAATCAGCGCCAGCGACAATTGCAGTGCCGCGTAGGCTTTGACCTTGTCGACGCGTTTGGCGATGGGCTCCCCGAGCGCACCGCCAAGCAGCGCGCCCAGCATGTTGATGGTGATGAACAGGCTGGCCAGATCTTCCCGGCCAACGACATAGTTGACGTAGTACAACGCCGCAGCACCGCGCAGGGCCAGCCCGGCCAGCACCAGGAAATTGATCAGTGCCAGCACCCGCCATTGATCGTTGCGCAGCAAGGTCAGCACATCCTGACGCACACTTTGCTGTGACGGTTGGCTGGCAACCACGCGCTCGCGCGTCAGGGCAAAGCAGCTGATGAACAGAACAAAACCGAGTGCGCTCATCACCATGATTGCGCGTTGATAGCCATCGGTGCGGCTGCCTTCGCCAAGGTATTCGACCAGCGGCAAGGTGCAACTCGATACCAGCAGGCCGCCAACCATGGCCAAGACAAAACGATAAGACTGCAGGGACACACGTTCCTGCAGATCACTGGTCAGCACACCGCCCAATGCGCAGTACGGGATATTGATGGCCGTGTAAGCGAACATCAGCAGCGCGTAGGTGATGAACGCGTAGATGACTTTGCCGTCCGGGCCGAGATCCGGTGTGGTGAAGGCCAGCACGCTGATCAGTGCGAAGGGTAATGCCATCCACAAAATATACGGTCGGAACTTGCCCCAGCGCGTGTGGGTGCGATCCGCCAATGCGCCCATCAGCGGATCGGCCACCGCATCGATGCAGCGAACCAACAGAAAAATTGTGCCGACCGCTGCAGAAGAAATGCCGAACACATCGGTGTAATAGAACGCCAGAAACATCATGACGCTCTGAAACACGATATTGCTGGCGGTGTCGCCCAATCCGTAGCCGATCTTCTCTTTGACGGTTAGCATGATCTTGCCTCGTTCTCTGCACCCGACCACCGTGCCAGGGCGCTGTTATGGTTTTTTTCGCGCCAGCAGCGCAGCCTGAAACGCCTTGGCGCTGTCTTTCAGATAGCGCTGCTGACTGGCGTAATCGACGTAGACAATGCCGAATCGCTTGCGATAGCCCTCGGCCCACTCGAAATTGTCCAGCAAACTCCAGATGAAGTAACCGCGGACATCGACACCGGCGTCCATCGCATCGTGCAACGCTTTCAGATGGCTGGCAAAGTAATCGAGCCGCTCGCTGTCGTGCACGCTACCATCGATCAGCACGTCGTCAAATGCGGCACCGTTCTCCGTGATGTAAAGCGGCGGCAGCAGTCGCTGATACTCCTGTTGCAATTGCCGCAGCCACATGCCCAGGCCTTCCGGATGTACGCCCCAACCCATCGCGGTGGTCGGTTGGCCCGGTGCCGGTGGCAGGGTCTCGAAGCCCTGCTCGTTGGGCGCTGGCCGGATCCGATTGCGGGTGTAGTAATTCAGGCCGAGGAAAGCGATATCGCCGCGAATGCTGTTGAGATCGCGCTCGAAGCCGGTGGGCAGCAAGTGGCCGCGGTGTTGCAGCAGCTCCGCCGGATATTGGCCATGCAGAATCGGGTCGAGGAATAATTTGACCAATTCGCTGTAGGCGAGTGTCGCCGCGAATTGATGCGCCGGATCATCGACCAGCGGGTCGCGCGGCGCGCCATTGAGCACGATGCCGTGATCCGCTTGCGCGGCATAGGTTTGCAGAATCGGCAGCGCGCCACCGTGCGCTAGCAGCATATGGTGCGCGGCATGATAGGCCGCGCGGTAGTCGCGCAGGCCCGGTGCATGAATGCCATGACCGTAGCCGAGAAACGCACTGCACCATGGCTCGTTGAACGTCGCGTAACTGGCGACACGATTGCCAAAATGGCGCGCAACGATCTCGACATAGTGCCAATAGGCCTCAACGGTTTCGCGTGCTGCCCAGCCGCCGCGATCCTGCAAATACTGCGGCAAATCCCAGTGATACAAGGTCAGGTACGGCTTGAGATTGTGTGCGAGCAGCCAGTCGACCAGCCGATCATAAAACGCCAGCCCTTTCGCATTGGCTTTGCCGTTTTCATCGACGATTCGTGGCCAGGCGATCGAGAAGCGGTAGGCGTCCAGCCCGAGTGATTTGACGATGGCCAAATCGCTTTCCCAACGCCGGTAGTGGTCGCAAGCCGGCTCGCCAGAATCGCCGTTGACGACCGCGCCTGGTTGCTGGCTGAACCGATCCCAGATCGATTCCAGACGACCATCGACGGTGGTCGCGCCTTCGATTTGGTAAGCCGCAGTGGCGGTGCCGAACAGGAAACGGCGATCAGCCAGCCGCGGCAATTGTGCAAACGATAACGCCATGGTGAGCAGGGAATCCGGATGAATGTAAGCGCTTTCAGGATGGCGTGAGCATCGGACAGTCGTGCCGGCTTGTCCAGCCTTTTTTGCCTGCTGCGCTGCTCGTGGTGCAGGTCGGAGCTGTG
>CAMLNB010000083.1 GCA_946481205.1 uncultured Kangiella sp. | reverse complement strand
CCCAAGTTGCGCTGGCCGTTGCTGGCGAAGAACAGCGCCCGGCCAAAACCCGGGATCTCATGACTCAGCGTGCAACGCAGCGGCGAGCGGCTGGTTTTCCAGCCGGACTGCTCGATATCGGCCTCATAGCGCAGCAGCTCGGCCCGCACCGGGCTAGCCGACACAGCCAGCGCGAGCAGCAAAGCAGTAAGGCCACAAGGCCGCGAACAGGGAGCAAGGCCACGGGGCCCGGAATAACGCGGCAGCATGATGACTGCAGTCCCATCGGGTTCATCTGTGCGGAGTATCGGCAGCGGTGCCGCCTTCTTGAGTCAAAGCACTTGAACCAGAGCATGGCGGCAAAAAATTGCCGCCACTGTGCCAACAAGCACGTGCAATGCTGTCAGTGCATGCCGCTTTGGCGGGTATAATTGCCGCCCCTTCCCGTGTTTCTGATTTCGAGCTCCGAATGAGTTTGCGACTGCTCCGCCCTGACGATTGGCACCTGCACCTGCGCGATGGCGACAAACTGACCAGCACCGTTGGCCACACCGCCGCGCAATTTGGTCGCGCCCTGATCATGCCGAACCTGAAACCGCCGGTGGTCACACTGGCGCAAGCCGCCGCCTACCGCGAGCGCATTCTGGCGGCGCGGCCGGCTGGCTCGTCGTTCGAACCGTTGATGACGCTGTACCTGACCAACAACAGCGACAAGAACGAAGTCGCCCAGGTCAAAGCCAGTGGCCACACCCTGGCCTACAAACTGTATCCGGCGGGCGCCACCACCAATTCCGATGCGGGTGTCACCGGCATCGAACACGTTTACGGCGTGCTGGCCGAAATGGAAAAACACGGCGTGCCGCTGTGCGTGCACGGCGAAGAAACCGACAGCCATGTCGATGTCTTTGATCGCGAAAAAGTGTTCATCGACCGCACGCTGATCCCGACCTTGAAGCGCTTCCCGGGTCTGAAAGTGGTGTTCGAGCACATCACCACCAAAGACGCGGCCGAATTTGTCCGCGACAGCGAACACGCCATCGGTGCCACCATCACCGCGCACCATTTGCTGTACAACCGCAACGCGATTTTCCAGGGTGGCATTCGTCCGCATTACTACTGCCTGCCGGTGCTCAAGCGCGAACATCACCGCGCCGCGCTGCTCGACGCCGCCACCAGCGGCAATCGCCGCTTTTTCCTTGGTACCGACAGTGCGCCGCACGCGGTCCACACCAAGGAAGCCAGTTGCGGCTGCGCCGGTTGCTACACCGCGCACGCGGCCATTGAGCTGTACGCCGAAGCGTTCGCCAGTGTTGGCAAACTCGACAAACTCGAGGCGTTTGCCAGCTTGCACGGCCCGGATTTTTACGGCGTGGCCCGGCCGACCGAATACGTGCACCTGCACCAGCAAGAATGGCAAGTACCGGCCCGTTACAGTTTCGGCAGTGACGAAATCGTCCCGCTGCGCGCCAGCGAAACGCTGCGCTACAAGCTGGTGGGCTAAGGCGTGACCGAGATCTCTGCAGAGAACAACACCAGTCTGCTGGCCAAGCGTTTCCGCGGCTTTTATCCGGTCATTGTCGATGTCGAAACCGGCGGCTTCAATGCCAAGACCGACGCGTTGCTGGAAATTGCCGCGACGCTGCTCGAAATCGATGACGACGGGACCTTGCGCCGCGGCGACAGCGTGCACTGCCACGTCGAGCCATTTGTCGGTGCCAATATCGAACCGGCGGCGCTGGCGTTTACCGGCATCGATCCGACCCATCCGTTCCGGTTCGCGGTGAAAGAAAAAGACGCGCTGAACGAGATCTTCCACAAGGTGCGCGCCGCCCAGAAAAAACACGGCTGCCACCGCACGGTGCTGGTCGGCCATAACGCCTGGTTCGATCTGGCGTTTCTGAATGCCGCGATTGATCGCACCGGCATCAAGCGCAGTCCGTTTCATCCGTTCACCAGCTTCGATACTGCCACGCTGGCCGGTCTTGCTTACGGACAAACGGTGCTGGCCAAAGCCTGTGCGCACGCCGGTCTGGAGTTTGACGGCAACGAAGCGCACTCGGCGGTTTATGATGCCGAGAAAACCGCGGACCTGTTTTGCGGCATCGTCAATCGCTGGCAGCAGCTCGGTGGCTGGCCACCGCTGTTAAGCGCATTGGCAGAATCAGAAGACAGCGAAGAACCGCTAGCGGAAACCTGAATCAGCCGCTGCCGATTGTGGAAATGAAGCCAAGGAGAAGCCCTTCATGCGTATTGCACTGGTCTTGTTGCTTGCATTGCTCAGCACCGCCTGTGCCGTCAATCCGGTGACAGGCCGGCGCCAGCTGATGCTGGTGTCGGAACAGCAGGCGATTAAAGATTCGAAAGAAGCCTATGTCGCCGAAATGAGTCAGCTGGATCAAAAAGGCAAACTCAGTCAGGACAAAGCGCTGATCAACCGGGTCGAAACCATCACCGGAAAATTGGTGGCGCAGGCCATCAAGTTCCGCCCGGAAACCAGCGATTGGGAATGGAGCGTCAAGGTGATCGCCGAACCCGATACGGTCAATGCGTTTTGCATGGCCGGCGGTCGCATGGCGATCTACACCGGCCTGATCGACAAGCTGCGCGCCAGCGATGACGAAATCGCTCAGGTCATGGGCCATGAAATCGCCCACGCACTGTCCAATCACACCGCCGAAAAAATGTCGATGGCGATGGCGACCAGCACCGGCGTTGCCCTGCTCGGCATTGCCCAGCGCGACAACCCGCTGGCCGTTTCCGCTGGGGCAATGGCCGCTGCCGTGGCGGTGCAATTGCCCAACAGCCGCACCGCCGAAAGTGAGTCCGATGAAATCGGCATCAAGCTCGCAGCGATGGCCGGCTACGATCCGCGCGCGGCGGTAACGCTGTGGCAGAAAATGGCTGAAGTCAGTGGTGGTAGCGAATTCGATTGGCTGAGCACGCACCCGGCGCCGGGCAAACGACAGGAAGCCCTGCAGAAACTGGTACCGAAAATGGATCCGCTCTATCGCGATCCGGCACCGCGACCAAGCTACAACCTGCGGCACTGAGCGCTACGTTTTTCTGCCAAAACAAAAAGGCCGCTAGCAAGCGGCCTTTTTGTTTTGGCAGACTCATTCACCCGACCAAGGCCCGTAATTGTGCAGCCAGCTCCAGGCACAGGTGCTCCCGCCAGCGCTCAGGTCGCGGAACCAAAATCGACTGCAATTGTTGTCGTAGTTGTAAGTGCCAACGTTCACCCGATACACACTGAAGTTGACATCTTGCAACGAAACATAACGACCATTGTTCAATAGCGAAAAATGCAGATGCGGTCCGGTTGAGCTGCCGCCTTGACAAAGGGCGGCGGCGCGCGAGCTGGCATAAACTCCCAGCTTGGTATTGGCCGTCACCCACTGACCATCGCCAACCTGGATCTGATCCAGATGGTAGTAATTGGTCGCCCAACCATTCGGATGGGAAACCCGGATCTGACACCGTGACATGACACGCGCGGTGCCGTCATGTGCCGCGGTCACGCTGTAAGTGGGACTGCCCCAGCTTGGCCAATCGTAAGCGACGTCAATGGACGAAAGCGGCCAACCCGAGCCGGTATGCGAGTGGGCGCCGTTTGAACGCCAGGCATAGCCTTGGCGCCAAGGCATTTGCATCATGTTGACCGGCGGCGCGAGCACCGCTGCAGTACCCGACACCTTCGTAGTCAACAAACCTGCGGCATCGTCCGGGAATAGCGCGCGAAATTGCTGCACAAATGACGACAGCAACAAGCCTTGCTCTGTAGCGCTCATCGTCACCGTAGCAGGTTTCATGACACCGATAAGCGCGGCCGTTGCGCCATTGATGTTGTTCGCCAAACCACGATGCGCATCGGCTGCATGCTGGGCTTCGAAACGATAGAAAAGCATAGACAAGCGATGCAGCACATCACGCAGTTGGCCGTCAAAACCGTGCGCCTGCGACAGTGTGCCAAACGGTGCTTGCAGATTGGTTGGGTCAGGTGCAGTCAGTACCGCCGACTGCATCTCGGCGAGGCTCAGCACCAACTGCGGGTTGATGCTGTAGTACCCGGACCAGTGTTGAATCAGCTCGGCTTTCGCTCGCAGTTTCGGTGCCTTGCGCGCCAGGTATTTCGCCACATCGAAGTCTTCGACCTCCGGGCCATAGAGAAAGGCCTGATCGCTGATGGGCAGCTGCACGCTCGGCAAGGCCAAACCGGCCAAAGAATGCTTCGTGTCAACTGTCGCTACGTCGGCGCCCGTGGATGCCCGTACGGCGAAGCCAACGCTCGATAGCAATAGTGCGCCGATGACGGCGTGGGCACTGAGAACCGCTGATCTCCGTTTTTTCATCGCATGTTTCCTCACTAGGTGGGTTGTCATTCGACCGACATCACCTTTGCGGAAAAACATCCCGCGGCCACAGCCCTGCGGCAGCGACCAGTCTGGTCAGCACTCGCACGAGACCACACGATCACGGCAATAGCGGTTCAACGTGGCGACCGCTTGTCGTTACCGACCAGGCAAGTACGTCACAGCCTGACAGAGTGGGCGGATACACTCTTGGCAAAAACCTGCGCCAGCACCATTCAAATTTCACAAAAAACAAAGGCCGCACGAAGCGGCCTTTGTCTGCATCAACAACGGATTACAGCGACTTGCTTTCTTCTGCCAGGTACTTGGCAACGCCTTCCGGCGACGCGGTCATACCTTTCTTGCCCTTGCTCCAGCCAGCTGGGCAGACTTCGCCGTGTTCTTCGGTGAATTGCAGCGCGTCGATCATGCGCAGCATTTCGTCGATGTTGCGGCCGAGCGGCAGATCGTTGACGACTTGGTGACGAACGACGCCTTTCTTGTCGATCAGGAACGAGCCGCGGAATGCGACACCGGCTTCCGGATGTTCAACGTCATAGGCACGGCAGATGTCGTGTTTGACGTCAGCGATCAGCGGGTAGCCGACCGGGCCGATGCCGCCCTTCTCAACCGGCGTTGCCCGCCAGGCGTGGTGGCTGAACTGGCTGTCGATCGACACGCCGATGACTTCCACGCCACGGCTCTTGAACTCGTTCAAGCGGTGATCGAAGGCGATCAGTTCCGACGGGCAAACGAAGGTGAAATCCAGCGGGTAGAAGAACACCACGGCGTATTTGCCTTCGGTGGCTTTCTTGAAGTTGTAGCTGTCAACGATTTCGCCGTTGCCGAGCACGGCGGCGGCGGTGAAGTCCGGAGCCGGACGACCCACGAGTACACCCATGTTGCTCTCCTTAATGTGACTGATCTGGATGACCGTATTGAACGGTCGGATAAATAGCAGGGGCGCCATTATAGGGGCCGAGACTGACCTAAATCCAAGCGGCGGAGTAGGACATTTTTTGTACAAGCGCACCGCTAAATCGGCCCCGGCGGCGGGTTCTGGCCAGCCAAGTCTGACAAGACGGTAACAGTAACGCGGTACGCTCGCATTAGTTTATGACAATCACAAGCATTTGACAGTTATTCTCATTTGCATACAATAACCACATCTCTGGACCGGGTTGCGCCGCTGCGGCCGCCCCCACTGACAGGTTCGCCACCGTGTACGTCTGCTTGTGCAAAGCCGTCACCGACAGCCAAATCCGTGACGCCGTGGAAAACGGCGCCAGCAGCATGCGCGATCTGGCCCGCGAACTGGGCGTTGCCACGCAATGCGGCAAATGCGGTTGCGATGCCCGCGAACTGCTCAAGTACTGCCTCGACGAACTGCCGGACCACGTCAAAGCCGCCTGATCGGCGCATCGTGTTTCGCAGCGCTTGGAACAGCAACCAAAAGCGTTCCGAAACAAGATAGATTCTCATTACGCATCAATCACTTAACTCGCTTTTCCCGTTGTTCTAACCGATCACCGGGTCTAGACTTTGGCCACTCTTTTCACTGCGGGACGCAGCGCCCTTGGGAGTGGCCATGAAAGGCGACGCCAAAGTCATCCAATACCTCAACAAAGTTCTTGGCAACGAACTGATCGCCATCAATCAGTATTTTCTGCACGCCCGCATGTACAAAAACTGGGGCTACAAACAACTCGCCGATCACGAATACCACGAGTCGATCGATGAAATGAAACATGCCGACAAGCTGATCGAACGTATCCTGTTCCTGGAAGGTGTGCCGAACCTGCAGGATCTCGGCAAGCTGATGATCGGCGAGAACGTTGAAGAAATGATCAAATGCGATCTGAAGCTGGAACTGAAAGCACTGCCGGCGCTGAAAGAAGGCATCACCCACTGCGAGTCCGTGCATGATTACGTCAGTCGCGACGTGCTGAAGGACATCCTGCACAGCGAAGAAGAGCACATCGACTGGCTGGAAACCCAGCAGAGTTTGATCAAGGAAATGGGCCTGCAGAACTACCTGCAATCAGCTGCAGGGGGTATCGGCGGCAGCTGACGATTTCCAGCGCGCTTGTCCGCCTCACAAGACACCACCAACAATATTCGGGCAACAAAAAAGGGCGGAAGATTCCGCCCTTTTTCTTTAACCAGCGTGCAGCAAATCAGGCGCCTTTGGCGGCCTTGGCTTGCTCGGTCGCTTGTTGCAGCAGCGGCTGCAATTCGCCTTTGGCAAACATTTCGGTGACGATGTCACAGCCGCCGATCAGTTCACCGTTGACCCACAGTTGCGGGAAGGTTGGCCAGTTGGCGTATTTCGGCAACTCGGCGCGGATGTCCGGGTTGGCGATCACGTCCACGTAGGCGAACGGTTGGCCGCATTGCAGCACCGCTTCGGCGGTGCGGGCCGAGAAGCCGCACATCGGCAACTTCGGTGAACCTTTCATGTACAGCACGATGGTGTTGTCAGCGATCTGCTGTTTGATTTTCTCGATGGTATCCACGGCAACCCAGCCTCTTCGGTCAGAACTGGTCGCTATTGTAACCGAGCCTGCCGGTTCGCATGAGCCCGTCCCGCTCGGAACCAGCCCGGTGGTCATTTGTCGGGCCTGCCAGCTTGCTCTAAGATGTGGGCCCGTTTTCCGGTGAATCCTTCTTTTTCCGCTTGCCGTACTCCGTAGCTACCCACATAAAAGCTGCGGGTATTAGCGATTGCAATCACGACGAGGAGAATCTGTCATGGCGTTTGAACTGCCGCCCCTGCCTTATGCCCGCACCGCGCTGGCCCCGCATATCTCGGAAGAGACCCTGAATTTCCACTACGGCAAGCACCACCAGACCTATGTCGACAACCTGAACAAGCTGGTGCCGGGCACCGCTTTCGAAGGCAAGTCGCTGGAAGAGATCGTCAAGACCTCGCAAGGTGGCATCTACAACAACGCCGCCCAGATCTGGAACCACACCTTCTACTGGCACTCGCTGGCACCGAACGCCGGCGGCGAGCCGACCGGCAAGCTGGCCGAAGCCATCAACAAGGCCTTCGGTTCGTTCGCGGCGTTCAAAGAGAAGTTCACCGCGTCGGCGCTGGGCAACTTCGGTTCCGGCTGGACCTGGCTGGTCAAGAAGGCCGACGGCTCGGTCGACATCGTCAACACTGGCGCTGCTGGCAACCCGATTCTGGACGGCCACACCCCGCTGCTGACCTGCGATGTCTGGGAACACGCCTACTACATCGACTACCGCAATGCCCGCGCGAAGTACGTCGAAGCGTTCTGGGCGCTGGTCAACTGGA
Source organism: uncultured Kangiella sp. (assembly GCA_946481205.1). Next base: position 6,575 of record CAMLNB010000083.1, on the reverse strand, counting down.
ACTTCGCCAGCAAGAACTTCGGCTGATCCGGTGTTTGCCAGCAACCGTACCGAAAGGGGCCGAAGTGGCCCCTTTTTGTTGTCCGTGATTTTCACCAAATCGACCGCCAACGGTTGAAGGGGCCGCCGCGGCCATCTAGTCTCTTTTACGGTGACACCGGTTCACAGCGATACCGGTTCATGGACCAAGGCGGTGCTGGCGTATGGAAGTGGAAATTCTGCTGGTCGAAGACGACCCGAACGACATGGAGTTGACGCTACGAGCGTTGCGCAAGAAGAACCTCGCCAACCATATCGAGGTGGCACGCGACGGCGCCGAGGCGCTCGACTTCCTGTTCTGCACCGGCCCCTACGCGGGCCGCGCCATCCACGAACAGCCGCGGCTCATCCTGCTCGATCTGAAGCTGCCGAAAGTTGACGGCCTCGATGTGCTGCAACGGCTCAAAGCCGATCCGCGTACCGCCAAGATCCCGGTGGTCGTGCTGACCTCATCGGCCGAAGAGCGCGATGTGGTGCGTTCCTATCAACTCGGCGTCAACAGCTTCATCACCAAGCCGGTCGATTTCAACCAGTTCACCGAAGCCATTGGTCAGCTCGGCATGTATTGGATGTTGCTGAACACAGCGCCACGCTGATTCACCGAAGTGTCAGGAAAAATAAAACGCAGCCCCGTCGGCTGCGTTTTATTTTTCTGCTGGTTCGTCGCTGCCCCACACTACGACGGCGAAACAATCCGCCCCTCGATCTCGCTCAGCTTTTCCAGCAACTGCTCGGCCGGTAGCGGCCGGCTGAAGAAATAGCCCTGCATCATGTCGCAACCGTGTTCGAGCAGGAAATCGCGCTGCTCGGCAGTTTCCACGCCTTCGGCGATCACCTGCATATCGAGCCCGTGCGCCATCGCGATAATCGCCTTGGCCAGCGCGGCGTTGTCACGATCACGCGTCACGTCACGGATAAAGGCCCGGTCGATTTTCAGCACATCGAACGGGAAGCGCTTCAAATAGCTCAGCGCGGAATAGCCGGTGCCGAAATCATCCACCGACAAGCGCACGCCCATGTCGTTGATGTCGTGCAGCTGGCTGGAGTTGTTGGCAGTTTCGTGCAGCACCAAGCGTTCGGTAATCTCCAGCTCCAGCAGCTCGGCGGCGAGTCCGCTGTCCACCAGCGCGTCGCGCACCGTGGTGACCATGCCGGGGCCGCTGAATTGCCGCGCCGACACGTTGACCGCCAGCCGCAACGGCGTCTCCAGCTGACCTTGCCAGCTCGCCACGGTGCGGCAGGATTCGCGCAGCACCCAGGCACCAATCGGCACAATCTGGCCGGTTTCTTCCGCCACCGGAATGAACTGATCCGGCGGCACCACACCGAGTTCGATGTTCTGCCAGCGCAGCAGCACTTCGACCGCAACAATTTTCAACGTCCGGGTCGAGATCACCGGCTGATAAACCAGATGAAATTCGCTTTGCGGCAGCGCCCGGCGCAGCTGCGTTTCCAGAGTCAAGCGCTGCGCCGCCAGCCGGTTCATTTCCGGCGTGAAGAAGCTGAAGGCGTTCTTGCCGAGCTCCTTGCTGCGGTACATCGCCGCGTCGGCGTTCTGCAGCAGAATCTGCGTGGTGTCGCCATCATCCGGGCAAATCGTGATGCCGATACTGGCCGAGATAAACAATTCGCGGCCATGAATATGAAACGGATGCTGCAGCACTTTCAGAATGCGCTGGGCCAGCACGCGGGCGCTGTTCGGATTGTCCAGCTCCGGCATCACCAGAATGAATTCATCGCCACCGAAGCGCGCCAGCGTGGTGGTTTCGCGCAGGCAGCTTTGCAGCCGGCCGGCCGTTTCGATGAGCAACGCATCGCCGGCGAAATGGCCGAGCGTGTCGTTGACGTTCTTGAAATTGTCGAGGTCGATAAAAAACAGCGCCACCCGGGTGTTGTTGCGCCGGGCGTCGGCCAGCGCCACGCTCAGGCGATCAAACGCCAGCAACCGGTTCGGCAGTTTGGTCAGCTCATCAAAGCTCGCCTGCCGCATCAGTTTCTGTTCGTATTCTTTGCGGACCGTGATGTCTTCGAGCATCACCAGAAAATGCGCTGGCGTGTCGCGCCCTTGCGTCTCCGCCTCGTTCGGGTCCGGTTGGATCGGTGACAGCGACACGTATTCCCAAATCGGGTGGCCGTCCTTGCGCCGGGTGTGCAGTTCGCCGCGCCAGTTGTTGCCATTGCGCAGCGCATCGCGCAGCTGCTGGGTGCGCTGGCTGGGCGACTGCTGGGTGATGAGTTCGGCAAAGTCGTGGCCGAGCACTTCGGCCGAGACGTAGCCGTTCATCTCGACAAAGCTTTGGTTGACGTACTCGATGATGCCTTTGCAATCGACAATGACGACACCGCTGGGGCTTTGCTCAACCGCCTGCGACAGCTTGCGCAGCTGCTCGGCGGTGGCTTTTTTCTCGGTCAGATCAATGGCCAGCACGACCAGATAGCCAGCCAGCAGCTGCATCCGCAATTCCGCTGGGTAATACGTGCCGCCCGCTCGCTTGATGTCCGCTTCGAAGCTCAAGGGCCGTAGCGGCTCGTCATACAGCCCCTGCAAGCGCTCACGCAACATGTGCAACGGCCAGCTGAGCAACATGGCAAACGGCTGCCCCTGCAGATCATCGGCGTCATAGCCGGTGTTGGCGCAGGCGCCCTGGTTGACGTGGACAATTTCCAGGCTGCCGGCATCGACCCAGAAAATCTCGGCGGCAGCCTGATCGAGAATGCGGCCATAGCGCTCGGCCTCTTCCGCGGCGGCGGCCCGGGCCCGCTCCAACTCGGCATCGCGCAGCGCCCGCTCGACCGCCGGCACCAGCCGGGCCATGTCGTCTTTCTGGATGAAGTCTTCGGCGCCGGCCCGCATCATGATCACGGCGTCTTCGGTTTTCAGGTGACCGGAGACGACGATGAACGGCACCGGCAGGCCCGTTTCGGTCAGAATGGCGAGCGCCCGCTCCGCGCCGAAGCTCGGCACATTGACGTCGGAGATGATCAGATCCCAGGTCTTTTCCGCCAGCGCCTTGCGAAAGGCATCGGCCGCCTCGACCCGGGTCAGTGAGGGCGAAAAGCCACCACGGCGCAAAGCCAGCTCGAGCAGATCGGCGTCGTCGAGGGAGTCCTCGACCAACAATAAATTCAGGCGCTTGCTCATTCCCGGCCGCTACAACTAATCCCGTGTCTTCAGCATAGCTGAGCGCCACCAAAACAAGGCAGCGGCGCCGGAAAAGTACAATAGTGCCAGCTGTTAGGCAAAGCCTGTTTTTGAGACTTTTCCACAGCTTTCCCAACCCCTTTCAGCACCTTGCTCTACTTGCTGAGTCCGGAAAAAGGACCTACAGTGTCGAGACCAAGCCGGACCCCAATATATGGGGGGTCCGATCCCGGGTGGCCACCAATGATTGTGCTGAGCAGCAAAAACAAGGCCAGTCGTCAAGCCCCCGGTTAACGTCATTCGCAGGTCGGCAGCAGTCCCGGCGCAACGCCGCAGTAAGTACTTCGCCACCGATCGTCGACGACGTTATTGACGGTATTCGCTCCCCGAGCGCTTGTTGTCCGTTACCCATTTGCAGTCGCCGTTTGCAGTACGCCGGAATTTGTTTTCCCGAGGACTCTGGCGATAAACCCAAAAATAACTGGCCATCAGTGGAGGAGCCATGGAACAGCACACACCCATCAGCAGTAGTGCCACGATGAACCCGAGCCAAAACTTCCAACAAAACCAAGCCGATCTCGCCGCCACCGCCCCGGGCCAACTGCGCGTCATCAAGCGCAATGGCAAGGTCGTGACGTTTGATCTGAGCAAAATCGAAGTTGCCGTCACCAAGGCCTTTTTGGCCGTTGAAGGCGGCCAAGCCGCCGGCTCCAGCCGCGTCCACGAAACCGTGCGCGAGCTGGCTCAACAGATCTGGACCGTGCTGCAACGCCGGAACCCGAGCGGCGGCACCGTTCATATCGAAGACATTCAGGATCAAGTCGAGCTCGCGCTGATGCGCAGCGGCGAGCAGAAAGTCGCCCGCGCTTACGTGCTCTACCGCGAAAAGCGCGCCGAAGAGCGCGCCGCCAAAGAGCAGGCCGCTCGCGCTGCCGCTGGCTTCTCCAGCAATGTCCGGGTCAAGGACAAGACTGGCGCGCTGAAGCCGCTCGACATGAACCGGGTCCAGACCCTGGTCGAAGAAGCCTGCGAAGGCCTGAAAGATGTCGACCCGAGCGCCATCATCAAGGATGCCGTCCGCAACCTCTATGACGGCGTTGCCGAAGCCGATGTTTCGCAAGCGCTGATCATGTCGGCCCGTCCGCTGATCGAACGCGATCCGGCTTATGCCTACGTAACCTCGCGTCTGCTTCTGGACGTGGTCCGTGCCGAAGCGCTGAGCTACCTCGGCATTGCCGAAAACGCCCAGCAGCACGACATGCAAGCCATTTACCCGCGCGCGCTGGAAGCCTTCCTGAAGCGCGGTATCGAGCTTGAACTGGTTTCGCCGGAACTGGCCACCTTTGATCTGGCCAAGCTCGGCGCGGCACTGAAAGCCGATCGCGACATGCAGTTTGACTACCTCGGTATTCAAACGCTGTACGACCGTTACTTCATTCACCACAACAACATCCGCTTTGAACTGCCGCAGGTGTTCTTCATGCGCGTCGCGATGGGTCTTGCCATCCGTGAACCGCAAAAGAACGAACGCGCCATCGAGTTCTACAACCTGCTGTCGAGCAACGACTACATGTCGTCGACGCCGACGCTGTTCAACGCCGGCACGCTGCACTCGCAGCTGTCGAGCTGCTACCTGACCACGGTGCCGGATGATCTCGGCGGCATTTTCGCGGCCGTGCGTGACAACGCGCTGCTGAGCAAATTTGCTGGCGGTCTGGGCAACGACTGGACCCCGGTGCGCGGCCTTGGCGCCCACATCAAGGGCACCAACGGCAAGTCGCAAGGCGTTGTGCCGTTCATGAAAGTGGCCAACGACACCGCAGTCGCAGTGAACCAGGGCGGCAAGCGCAAAGGCGCGGTCTGCGCCTACCTGGAAACCTGGCACATCGACATCGAAGAGTTTCTGGAGCTGCGCAAGAACACCGGTGACGATCGCCGCCGTACCCACGACATGAACACCGCCAACTGGGTGCCGGATCTGTTCATGAAGCGCGTCACCGACGATCAAGACTGGACGCTGTTCTCGCCGAACGACGTGCCGGATCTGCACGATCTGTACGGCCTGAAATTCCAGGAGCGCTACGAGCATTACGAGCGTCTGGCCAAAGAAGGCAAGATCAAGGTTCACAAGACGCTGCCGGCGAAAGATCTGTGGCGCAAGATGCTGTCCATGCTGTTCGAAACCGGCCACCCGTGGATCACCTTCAAAGACGTCTGCAACCTGCGTTCGCCGCAGCAGCACGTCGGCGTGGTCCACAGCTCGAACCTGTGCACCGAGATCACCCTGAACACCAATCAGGATGAAATCGCCGTGTGTAACCTGGGCTCGGTGAACCTGGTCAACCACATCGTTGACGGCAAGCTGGATCTGGTGAAGTTGGAGAAGACGGTCAAGACCGCGGTGCGGATGCTCGACAACGTCATCGACATCAACTTCTACCCGGTGCCGCAAGCACAAAACTCGAACATGAAGCATCGCCCGATCGGCCTCGGCATCATGGGCTTCCAGGACGCGCTGTACCTGTTGAAGACACCGTACGCCTCGGATGCGGCCGTCGAGTTTGCTGACCGTTCGATGGAAGCCATCAGCTACTACGCCATCTCGGCGTCGAGCGAACTGGCCAAAGAGCGCGGCAGCTACCAGACCTTTGAAGGTTCGCTGTGGTCGAAAGGCATACTGCCGATCGACTCGGTCAAGTTCATTGCCGAAAACCGCGGCAAGGATTACGTCAGCGTTGACATGAGCCAGACCATGGACTGGGCCGCCCTGCGCAGCAAAGTGCAAACGCAAGGCATGCGCAACTCCAACGTCATGGCCATCGCGCCGACCGCGACCATCGCCAACATCACCGGCGTCTCGCAGTCGATCGAACCGACTTACCAGAACCTGTACGTGAAATCGAACCTGTCGGGCGAGTTCACCATGATCAACTTCTTCCTGGTTGAAGAACTGAAGAAGCGCGATCTGTGGGACAACGTCATGGTCAACGATCTGAAGTACTACGACGGTTCGGTGCAGAAGATTGACCGCATCCCGGCCGACATCAAAGCGATGTTCGCCACTGCGTTCGAGCTCGACTGCAAGTGGTTGGTCGAAGCCGGTTCGCGCCGGCAGAAGTGGCTGGATCAAGCGCAAAGCTTGAACCTCTACATCAACCAGCCGAGCGGCAAGAAGCTGGACATGGTCTACCGCATGGCTTGGTACCGTGGCCTCAAAACCACCTACTACCTGCGCTCGCTCGGCGCCACCAGCACCGAGAAGTCGACCGTCAGCGACGGCGCCCTGAACGCGGTCTCCGCTGGCGTCAGCACCGCCGCCCCGCTGATGGCCGCCGACGAACCGGCACCGAAGCTCTGCAGCATCGACAACCCGGAATGCGAAGCTTGCCAGTAAT
>CAMLNB010000082.1 GCA_946481205.1 uncultured Kangiella sp. | reverse complement strand
TTGCGGGTGTTGCAGGAAAAAACCTTCGAACGGGTCGGCAGCAACCGGACGATACAAGCCGATGTCCGTATCATCGCCGCGACTCACCGCAATCTCGAACGTCAGGTAGCCGATGGCAAGTTCCGCGAAGATTTGTTTTATCGCCTGAACGTATTCCCAATCGAGATGCCGCCGCTGCGCGATCGCCGCGAAGACATTCCGCTGCTGGTCAATGAATTGATTTCCCGGCTCGAAGCGACCGGCGCGCCGGCGGTGCGCCTGTCGCCGAATGCGCTGGTCAGCCTCAGCCGCTATGACTGGCCAGGCAATGTCCGTGAGTTGGCGAATCTGATCGAGCGCCTGGCGATTCTGTATCCCTATGGCGTCGTCGATGTTGGTGATCTGCCGACCAAGTATCGCCATGCCGAGGGTCTGACGGTAACGTCGGCGCCGGCATTGGCCAGCGAAGATCGCAGCGGTGCGCTGGCGACCAGTGCCGTAGCGGTGTTGCCGCGCGATGGTCTGAACTTGAAGGACTATATGGCCGAACTCGAAATCGCATTTATCAATCAAGCGCTGAGCGAGGCCGGTGGAGTGGTCGCGCGGGCGGCGGAGCGGCTGCAAATGCGCCGGACCACGCTGGTGGAAAAGATGCGCAAGTACGGCATGGGCCGTGGCGAGGAAATGACGGAAGCTTGACGTCGGTTTTCGCTTGTCTTCGTATCTTTCTGAATCTCTTGAATATTTTTATCTGGCACAGTCCCTGCATTAGTGGTTACGCCACCGGCCTTTTCGCCGCGGAGCGTAACCATGATCGAAGCTGCAATTTCCAATCACCGTTCTGCTGATCTGTTATCAGCGGCCCTGCATGCGGCGACGCCAAGCGCTGGCGCCGCCCGCCAACCCTTGCGTGAAATTCTGGCTTTGTTGCCGGTCGGCGTGCTGCTGCTCGATGCCAACGGCAAAGTGCAGGATGCCAATCCGGTAGCGATCGATTTGCTCGGCGTGCCGCTGCTCGGCCAGCGTTGGCGCGATGTCATTGCCCGCAGTTTCGAGCCGCGCGCCGATGATGGTTATGAAGTCAGTTTGCGTGACGGCCGCCGCGTCCAGATCGCAACGCGCGCAATGAGTGACGGTGTTGGCCAGTTGGTTGTCGTCTCTGATCTGACGGAAACCCGTCGCCTGCAAACGCGCTTGGCACAGCGTGAGCGTTTGGCGGGCATGGGGCAGTTGATGGCGAGTCTTGCCCATCAATTGCGAACACCAATCGCCAGCGCGCTGCTGTGTGCACATCAGTTGCAGCGGCAAACCAACGAGCAAGCCGCGACGGCGCGTCATGCGGCGCGCGTGATCGAACGCCTGCAACATATGGAACGTCAAATTGCTGACATGCTGCTGGTTGCCGGCGGTGGCAATCCGAAAGCCGAACCGCTCAGTGTTCAGGCTCTGCTCGACAAGATCTGCGAGATCTACGCACCGTTGGCACAGCAGCACGGCGTCACGCTGCGCTGTGATGCGGCAGCTACGTCGGTCGCAAACGGTTTGGTCGTCATTGGCAACCGCGACGGGTTGCTCGGCGCGATCGGCAATCTGATCGATAACGCCATTCATGCCTGTCTGCAAAACAAATCTGATAACGGCGACATCACGCTTCAGCTGAGCCAGCCGAATGAAACACACGTCTGCATTGCAGTGCGCGACAACGGTCGCGGCATGACGCCCAGCGTTCTGTCGCGCTTGCGCGAACCGTTCTTCACTACCAAACGAACTGGTACCGGTTTGGGGCTTGCTGTTGTCCAGGCGGTTGCCGAATCGCATCAAGCCGAATTGCATATCAGCAGCGAGCCGGGCATCGGCAGCTGCTTTGCCTTGACCTTGCCATTGGCGCCGATGGCGCTGGCGCGTGCCGGTTGATTGCCATCGGGCCGGCCGTCAGGAAACAGGAGAGAGTGACCGTGACAGATATTTCCATTCTGGTCGTGGAAGATGACAACGCACTGCGCGAAGCGGTCGTCGATACCTTGGAGTCAGCCGGGTTTGCTGTCAGCAGTGCCAGCAGTGCTGAACAGGCGCAGCTGATGTTGCACCAGCAAACGCCGGATCTGGTGTTGTCGGATTGGAATCTGGAGCAGATGTCGGGGCACGATTTGCTCTGCCATATCCGCCGCATTCACAGCAATATGCCGGTGGTATTGATGACGGCTTACGGCAACGTCGGTAATGCGGTCAAGGCCATGCAGGATGGCGCAACGGACTATTTGCAGAAACCGTTTTCGCCTGAGACCCTGGTCGAAACCGTGCGCCAATATGCCCGCGCCCAACTCGACAGCAGCGGTCCGGTCGCAGTCGATCCGCGTAGTGTCGAATTGTTGACGTTGGCGCGCCGAGTCGCCGAATCCGAAGCTACGGTGCTGTTGACGGGGCCGAGTGGTGTCGGCAAAGAGGTGCTGGCTCGTTATGTTCATGATCATTCACCGCGCGCCAACGGCCCGTTTGTCGCCATCAATTGTGCGGCGATCCCGGAGAACATGCTGGAAGCCACCTTGTTTGGCTACGAAAAAGGCGCGTTCACCGGTGCTCATCAAGCAACGCCCGGCAAATTCGAACAAGCTCAGGGCGGGACGTTGTTGCTCGATGAAATCTCCGAGATGGATCTGAACCTGCAAGCGAAATTGCTGCGTGTGCTGCAGGAGCGGGAAGTCGAGCGGCTCGGCGGGCGCAAACCGATCTCGCTCAATGTCCGTGTTGTCGCGACCTCGAACCGCAATATGCTCGATGAGGTCAAGGCGCATCGGTTTCGCGAGGATCTGTATTTCCGGCTCAATGTCTTTCCGCTGCGTTGCCTGGCTCTGGCCGAACGACCGGGCGACATCGTGCCTATTGCCGAACATCTGATCGGCCGGCATTGTCGCGGCGGCCAGCGCGTGGCACCGAAACTGAGTGTCGAAGCCATGGCGGCACTGACCGCTTACAGCTGGCCCGGCAATGTCCGCGAGTTGGACAATGCCGTGCAACGCGCGCTGATCCTGCAAAACGGTCGGGTGCTCAATGCCGATGATTTTCAGCTGCAAGCCAATCATGCCGCCGCCGATGAACTGACTCCTGCGGAGCCTGGTTCAGAGAACCGGCTTAGCGATGCGGTGCGGCGTATCGAGTTCGAACGCATTCTGCAGACCTTGCGGGAAAGCGGCGATACCCGCGAGAGTATTGCCAAACAGCTTGGTATCAGCCCGCGCACGCTGCGCTACAAATTGGCCCGAATGCGTGAGATGGGTTATGTGGTACCGAGCCTCTCCTGACACGCCGAGAATGAAGACGGGAGCTAACCCATGAATACGATCGATCGCAATCAGTTGTTGCAGGAGCTGCGCAGCTTGGCCGGACAAGTCGGGCGTGCCGACTCTGCACGGCCCGAGGTCATGAAAAGTGCGTTGACGCCGAGCACGGGTGGCACCAATGCCGTTCAACAGTTCGGCAATTTGTTCAGCAATGCCATTGACAATGTCAATAAGCTGCAACAACAAGCGGGTGCGTTACAAACGCGGGTCGAGCTGGGCGACAAGAGCGTCAGTCTGGTACAGGCGATGGTGGCAAGCCAGAAAGCCAGCATCGCGTTTCAGGCTACCGTGCAGGTGCGCAATCGGCTGGTGTCGGCGTATCAGGACATCATGAACATGCCGGTGTAGTGAAGTGGCAAGAGCGTAACGGGCTGGGTGGACATTGCCTCGGCCTGAACGAACGGTAAGTTGACGGTAATCATCACGCAGCACGTGGAGCAGTACGCTATGGCAGAAGTCGCGCAAGAGAATGCATTGGTCACGACACCGGGTGGTGGACTGGTCAGTGGCGGCATTCTGACCAATCTGAGCAATATGACGGTGCTGCGTCAGGTTGGCATCCTGATCGGCTTGGCCGCCAGTGTTGCGCTGGGCTTGTTAGTCGTGCTGTGGCTGCGCGAGCCACTGATGCGGCCGCTTGGTCCGGTGGATCGGGAAAACGCGCTGGCCATCGTCAGCATGTTGGAACAGCTGAAAGTCCCATACCGGATGGAGAATGACGGCAGCATCAGTGTCGCCCAGGAAGACTATTCGCGCGTGCAGATGCAATTGGCCGCGCAAGGTTTGGAAGTAGGCGGTGCCGAAGTTGACAAACTATTGGCGCGTGACAGCGGCTTCTCGGTCAGCCAGCGTTTGGAACAAGCGCGATTGCTGCGCACGCAAGAGATTCGGATGGCGCGGACTATTGAGCAGTTCGCCGGCGTTCGCGCCGCCGAGGTGCATCTGGCGCTACCAAAAGAAGCGGTATTCCTGCGTGACAACGAGCGGCCCAGTGCTTCGGTCTTGCTGAATCTGTACTCGGCGCGGTCGTTGGATGCCGAACAGATTCGCGCAATTGTCGACCTAGTCGCCGGTAGCGTGCCGAACCTTGATGCCAGTCGCGTGACAATCACCGATCAGTTTGGCCGCCTGCATCATTCTGGCAGCATGAGCCAGGACGAGATTCAGTCGAGCAAAGAATTTGCGGAAAGTCGTAAACGCAGTGAGGAGTTGCGCAAAAAAGTCGAGCGCATCCTGGAGCCGATTGTTGGTGCCGGCAATTACACCGTTGAAATGCATGTCGATATGGATTTCAGCGCGCAAGAGGCGACACAAAAGGTCTATAACGCCGATTTGCCGGCGCTGCGTTCGGAACGAGTGTTGAATGAGCAGAACGCCACCGCCGGGGCGCAAGGCGTGCCCGGTGCCCTGAGCAATCAACCACCGACGCCGGCGACAGCGCCAGAGGTGGCCGGCGCAGCGAATACCGCCGCCACCGCCGCTACTGGCGGCAACGGCAGCAAGCGCGAAGAAGCCGAGCGCAACTATGACCACGACACCACAATCAGTCATACCCGTTCGCAAATCGGCGTGGTGCGTCGGGTGACGGCATCCATCGGTCTGGATTATGTGGCACCTGCGGCCGCAACACCGGCCGATACCACCGATCCGGCCGCCGCTGCGGCACCGGCTAGGCAGGCACGTGCGTCGGCCGACATCGCCAACATCACCCGCTTGGTACAAAGTGCCATAGGCTTTGATGCTCAGCGTGGCGATATTGTTGAAGTGCAAAGCTTCCCGTTTGTCCGTGCGGAAGTACCAGAAGAGCCGCAAAGCATTCCGCTTTGGGAACAGGCCTGGTTCCAGATGCTGTTCAAACCTTTGTTGGGCCTGATTATCGCTGTCGTATTTGTGCTTGGCGTGTTGCGGCCAGTAATGCGGCGCTTGTCCGGCGAAGAACAAAGTGCCGAAGCGTTGCGGCAAGCTACACTGGCAGGTATGGGGCCCGAAGGAATGCGCGACGACACCTTAAGCCTGTCTGGGCCCGGTGGTTCCTTGAGTCTGCCGCCACCCGTTACCACTGAACTCGATTCGGTTGCGCGTGCCAAAGCGGTTGTGCAATCCGATCCGACCTTGGTAGCGCAGGTCGTCAAATCGTGGATGGAAAAAGATGCCTGATACCCAAGTCGCAGAAAAGAAACCGGGCGAAGCGGAAGGCAAAGCGCTGACGGTCGACCGGTTCAACAACACTGAGCAGGCAGCCATACTGCTGCTGAGCCTCGGTGAGGATCATGCCGCCCAGGTGCTCAAGCATATGGGGCCGAAAGAAGTGCAACGTATCGGCTTGGCTATGGCCGCTGTCAAGCATGTCGAGCGTGCCGACGTTGATCAAGTGGTCAGCAAATTTCTGATCGAAGTCGAGAAACAAACCGGTATCGGTATTGGTACCGAAGAATACATTCGCAACACCTTGCGTGCGGCACTAGGTAACGACAAGGCCGATGCGCTTTGTGATCGCATTCTGGCCGGCGCCAACACCAAGGGCCTGGATACTCTGAAATGGATGGATGCGCGAGCGGTCGCCGATCTGATTCGTTATGAACACCCACAGATTCAGACCATTGTGCTGGCTTATCTGGATCCGGATCAGTCGGCTGCGGTGCTGTCGCAGTTCCCGGAGAAGGTCAAGCTGGATCTGACCATGCGGATTGCTTCGCTGGAGGCGGTGCAGCCGGCAGCTTTGTCGGAACTCAATAACATCATGGAGCGGCAGCTCTCCGGTCAGACCGGTTCGAAGTCGGCCAACCTCGGTGGCACCAAACGCGCGGCTGACATCATCAACTTCCTTGATGGCTCCATTCAGAGCGCGCTGATCGATCAGATCAAACAGGTCGATGAGGACTTGTCGCAGAAGATTCAAGACCTGATGTTCGTGTTCGAGAACCTGATCGAGGTGGATGATCGCGGTATCCAGACCTTGTTGCGTGAAGTGTCTACTGAAACGCTGATCACCGCATTGAAAGGCGCTGATGAAAATATGCGCGAGAAGATCTTCAAGAACATGTCGAAACGGGCAGCCGAGCTGATGCGGGAAGATCTGGCGTCGATGGGTCCGGTCAAGCTGAGCGATGTCGAGAAGGCCCAGAAAGAAATTCTGACCGTCGCCAGACGGATGGCCGATGCCGGCGAGATCGTGCTTGGTGGCAGCGGCGAGCAGATGATTTGAACGTCATCATCGTGATGAAAACAAGCAGCGGTGGACAACGTCATGGCCAATGAAACGCCGGTTGTGCGGCCTTGGCAACTGCCGGAGATGAAAGAGACGGCGGTCAATGCAGCCTCGCGTCCGCCGCCACGGGTGCCGGGTGCTGCCGGCGGCAGCCAGGGTTCGATTGTCACCGCGGAAATGTTGCAACAACTGCGTGAGCAAGCCCGTCATGAAGGTTACGAAGAAGGTCTGAAGAACGGCCATCGCGACGGTTTGGCGCAAGGTCTGGCCGACGGCCGCAAACAAATTGAAGCCGAGCTGCTGCGGCAGCGCGAACGGGTCGAGGCGGTCTTGAATACCTTGGCGCGACCGCTGAACAGCATGGATGAGCAAACCGAGCTGGCACTGGTGCAGCTGGCTTTGTCGGTGGCCAAACAGATTATCCGGCGTGAATTGCGCAGTGCGCCCGGCCAGATCATCGCGGTAGTGCGAGAAGCAGTGCAGTTACTGCCGATGTCACGGCAAACGATACGGGTCTATTTGCATCCAGAAGACGCGGCGTTGGTGCGCGAAGTGTTTGCGCTCGATGCCGGCGGCGAACACACCTGGCACGTGTTTGACGATCCGAGTCAGAGCCGTGGCGGTTGCCGAGTACTGACCGATGATGCCACGGTCGATGCCAGCATCGAAGGCCGCATTGCTGCGGTGTTTGCCCATGTCATGGGCGGTGAGCGGAGTGACGATGAGCCTCAGTCAACGAATGCCGCTACACCGTCGCCTTGAAGTCTATCAGGCGCGCGTTAGCAGCGCGCCCGGCCTGCAGGCGGAAGGCAAATTGGTGCGTATGGTTGGTCTGACCCTGGAGGCTGTCGGGTGCCGTTTGCCGGTGGGTGGTCGCTGCCTGATCCGCGGTCATGATGGCCGTTTGCATCGTGCCGAAGTCGTCGGCTTTTCCGGCGAAAGTTTGTTCCTGATGCCAACTGCCGATCTGCACGGACTCGGTCCCGGTGCAACGGTGTTGCCGATTTCCGGCGCAGCAGAAATTCTGGTTGGTAGTGATTTGCTTGGCCGTGTGCTCGATGGCGAAGGTCAACCGATTGATGGTCGTGGTCCGTTGGCGGGACACCGCCGTTCACTCGCCGCGAAACCGATCAATCCGTTAGCGCGTCACCCGATCAGCGAACCGCTCGATGTTGGTGTGCGGGCGATCAATGCTTTGCTGACCGTGGGTCGCGGTCAGCGCATGGGCCTGTTTGCCGGTTCTGGCGTCGGCAAGAGCGTGCTGCTCGGCATGATGACCAAATTCACCGAAGCCGATGTGATCGTGGTGGGGCTCATCGGCGAGCGTGGTCGCGAAGTCAAAGAGTTCATCGAGCACATTCTGGGTGAAGAAGGTTTGCAGCGTGCCGTGGTTGTTGCGGTGCCGGCCGATTTGCCGCCTTTGCTGCGATTGCAGGGCGCGCAAGTCGCGACGACGATTGCCGAATCGTTTCGTGACGAAGGCAAACAAGTCTTGCTGCTGATGGATTCACTGACCCGCTATTGTCAGGCCCAGCGTGAAATTGCCTTGGCCGTTGGTGAGCCGCCGGCGACAAAAGGTTATCCGCCATCGGTCTTTGCCAAACTGCCGGTGTTGGTCGAGCGTGCCGGCAACGCTGAAAAGGGTGCCGGTTCAATCACGGCGTTTTATACCGTTTTGACCGAAGGCGATGATCAACAAGATCCGATCGCCGACGCCGCTCGCGCCATCTTGGACGGACACATCGTACTCTCGCGCCGCTTGGCCGAGGCCGGTCATTATCCCGCCGTCGACATTGAAGCGTCGATCAGCCGGGCGATGCCGCAGATTACCGCCATGGCACATCAGCGCGCCGCGGTGTTGGTCAAGCAGATTTATGCAACGTATCAACAGAACCGTGATCTGATCACGGTCGGTGCGTATCAAAGCGGTGCTGATGGTGCGATTGACGAGGCGATCAGCCTGATGCCTGTGATCAATGAGTTTTTACGTCAGGGCATGAATGAGAAAGTGCCGTTGAAAGACAGTTTGCTCGGCTTGGAAGGAATTTTGGCCCAAGACACGACTACACTACCTGCTAACCGTCGCCGCTGATGTCAGCGCAGCATCGTGCCTGCCTGTATTCACGCGCTAGGAGTTGTACCGAACCATGACTCGCTCAGAACGCTTGCAGCCGGTGGCCCGGTTGGCCGACAAACAGGAACGCTCGGCCGCGCAGGCTTTGGGTGAGGCCAAGCAGGCGCAAGTCAGCGAAGAGCAGCGGTTGCTTGAACTGCAGACCTATCGGCAGGAATACGTCGCCGATTTTCAGCGCCGCGGCCGTTCCGGTCTCAATGGCATCGAATTGCAACAGTTCCAACAGTTCCTGGGTCAGTTGGATCGGGCCATTGAGCAGCAGCAGCAACGCATCCGCGGCGCGGTGGTCCAGGTCGAGCAACGGACCGGCCAGTGGCAGCAACGGGCCAGCAAGGCCAAGGCTATCAACAACGTGGTCGGCAACCTGCAGCAATCGGAAGTACGACAGGCCGACAAGCGCGAGCAGGCGGTGCAGGACGACCGCTCGGCCCAGCGTGCCCACCTGCGCCAGCCCAAGCGCTGACCTCAGTGGTGGCGCCGCATCCGGGCGAATTACCAAGCTGTTTTGTCAAACAAGGCCGGTCGGAGCTGGACCTGCGTTCCGCTTGCGCTATAGTTAGCAGGCTTTCCCAATAGCAGGATGTCTTCCGCTTGCGTCCGGTCAAGCCCGCCGGGCGGCTTCAGGAGTGGTTCATGGCGATCAGCAGTAGCAAGAGTGCCGATGGCACCGAGCTGACCATCCGTATTTCCGGCCGGTTTGATTTCAGTTCGCACCAAGCGTTTCGTGAGTCCTATGAGAATTTGCCCGTCAAGCCGAAGAGCTATGTCGTTGATATGCACGAAGCGACCTATCTCGACAGTTCGGCGCTCGGCATGCTGTTGTTGTTGCGTGATTACGCTGGTGGCGACAGTGCCAACATCAGCATCCAGCATTGCAACAATGACGTGAAGAAGATCCTGACGATTTCCAACTTCGAGCAGTTGTTCAAGATTTCCTGAGTCGGCTGCGGTCGACTCGATTTCCATTGCCGAACGGTCACCCGAGGGTGGCCGTTTTGCTGACAGGGGATGTCTCGTGGCGGCCGATGCCCTGCGCATTTTGATTGCAGACGACAACAGCAGCGACCGGTTGATTCTGCGCAGCTTGTTGCAGCGCGAAGGTCACAGCGTGGTCGAGGCCGAGAACGGTCGCCAAGCGGTGCAGCGCTTTCTGGCTGAGCAACCGGATATCGTGTTGCTGGATGTGCTGATGCCGGAGCTCGATGGTTACGACGCGGCCATCCAGATCAAGATGATGGCCGGCAGCCGCCTGGTGCCGATTATCTTTCTGACCGCTTTGACCGATGTTAACGCTCTGGCGCGCTGCCTCGAAGTCGGCGGCGACGATTTCCTGACCAAGCCGTATCAGAAACTGATTCTACAAGCCAAGTTGCGGGCGTTCAGCCGGATGCAACAGCTGTATGACACCGTTGCCCGTCAGCGCGACGAGATTCATTTCCATACCGAACGATTGGTGCGAGAACAACAGCTCGCCAAGATCCTGTTCGACAACATCGCCCATCCGGGTTGCCTGGATGCGCCAACCATCCGCTACCAGTTGTCACCGATGTATATCTTCAACGGTGATTTGCTGCTGGCGGCGGAAAAGCCGGCCGGTGGTTTGCACGTGCTGCTCGGCGATTTCACCGGTCATGGCTTGCCGGCAGCAATCGGCGCGATGCCGGTATCGGAAATTTTTTATGGCATGACCCAGAAGGGTTTCGCGTTGGTCGATATCTTGGCCGAGATAAACCAGCGATTGAAAGAAATCTTGCCGACTGGGGTGTTCTGTTGCGCCATTGGTGCCGATATCGATTTTCGCGGCGAAATGATGGAACTCTGGAACGGTGGTATGCCGGATGGCTTTCTGACTCGCGCCGGCGAAGGCATCATTTCGCGCTTTCCGTCCCAGCATTTGCCGCTGGGCGTCGTCGGGCGTGAGCGGTTCCGTCCGCAGATCCAGCGGGTGGTTTTCCTGCCCGGTGATCGGCTGCTGCTGACCTCCGATGGCGTAATCGAAACCAGCAACGCCGCCGGCGAAATGTTTGGCAGTGAACGGCTGGAAAGCAGTGTCGAAACCGCCAGCGAGGACGGTGCCTTTGTTGCCGTGCAGCGGGCGCTGAGTCTGTTCGGCAACGGCTTGGCGCCGCGTGACGATGTCAGCATGGTTGAGGTGAAACTGGTGCCGTGGTCGGCCAGCGCAGACACCTTGCCGAGCGGACCATTGCCGATCGGCATCGGGCCTTTGGATTGGCGTTTCGAGTACGAGCTGCGTACGCAGGCGCTACAACATTTTGATCCCTTGCCATTGTTGTTGCAGGTGTTGATGGAGTTGCCAGCATTGCGGCCCCATCGCGGTCGGGTGTTCACGATTTTGGCCGAGTTGTATTCCAATGCGCTCGATCACGGCATCCTGCAACTGGATTCGGCATTGAAATCAACGCACGAAGGCTTCAGCGAATACTATCGCCAGCGTCAGGAGCGCTTGAATTCGCTGCAGCAGGGTTATGTTCGACTGGTGTTCGAACATCAACCGCGGACCAATGGTGGTCGCTTGCGGATGCGGGTGGAAGACAGTGGCCAGGGTTTTGATTGGCGCAGCTGGCAAGCGCGTCAAGCCAATGACACCAGCTATGGCGGCCGCGGTTTGAATCTGCTGGCCTCGCTCTGCCATTCGCTGCAATTCGAAGGCCGTGGCAATATAGTCGAAGCCAATTACGACTGGCAGCTCAGCCACGAACAGGGGCAGTAACCGCCGATGTCGGCTCTTGACCCACAACAACTCAGCGAATTGATCGACCTGATGGGCGATGATCTTGGCAATCTGGTCGAGGCATTTCTGCGCGACAGCGCCGATCGGCTGCAGCATTTGCAGCGCGCCATGCAGCAGCAGGACTGGGACAACGCGCGCCGGCAGGCACACAGCCTGAAAGGCAGCAGCAGCAATCTCGGCGCCGTTGAACTGGCGCAGCGCTGCCAGCAGCTGGAAGCGCTGGCGACCCAAGCTGCCGCGGCGGCGACCGCCATGCCAACCGCACTGCAGGCGCTGGAAACCGAGTTGGCCACCGTCCAGCAAGAACTGAGACAACGTTTCCCCAGCTAAAGACATCGCCCACCTGCCAGTGCCTAGCCGCTGGCATGCCAGTTGCTGAGCAATAGCGTGTTGCCGCTTGATGTGGCGCTGGCAGGAGCCCCCGATGACATCCCCTTTGTTGCTGAGCACGGCAGCCGCCGCACCTGCGGCGCCGGTTGTGGCTGGCGCAGCCGAATCTGCTGCAGCGGAAGGCGATAGCGCTGCCACGACGTCGTTCACGGCGCTGCTGGACATGGCCGCCGCGATGCAATGGCAGGGCGAACCGCCTGACGAAAGCGAGGACATCGCCGCCAGCGAGCCTGAATCAGAATCCGAGTCCGAGCCGACAAGTGAAAGCGCCGAGCCGGCCGTGATGTTGACCGAGCTGCCGGTCGCGTTGATGCTGCCGACCGAGCGCATTGCCAGCCCTGTGCAGCAGGCTGTTGCCCAAGCGATAGGCATTGGTGCGCTGGGCAGTGACGCTGAGCAGACAGACGCAGCGGCAGTCGAGCTGTCGGCGGCATTGCCGCTCACCGGCAAACGCTTGCCGGCGGAGTTGCTGGTGCGACAGCCGCTGGTCCGGCTTGAGAGCGCTGCCGAGCCGGTTGGCGATACGCCGGTCGAAACGGCACTGGCCGCCAACGATGCGATCGACGGTTGGAGCGTGTTGCTGGAACAGGCCAGCAAGACCTCGGTTGGTTTGTTGGCTCGGCCAGAGTCGGTCGCTAACGCAACGCTGACAGCGCGCGCCACCGCCGAGCCGGCTCTCGCGATTTTCGCCGCTGGCCCGGCCAGCGCCACGGCCAGCCATGCAACCAACGAGGCAACGCAGCCGGTGCCGGGCTTGAATATCCGCTCACCGCACTTCGATACCTTGCTCGGCAATCAATTGCTCTGGCAGGCCAAGGTCGGCAATCAGCAGGCGGAGATCCGTCTGGACCCACCGGAGCTGGGACCGATTGAAGTCCGCATCAGCCAAAGCGACAACGAAACCCATCTGCATTTTGTCGTCAGCCATCAAGCCACCCGCGATCAGCTGGAACAGGCACTGCCGCGATTGCGCGAATTGTTTGGTCAGGGCGGTCTGCTGCTCGGCCAGGTCGAAGTGGAGCAGGGGCGGCGTGACCAAGAGCAGGGAGCACAGCAGTCGAATGCCTCTCGTACGGGGAAAACCGAGGACGACGGTGTTCTGGACCAGCCGGTCATGCGTCAGCTCAGCGGTAGTGGCCTGATCGACGACTTTGCCTGATAGCCGCGATCTGAACATTCACTAGCGTTGTTTTCCGCATCCGCAGTTTCGACAAAACGCCGGCTAGCAGTCGGCGTTTTGCTTTTTTGCGCTGATAGCGCGACTCGACAACGCCAAATTCCCGGCGCCAGCACAAATTCAAAACTTGAACTACATTTCAAGTGATTGTTAGCCAAGACATTTTTTCTTGATTTCGGTGCTGGCCCAAAAGCTGCATTCGAGTGTCGCAAGGCGAGGGGACTTCTGATGGCGGAAAAACAAGATTTGGAGCTGGGTGAGGCTGGCAAGAGTGGCGGCAAAAAGAAGCTGCTGATCATTGTTGGCATCCTCGTGCTGGTGCTGGCCATCGGCGGCGGTGCTGCATTCTTCCTGCTCAAGAAAGATCCGGCTGCGGAGGGGGGCCCTGACGGCGAGGCCGCCGCTCATGAAGCCGCAGAAGAGCCGGAAGAAGAGTTGCCGGAAGGCGCTCCGAGTCTGCTCTACATCGCACTGAACGAGCCGTTGATCGCGAATCTGCCCAGTGCCGGCAAATCGCGGACGGTCAAACTGCAGGTGGTGTTTGCGGTCAAAACCCCGAACGCTGAGCTGGCGGTCAAAAAGCACGTGCCGCTACTGAGCAGTGAGTTGCTGATGTTGCTTAGCACTACCGATGCCGATCAGCTGATGACCGCCGAAGGCCAGCAAGCATTTCGCGATCAGGCGCTGGCCAAGGCGCGGGAAGCGATTGAGCGCGAAGAAAAGAAACCGCTGATTGAGCGGATCTTGATCACCCAGTTTGTCATGCAGTGACCGGATAGCGAAACGATGGCGACTACCGATCTCTTAAGCCAAGACGAAATCGACGCCCTGTTACATGGCGTTGATGACGGCGACATTGACACCAGTGGCGAGGACTATGCCCCTGGCGAAGCGCGAAGCTATGACTTCAACTCGCAGGACCGGATTGTCCGCGGCCGGATGCCGACGCTGGAAATGATCAACGAGCGCTTTGCCCGGCATATGCGTATCAGTCTGTTCAATCTGATGCGGCAAGCCTGCGAGGTCTCGATCAACGGCGTCCAGATGATCAAGTTCGGCGAGTACATCCACTCGCTGTTTGTGCCGACCAGCCTGAACATGGTCCGCATCAAGCCTTTGCGCGGTACGGCCTTGTTCACCATGGAAGCCAAGCTGGTGTTCAGCCTGGTCGATAACTTCTTTGGTGGCATGGGCCGCTTCCACGCCAAGATTGAAGGCCGCGAATTCACGCCGAC
>CAMLNB010000081.1 GCA_946481205.1 uncultured Kangiella sp. | reverse complement strand
ATGCGCTGGCCTGCGCCAGCCCGGCGGCGGCCGGCATGACAGCCGTGGTTGGCGATCACAGCCAGCATGCCCCGGCGGCGGCCGATCACCATGGCGGCCATCACGAACACGAGCCGCATCATGCGGCGGGCATAGCAGCCAATGCCGAGCACGGCAATTCAGGGCTAGCCGACCTTGCGCAGACCGACCTTGCGCAAACAGCGTTCGCTCAGGCCGAATCCCAAGAGACCAACGACGCCGACAACTGCCAACACTGCGGTCAGTGCGAAGAACATTGCTCGGCCCTGCTGGTGATCAGCGTGCTGTCGCAGAACCCGCCGCAAATCAGCGGCCTGCAGCTCAGTAATACCGGCGATCAACGCGCCGGCTTCTCGCACGATCTGAATCGTCCCCCCCGAACCTCCTCGCTGTAATCCGGTGCCGCGCGTGCCGTCGTCATGGCTGCCTGTCATTCAGGCGCTATCGACCGCATGCATTGTCCAGATTCACTGACGAGGCTGTCATGCATTCGTTTCCTTTTTTGCCCGGTTGTGGGCGAGCGTCAGCACTGCTGTTGTTGGCGTTGTTGACCCGGCCGGCCGCCGCCGACCAGATGCTGGAACAGGCGCTCGACGCCTACTGGCTGCGCCATCCCGCTGCCCAGGCTTTGCAGGCCCGTGCCGACGCGGCAGAAGCCAGCCAAGACCAGGCCTATGGCTTTCTCGCCGGCGCGCCCACCGTCGCACTGTCGCGGCTGGATGAGCGTGATGGCGCCGGTCGCGAAACCGAATTTGAATTGTCGCTACCGTTCGCGACCAACCGCAGCGATCGCCAACAGCAGGCGGATGCGGCGCGCCACGCCCTCACCGCCGAAGCGCGGTGGTTGCGTCTGAGTCTGGCCGCCGAATTGCTGCGCATCGACAGCGAGCGCCGTTATCGCGAAGACGCCCTGACCCTGAGCCAGCAACGTTTGCAGGTCGCACAGGCCTTGGCCGAAAACGTCGGCCAGAAAGTCCGCGCCGGCGAACTGGCGCGCGCCGATCAGCTTTTGGCAGACAGCGAAACGCTGAGCGCCGATGCCACGGTGCTCAGCGCTGAACAAGCGGCGGAAGAAGCCCGACTGGCCTGGCAATTGCGAGTCGGTAACGTGCCAGCTTTCACCGATCTCATTGAGGCCGCGCTGCTGCCTGCGGCGGCACCCGCCGAGCAACATCCGCAATTACAGCAAGCACTGGCGAAAGCACAGGCTGCCGCCGCGCGCGCGCAACTGGAGCGCCGCCATACCGGCGACGCCGAAGTGAGCTTGCTGATGAAACGCGAGGAAGATCCGCTGCTCGATGAGCGCGTCGACAGCGCCGGCATCCGCCTCAGCGTGCCCCTTTTCAGCGGCTCGAGCCGCAACCAGGCCGCCGCCACTGCCGAAGCCGAACGGCTCAGCGCCGAAGCCGAAGCGCAGCAGCTGCGCCAGCAATTGCTGCAGGAACAGCAGCAAGCTCGCCGGCACTATGCCCGCGCCCGTCAACAACGCGAGTTGGCAGCACAACAGCTGCAATTGACCGAGCAAAGCTGGCAGTTCGCACAGGCCGCTTTCGCAGCCGGTGAACTTGCACTCAGCGAATTGCTGCGCCAACAACAGCGGCTGTTTGACAGCCACGAAAACCTGTCGCAGCAGCAACAACAACAGCGCGATGCACTCGCCCGGCTGATATTGGCTGAAGGGGTATTGCCATGAGCGCATCGTCCATCATTTCGCCGAGTATCGTCATCATGAAAACCGCGCTTCTGCTGCGCCCCTACCTTGCCTTGCTGATGTTGATCAGCGGCACATTGCTGACGCCCACCGCCTTCGCCCATGGCGGCGAAGATCACGGTGACGAAACCGCAGCGGCGGTAACACCAACGGCAGGCGTACCACGCGCCACGCTGCAAGGTGAATTTGCCGAAGCGGTGCTGGTCGCCACGGAACAAAGCCTGACCCTGTGGCTGGATGTCAGCGACAGCAATGCACCGCTGAACGCCGAGCTGCAGCTGCAACTTGGCGAACAGATGCTCGCTCTCACCCGCATCGGCGACGGCCAGTATCAGACGGAATTGGCCGCGCCCCTGGCGCATGGCAGCCATGCTCTGGTGTTGACGGTGATCACCGACACTGGCGCCGATCTGCTGGCCGGTGAATTGCTGGTGCCTGAACACGAAGCGCCCGCGCACAGCGATGTCCGCAACTGGTTATGGTCCTTGCTGGTGCTGCCCGTTTTGGCGGCGGCTTTCTGGCTCTACGGCCGGCGTCAGCGCCATGTCGTTGTCGTGCTACTGGCCCCCGCTCTGTTGCTAGCGGCGCTGATCGCACCGACCGCTCAAGCCGGTGGTGATCACAGCGACGGTCATAGCCATGATGAAGCCGCAGAAGCCACCACAGTGATCGATGGCGATGTGCCGCGGCGCCTGCCTGATGGCAGCCTGTTTGTCCCAAAATCGGCACAGCGTCTGCTCAATGTGCGCACCGAACGGGTCGCGATCGGCGAACACGCCATGAGTCTGCGTTTGAACGGTCAAGTGATCGCCGACCCCAATGGCAGTGGCCTGGTGCAGGCAACGCAAACCGGGCGCGTACTGCCAGCCGGCAAACGTCTGCCGACGCTAGGCAGCACCGTCAAAGCTGGCGATATCCTGGCGCTACTGGAACCGATTCTGGATCAGAGTGCCCGGGCAACCATGACCGGTGAATTGGCCCGGGTCGAAGCCTCGCTGAATGCGGCGGAGAAACGCTTGGACCGGCTCAGCAGCATTCGCGATAGCGTGCCGCGGCGCGAACTCGATCAGGCAGAAGTCGAAGTCGCTGGCCTGCGCGCCCAGCGCGCGGCACTGAACGATTCCCTGCATGCCAAGCTGCCGCTACGGGCACCCATCAGCGGCGTGATCAGCGAAGCGGCGGTGATCGCCGGCGCGCAGATCGATGCCGGCAGCACCGTGTTTGAAATCATCAGCAATGACGCGCTCGCCGTTGAAGCTGCGGCCTATGACGATCGCTATCTGCGCTCGGTGCAGCAAGCGGTGTTTGTCCACAACGGCAAGCAATATCCGCTGAAGCTGCTCGGTGTCGGCCGCAAGCTGCGCGACCAAGCCGTGCCGGTGCAGTTCCAGGTGGTTGGCAATGCCCGCGAACTCGCCACCGGCGCCATTGGCACCGTGCTGGCGCAAAGCAGCGACAAGCAGCGCGGCGCCTCGGTGCCGCAGTCGGCGCTGCTGCGCGGCGATGATGGTCGGCCCACCGTATTGATCAAAATTGCGCCGGAGCAGTTCAAGCTGGTTGCTGTGACAAGCGAACCGTTGCCGGACAATCGCGCGCTGATCAGTGCCGGTCTTGATGACGGTGATCGCGTGGTCATCAGCGGCGCCTCGCTGCTGCAGCAAATTCGCTGACGGAGGCGCACATGTTCAACCAAATTGTTGCCCTCAGCCTGCGCCAGCGACCGTTCGTGCTGGTGCTGGCCCTGCTGCTGCTGATCGGCGGCTTTGTTTCGCTGCAGCGTTTGCCGGTCGATGTCTTTCCGGACCTGAACCGACCGACCGTCACGGTGATGACCGAAGCGCCGGGCATGGCGCCGGAAGAAGTCGAGCAGTTCGTCAGTTTTCCGCTCGAGTCGGCGCTCAATGGCATGCCCGGGGTCACCCGAGTGCGGTCAGTTTCCGGCATTGGCTTGTCGGTAATCTATGTCGAGTTCGATTGGGGTACCGAGATCTATCGCAACCGGCAATTGGTCGCCGAGAAGCTGCAAAGCGCGCGCGAACAATTGCCGAGCGGCGTTGGTCCGCAGCTCGGACCGATCTCGTCGATCATGGGCGAGATTCTGCTGATCGCGCTCAGTGCCGACGGCGTCGATCCGATGCAGCTGCGCGAGCTGGCCGAGTACGATTTGCGGCCACGACTGTTGGCATTGCCCGGCGTCGCCCAGGTAATTCCGATTGGTGGTGAGGTGCGCGAGTTTCGCGTAACCCCGGATCCGCAGCGGCTCAGTGCGCTCGGCATTTCGCTGGCCGAACTGTCCGACGCGTTGCAGGATTTTGGTCAGAACACCAGCGGCGGTTTTCTCGATCAGGCCGGTCGCGAATACCTGATCCGCCATCAGGGCAGAAATACCTCGCTGGAGGATTTGCGCCGGCTCGTCGTTGCGCACCGCGATGCCCATCCGGTTCTGCTGATGCAGGTCGCTGAAGTCAGCCTGGCGGCGCGCCCCAAACGTGGTGATGCCAGTTACATGGCGGAACCCGCGGTCATCATGTCGGTGCAGAAACAACCAGGCGCCGATACGCTGACCTTGAACCGCGCCGTCGAAGCCGAATTGACGCGCTTCAATCAAAGCCGACCGGAAGGCGTCAAACCCGTCGAAGTGCTATTCCGGCAAGCGACATTCATCGAGGCCTCGGTCAGCAACGTTCAAGAAGCGCTGCGTGACGGTGCACTGATGGTATTGGTGGTGCTGGTGGCGTTTCTGATGAGCGCCCGCACGACCTTGATCTCATTGACCGCCATTCCCTTGTCGATTGCCGTGACGCTGGTGGTGTTCAGCTGGCTCGGCTTGACCATCAACACGATGACCCTCGGCGGCATTGCGATCGCGGTCGGTGAGCTGGTCGATGACGCCGTGGTCGACGTTGAAAACATTCTGCGCCGGCTGCGGCAGCGTGGTAGTGACAGCGTGCTGAGTGTCGTTCGCGACGCCTCGATTGAAGTCCGCTCCGGCATTGTGTATGCCACCGCCATTGTCGTGCTGGTGTTCGTGCCCTTGTTTGCGCTGCCTGGTATCGAGGGCCGGCTGTTCATTCCGCTGGGCATTGCCTATATCGTCTCGGTGTTAGCCAGCTTGTTGGTATCGATGACGGTAACGCCGGTACTGTCTTCATGGCTGCTGCCGAAAGTGGCTGCCCGCAGCAAAGGCAGCGCTGGCCAACCGATCGGCAGCGAACAGCACGACAGCCGCTTGGTGCGCTGGTTGAAGGCGCGCGATGAAGCCTTGCTGCGCTGGAGTTTCGCCCACCCCAAACCGGTGCTGTTGAGCGCCTTTGTGCTGGTGCTGCTGGCGATGGCGTTGGTGCCGTTTCTGGCGCGCAGCTTTTTGCCACCGTTCAATGAAGGCACGCTGACCATCAACCTGCTGATGAAACCCGGCGTGTCGCTGGAAGAGTCAAACCGGGTTGGCACGCTGGCGGAAAAACTCGTACTGCAGGTGCCGGAAGTGCTCAGCGTCGGTCGCCGCACCGGTCGTGCCGAAATGGATGAACACGCTGAGGGCGTGCACTACGGCGAACTCGATGTCGATCTGCAGGACAGCGACCGCAGCCGCGAGCAAATCATTGCCGATCTGCGTGCGCGCCTGAATCAGCTGCCGGCCAGCATCAGCATCGGCCAGCCGATTTCACACCGGCTCGATCACCTGTTGTCGGGCGTCCGCGCCGAGATTGCCATCAAGATTTTCGGCGACGATCTCGACAGTTTGCGTGGCCTGGCTGAGGGCCTGCGCGAACGGCTGAGCCAAGTGTCTGGCGTGGTTGATTTGAGCGTCGAGAAACAGGTGCGCGTGCCGCAATTGCAGGTACAGCTCGATTACGCCCGCGCTGCTGCGCTCGGCGTGACGCCGGCACAGGTGCTGCGCTCGCTGGAGCAACTCGTTGGCGGCGAACACATCAGCCAGCTGGTCGATGGCAATCGCCGCTACGATTTGGTGGTGCGCGTCGATGACAGCTACCGCAACGCCGACGGCTTGTCGCAATTGCTTATCGCGACACCGAAAGGCCATGTGCCGCTGACCGAAGTCGCCAGCATTCGTGAAACCGATGGCCCGAATCAAATCGGTCGCGAACAATCGCGGCGACGCATCGTGCTGTCGGCCAACACCGATGGCCGCGCGCTGTCGGACGTGGTGGCCGATATCCGTGCCGTGCTCGACAGCTATCCGATGCCGAACGGCTACAGCACAGCGCTCGAAGGGCAGTTCCAGGCCCAGGAACAGGCGCAACAACTGATTGCGCTGCTGTCACTGGTGTCACTGGCGCTGATTTTTCTGGTGCTGTACAGCCGCTACCGCTCTACCACGCTGACCTTGCTGATCATGGCGAACATTCCACTGGCCTTGGTCGGCAGCGTGTTTGCGTTGTACTTGGCCGACCAGCCGTTGTCGGTCGCCAGCTTGATCGGTTTCATCACGTTGGCCGGCATCAGCGCCCGTAACGGCATTCTGAAAATCAGCCACTACCTGAACCTGTGCGCGCATGAAGGCGAACAGTTTGGTCAGCAGATGATTATCCGTGGCTCGCTCGAACGGCTGACACCGGTGTTGATGACGGCACTGACCGCCGCATTCGCGCTGATTCCATTGGTGCTGTCGGCCGGCGAGCCGGGCAAAGAAATCCTGCATCCGGTCGCCGTGGTGATTTTCGGCGGGCTGATCAGCTCGACGTTGCTCGACACGCTGGTGACGCCGGTGGCATTTCTGCTGGTTGGCGAAAAGCCGCTGCGGAAATTGCTGGCCGAGTCCGGCAAGGAAACTTTTTGAACCATTTGCATTCCCACTACTTATCGACACTTTTCGATTCTTTGCTACTGACCAGGAGATTTACCATGAATATGAAAGCCCTTTTGCTAGCCGCGTCGGCAATGTTTATTCAAGTAGCGGCCGCCCATGACGACAACTGGCTGGACCAACAAAAAGCCCCGCATGGCGGCCAGCTGCGAATGGCTGCGCAATACCACGTCGAATTGGTTCTGACTGACAAGGGAATGGACGCCTACCTGACCGATCATGCTTTTGTCGAACAGAAATCGGATGGCATCAGCGCCAACGTCACGGTGCTCGCCAACAAGAAAGCCAGTCAGCTGAAGCTGGCGGCCGCTGGCGGCAACAAACTCAGCGGCACCGGCAGCTATGAGCGCAGCGAGGACATGCAGGTGCTGGTGGTGCTGAATGTGCCGGGTCAGAAACCGCTGCAGGCCAAGTTCCAACCGCTGCGCAAGAAAGCAGCCGCCGGGCACGATCATGGCCATGATCACAGCCACGAGAAAGCCGAACACTCGCATGCCCATGATGACAAGCACCAGCACTGAAGCCGTTGTTTGCCAACAGTTCGACCGGAGCTCAATAATGAAAATCCTGATGTCTGCGCTGCTTTGCCTGAGCAGTGCGGTTTTTGCCAGCGGCGATCCGCTCACCACCGTCAATTCCTTCCACAACGCGCTCAGCAAAGGCGACAAAGAGGCTGCGCTGGCCGCACTCAGCGACACAGTGTTGATTTACGAATCTGGTCATGTCGAACGCTCACGTAGCGAATACGCCGGCCATCATCTGCCGGCGGACATGGCGTTCAGCCAGGCTGTCAGCCGCAAGGTGCTGAAGACCGATAGCCGCGAGAACGGCGATCTGGCCGTCGTCACTCAAGAAACCGAAACCACAGGCCGATACAAGGACAAGGATGTGCACCTGATTGGCGTCGAAACCACCGTGCTGCAGCGTCAG
This sequence comes from uncultured Kangiella sp., assembly GCA_946481205.1. The sequence goes on along the minus strand of CAMLNB010000081.1, from coordinate 6,839 downwards.
GACGGCATTTGGCGCATCAGCCATGTGCACTGGTCTTCGCGCAAAGCGCACTGACCGCGTGGACGGCTGGGTATGGCGCTCATACCCAGCCGTCATAAGCACCTGTTGTTCTACTGGCTTGACGAGCCCCAATACGACAAGGCACTGTGCCTGCATCATGACAACGCTTGCTTTTGTACTAACGACTACCGGTACCAGCACTACCCGATTCGGGGTGGTGGGGGCCGGCGCGTAAGCAGAAAGCGCGCAGCGCAAACAAACCCGCCACCCGCACCGGTCGCGGGTTTTTTGTTGCCCGCAACTTTCGCCGGCAGTTGTTGATTTGCTGGCAACGAATGCAGTGACGGTTGAAACGGAAGAGGAGAACCGTCTGATGTTGGTGATGAAATTTGGTGGCAGCTCACTGGCCACGTTCGAACGGATGCAACAGGTCATCACGTTGACCGTTGCGGCACTGACACGTGCGGTGTCGGGCAATGGTCCTGCAGTCGGCTTGGTCGTATCGGCCGTTGGTGGTGTCACCGATCAGCTGGTGCACTTGCTGCAAGCCGCACAGCGCGGTGATGCCGCATTGCCGGAGCGCGCGGCGTTGGCACAGCGACATCTGGATCTGGTCGCCGCCGCGGCCGCCCAGCTTCCATCTGAGCTGGCTGAATCCTTGCGGCTCGCGATTCAGCAACGGCTGTTGCAACTCGATCAGGATCTCGACGGCGTGCGCCTGCTGCGCGCCTGTCCGGATGAAGTGCAGGCGCGCATTCTGGCCTGTGGTGAGCAATTGTCGGTGCGTATCGTTGAGGCGTTGCTGCGCACCCAGCTGTTGGGCACACGGCAATTGCGTGTCCATATGGTCGACCCTGCTGCGCTCATCCGCACCCAGGGCAGTGTGCTGGAAGCAACGCCACAGCTGGATGTGATTGACCGACTTGGCGCCGAGTTGCGCAGCCTGGCTGTTGAGGTCGTGCTGATGCCCGGTTTTATCGGCGCCGATGAGCGCGGCATGCTGACGCTGCTCGGTCGCAACGGTTCTGATTATTCCGGCGCCCTGCTCGCTTACGCACTGCACGCCGATCTGTGCGAAATCTGGACCGATGTCGATGGTGTGTACAGTGCCGATCCGCGGCGGGTACCCGATGCCAAACTGCTCGACGCACTGAGCTACGAAGAGGCGATGGAACTGTCCTGGTTCGGCGCCAAAGTGCTGCATCCCAAAACCATCGGCCCGCTCGCACTCAAGCGCATTGATATCCGCATTCGCAATACCTTGAATCCCGCCGCGCCCGGCACCTACATCGGGCCGCGCCAAAGCGTGGCGCCAGCACCGGCGCGCGGTTTGACCCTGCTCGATCAGGTAGCGCTGATCACCTTGTCCGGTCCCGGCATGCAAGGTGTGCCCGGCATCGCTGCGCGCATTTTCAACGCGGTGGCGCGCGAGCAGATCTCGGTGATGCTGATCACCCAAGCCAGTTCGGAATTTTCGCTGAGCTTTGCCGTGCCGGCCAAGGAACAAGAACGGGCGATTCGAGCACTGGAGCAAGAGTTGGCACTGGAGCGGCGCGGTGAATTGATCCGGCCGTTCGATGTGCTGGCCGATGTCGCGATTCTGACCTTGGTCGGCGATGGCCTGCATCATCAGCGCGGTGTCGCGGGTCGCTTTTTTGCTGCGCTCGCGGCGACCCGGGTCAACGTGATTGCCATTGCCCAAGGCTCCAGCGAGCGGTCGATTTCTGCGGTGATCAGCCGCGCCGATGGCGAGCGCGGCTTGCGCGGCGTGCACCAGCAATTTTTTGAAAGCCGGCAACGCATTGAAGTGTTCTTGATCGGGGTCGGCACGGTTGGCAGCGCACTGCTGTCCCAGCTGGATCGCCAACAAGAGTTTCTCCGTGCCCATGGCATCGATCTGCGCTTGTGCGGCGTCGCCAATTCCAAGCACATGCTGCTCGACAGCAATGGCGTGGCGCCAGCGACGATCAAAGCCAGACTCGAACAAGGGCTGCCGTTTGATTGTGATGAGCTGATCCGGCACATCGGCCGCAATGGTTACCTGAATCCGGTCGTGGTCGATTGCACCAGCGATCCGGCCATCGCCCGCGCCCAGCTGAAAGCGCTGGAGCACGGCATTCACGTGGTCACCGCCAACAAGAAGGCCAACACACTGGAAATGCCGTTTTATCTGGCGCTGCGCGAAACCGCTGACAAGCAGAACTGCCGCTATCTCTACGAAACCAATGTCGGCGCCGCCCTGCCGGTAATCGACACGCTGCAAAACCTGATCAAGAGCGGTGATCAGCTGCAGCGGTTTGCCGGCATTCTGTCCGGCTCACTTTCCTATGTTTTTGGTTTGCTCGATGAAGGTGTGCCATTCTCGGCGGCGGTCAGGGACGCCCGTGGCCGCGGCTTTACCGAGCCGGATCCGCGTGATGATCTGTCCGGCATGGATGTCGCGCGCAAGCTGTTAATCCTGCTACGCGAATCTGGCCAGGCGGCCGAGCTGACCGATGTTCAGGTGCAAAGCATTTTCCCGCCGGAGTTTGACAGCAGCGGCAGCGTTGAGGCCTTCATGGCCCGCTTGCCGGAAGTCGATGACTGGTTTGCCGAGCGTATCGCGACGCTGAAAGCACAACACAAATCGCTGCGCTTCGCTGGCGAAATCAGCCAGCAGGGCTGCCGCGTTGGCTTGATGGAAGTCGACAGCCAGCACCCGTTGTATCCGATCAAAGGTGGCGAGAATGCGCTGGCGTTTTATACCCGCCGCTATGATCCAGTGCCGCTGGTCATCCGCGGTTATGGCGCCGGTGCCGATGTCACCGCTGGCGGCGTATTTGCCGATATTCTGCGTACCGTTTCGTTCCACCCAGCCCGGAAGGCGTTCTGATGCGAGTCACAGCTTTTGCTCCAATTTCTGCCGGCAATTTCATTGTCGGCTTCGATGTGCTGGGCGCCGCGCTGCAACCGGTCGACGGCGCACCGCTGGGCGACTGGGTGACCGTCGAAGATGCCAACGAGTCGATCACCACCATCGCCGGCCCGTTCGCCCATGCCCTGCCTGGCGAGCCGAGCGATAACATTGTCCACACCTGCCGTTTGCGTTACGAACAAGAGCTCAGCAAGAAAGGGCTCGCCGCGCGACCCAATCGCTTGAGTCTGCACAAAGCGTTGCCGGTTGGTTCCGGTTTGGGTTCCAGCGCCGCTTCGGCAGTTGCCGCCTTGCAAGCACTGAATCTGTTTTATGCGAGTGCCTTGGCTGAACGCGAACTGCTGATCCTGGCCGGAGAAATGGAAGGCCGCATCAGCGGCAGCATTCACTACGACAATGTCGCGCCGGCCTTGCTGGGTGGTTTGCAATTGCTGGTGCCGGATGAGCGATTGTCAATCGGTTTGCCGTTACCGCCGTGGCATCTGGTGCTTTACCATCCCGGCATAGAAGTCGCGACGCGCACGGCGCGAGCGGTGTTACCCAAGCACTATGACCTGCACACGGTCACTGCATTTGGTCAACGCTTGGCGGCGTTTGTGCAGGCGGCAATGGCGCAGCAATGGCAACACGCCGCAGCGCTGTTATCGGACGAATTGATCGAAGCGCATCGCGCACCACTGGTGCCCGGTTTTGTTGCCGCGAAAGCGGCGGCGCTCGGCAGTGGCGCGCTGGCATTCAGTTTGTCCGGTGCCGGCCCGACTTGCATGGCGGTCTGCCCGGATGCCGCCAGTGCGGCGCGAGTGCGACTGGCGCTGGATCAGGCGTTCCCGGTCAATGCGGCCCGCAAAGCCTGGATTTGCCGGTTCGATGCGATCGGTGCCCGACCCTGGCCGGTTGCGGTTCCCGAACAGGTGGCTTGATGCCAAAGCAGCTGGCGTAAAAAGAGATTATCTCGCATGAAACTGTACAACCTGAAACACCCGGAGGAAACGGTCAGTTTTCGCCAGGCCGTCTTGCGCAGCATCGGTCGCAACAGTGGTTTGTTTTTTCCAAATCAGCTACCACGTTTTGCCGATATCGAGGCGCTGCTGGCGCAACCGTTTGTTGCCCGTTCGCAGCAGATTCTCGATCGCCTGCTTGGTGAGGATTTCGATACCGGCGTCATTCCGCAGCTGGTGCAAAATGCGCTGACCTTTCCGGCACCGGGCACAACAGTGACCGAGCGCGTCGCGGCGCTGGAGCTGTTTCATGGCCCGACGCTGGCGTTCAAGGATTTCGGTGCCCGCTTCATGGCACAGGTGATGTCGCACCTGCTGGCACGCGGCGATCACCACGGCCCGCTGACCATCGTCAGCGCCACTTCCGGCGATACCGGCGCCGCCGTCGCGCACGCGTTCTATGGTCTGCCCAACATCCAGGTCGTGATCCTGTATCCGCAAGGGCGGATCTCCAGCTTGCAGGAAAAACTGTTCTGCACGCTCGGCGGCAACATCCATACCCTGGCCGTCGAGGCTGATTTCGACAGCTGCCAGGCGCTGGTCAAGCAATGCTTTACCGATGGCGAGTTTGTCCAACGCTTTGGTTTGAACTCGGCCAACTCGATCAACATTGCACGCTTGATTGCCCAGACCACGTATTACTTCGAAGCGTTGGCGCAGTTGCCACAGCGTGACAAGGTCGTGATCAGCGTGCCGTCCGGCAATTTCGGCAACCTGACTGCCGGCCTGTTTGCACAAGCGATGGGCTTGCCGGTGCAGGCGTTTGTTGCCAGCACCAACAGCAACGACACCGTGCCGCGTTATCTGCAATCGGGTCGCTGGCAGGTGCGGCCAACGGTTGCCACGCTCAGCAATGCCATGGACGTCAGCGCACCGAACAATTGGCCGCGCATCGAGCAGTTGTTTGCCAGCAGCGCGCGCACGGCAGCCGACGTGCTTCGCCATGCCACCGTCAGCGAAGCCGAAACCATCGCCGCGGTGCAGGAACTGGATGCGCTCGGTTACCTGGCCGAGCCGCACGCCGCTGTCGCCTATGCCGGTTTGCTGCGCAACCTGCACGCCGATGAACAAGGCCTGTTTCTGTGCACCGCGCATCCCGCCAAGTTCAAGGAATCGGTCGAACAGGCGCTGGGCCGCGACATTGCCCTGCCCGCCGCGCTGGCCGACGTCGCCAACAAAGCGCTGCTGTCGAAAACCATTCCCGCCAGCTTGGCGGTGCTGCAGCAACAGATTGCCGCGGCCTGGGCTTGAACCAGCGCCGCGTTCCAGTACAGCTCCAAGCAACGCCCAGTCTCAGCTGAATCTCAGCCAGACCCCAGTCAATCAAAGGCCTTCGCCACGGCGCAGGCCTTTTGTTTTCGCCAGTGTCAGCAGCGGCTGGCCGACGCCCCGGCGGTCGCCATCACTTGTTACAGCCCGCCACTTGTGGTGACACGCGCGCGCGTTAAGATGCAGGCCTCGATGACCGGCCCAGTTCGGACTGCCGGCAGCACGCAGGAGCACAGTGACGATGAGCATCGCCAAAGCCTTGGATACCGCGGTTTCCGCGCTAAACAAAATCGGCCTGACCTTGAAAGCCGAGCCGGATGCGCCGGTTGTCGCCGTGATCAGCCAGATCGCCGAACTCGGCCAGGACGACGCCACTGCCATCGCCCGGACGCTGCAGCAGGCCAGTGCTTTCAATGACATGGTCCGCTCGGAAATCGGCCAGATGACCATCGCCAATCGCTACGAAACCATCGCCAGCGATTTCAACTCGATTCGTGACGACGCCAAGAGCATGGTCGGCTATGTCGATGATGGTCGGGTCGACTGGAAAGAAAAAGCGGCGATGACCTGGATGCGGGTCACCCGCGGCAGCATTCCGGATCGCTTCGACGACATCCGCAAGACCTATCTGACGGTTGCGAAAGACTGCAAGGAGCAGATCGATCGCGAGAAGAACATTCTGTTCGCGTATCAAGAGTTTCGCGTCGCGATGAAAGAAAGCGAAGTCGCGTCGCAGCGCCTGCTGAAAATCGCCAACGACAAACTCGATGCCGCCAAAGCACACCTGCAAGCGGCACAAGCGGCTGTCGATGCTGGTGACCGCAACCAAGGCGAAGCATTTGCCAAGCTTGAACTTGCCCGCGACCAAAGCATGCGCGCACTGCAAGATGAAGATCGCCGCTACCAGGTCGCCAAGGATCTGGCCGACAACATCAAGGCCAGCTACGCGGCCGGCGAAGTGGTGATGGCGCGCCTACTGCAAACCACCGCGGTGAAAGAGCGCGTCTACCAACAGGCAGTTACCTTCTTCTCAACCAATGAAACCGTGTTCACCGCGCTGTCGGCCGCGTTCACCTCGCTGCAAGGCCTGCACGAAGGCACCCAGACGCTGAACGCAATGAAAGATGGCGTCAACAAAGGCCTCGAATCGATTGCCGATCTCGGCACCCAGATCCAGGTCGAAGGCCTCAAAGCCGGCTACGGCCCCGGCCTCGCCGTCGACTCGGTGCGCAAGCTGGTCGATGCCGTCGTCGATTTCCAGCAACGGTCGTTCGAAACGATCAAGGAAATGCGCGCGCTGTCGACCAAGAACGCCGAGGAGATCGCCCAGACCGTCGAAGCCGGCAAGAAGCGACTCAACGATCTGGTGACGCATCAGGCGGTGCAGTAACGCTCAGTGGAAGTGAAAGCTGAAAACTCGCTCTCGGATCTGTTGTATTGGACGTTACCCCGTCTGACGAGCCGAGCAGCGGAAAAACAGAGCGGGGTTTCGGCGAGAATTGTCTGAGCGCGTAGCGCGAGCTCCGCAGCCCCCGTTCTGTTTTGAGCAGCACAGGGAACCCAGAAGGCGGCTTCATCGCTTTCTGGGCGAGGAATACAGGGCATGTTCTTTTGGGTACTTTTCTTGCGCCAAGAAAAGTACCTCGCCCGCCGGGGCG
>CAMLNB010000080.1 GCA_946481205.1 uncultured Kangiella sp. | reverse complement strand
GCCATGGCAGCGCCCGAGCCGGCCAACATGGCCGCCGCGAGGGCTGTCCGTACCCAAAGCTTACTCATCATCTGTTGTCTCCTTGGTTGTGCGTTGTTTGTCTTGCTCTTATTTCCGAAGCCACTACCGCTCCGCTGCAGCTCCGACCACCTCCCATCACTCCCTTGGCAGGCAAATTTTCAGTCCTGCCAAAGACTTGCCGGATGGTGGACTACACTTGATGACGATACTCACTTGTTTAGTGAAAAGCTACACGTGTTCAAAATATTAAGCCACGCTTGGGCGAACCTGATGCCCGCCCGTCGGATGGTGCAACGCAGCAGCTGCGCCATTCTGGTGCTTCTTTGTTTCAGTGTAGCTCCAGTCTGGGGCGCCGAACCGGGGCCCGATGTCCGGGTGGTAGTCGATATCTCCGGCAGCATGAAGAAAAACGACCCCAACAATTTGCGGATACCGGCGGTCAAACTGCTAAGCAATTTATTACCGAGCAATAGTCGTGCCGGTATCTGGACATTCGGTCAGTACGTAAATGCATTAGTGCCATTGGCTCCGGTGACGCCGAGTTGGCAACAACAAGCGGCGGTGTCTGCCGACAAAATCGGCTCGACCGGTTTGTTCACCCACATTGGATTGGCACTGCAAAAATCCACTGCCGATTGGCAGACACCCGCGACGGGTCCGCGTCACATCATTTTGCTGACCGATGGAGTCGTCGATATTTCGAAAGAGCCACGCGACAATCAAGTCGCACGCGATGAACTGCTCAATCAGATCCTGCCCGCGATCAAAGCCACAGGTGCCAAGCTGCACACCATTGCGCTGAGTGCCGATGCTGATATCGCATTGCTGCAACAGCTGGCGCGCGAAACCGACGGCATGGCTGAACGCGCCAACAGTGCCGATGAACTGAACCGAATTTTCCTGCGCCTGTTCGAGCAGGCGGCGCCGCGCGATGCGCTGCCGCTTTTTGACAATGGGTTTATGGTTGACAGCAGTGCCGAAGAAATCACCGTGTTGGTGTTTCGCCGCGACGGCGCCGAACCGGCGGCCTTGCTATCGCCGGATGGCGCACGGCACAGCAGCACGACGCACCCAGACACCTGGCGCTGGCACAGTGAGCAGCGCTACGACCTCATCACCGTCGCCAAACCGGCCGCTGGGCAATGGCAGATCCAAGCCGAACTCGATCCGGATAATCGCGTGCTGGTGGTCAGCAAACTTGGCCTGCACGTGGCGTCGGTGCCGACGCTGACGTTGGCCGGCGAAAAAGTCCGTTTCGATCTGAGCCTGACCGAAGATGGTGCTGCGATTCAGCGCCCGGATTTTCTGAAACTGGTGACGGCGGTGGTGACCGTTCGTGCCAATGATGGCGATTACCAGCGCGAGCTGCCGCTGGCAGCCGGTGATGGCGGCCACTTCACGGCCGAGTGGGAAGTGCCGGCGCTCGACACCACGTTTCAGCTGGCCATCGAAGCCAAGGCGCCGACTTTCCAACGGTTGCGCAAATTCAATCTGCAGGCGGTGGCGACACCGGTGCAAACCACGATCAGCGTCGATGACCAGGGCATCGCCCAAGCCGGTTTCACCATCGCCCCGGAGCTGTTCAAACCCGATAGCGTTGCCATGAAAGCCGAGCGGGAAGGGCCGGACGGCGCCCGCGCCGAGGTCGCGCTGACCGGCTCCGGTCTCGCCTGGCAGGCCTCGCTCGCCAACACCGGCAATGGCGCCCATCGCCTGCATTGGCGCTTTGAAGCGCTGACCGTGGCCGGTCGGCCGATCAGCATGGAAGGGGCCCCGCTGGGCTGGCAGGTCGGTGAGCCACCACCGGTCGAACCGGCAGCGGACTCCGTACCGGCCGCAGCGGCCAGCGAACCCGCCGCTGGGGCGGGAGAGGAGCCGGCGGCAACTACCGAAGCGACGTCCGAGGCCGAATCGGGCGGACTGCCCTGGCTGTGGATTGGCATTGGGATCAATGTGGTCTTGGTCGGCATAGGCGTGGCGTTCTGGTTGGTGCGCCGCCGGCACAAGAAAGCGGCTTCCACCATCGAAAACGCCTTGGCCGACGAGGAGGACGCGCCGCCGTGAACACGCTGTGGTTGGTGCTAGCCATCAGTTTGCCGTCGGTGTTGGTGGCTGTGGTGCTGGCCGTGTTGCTGGTCAAACGTAAAGCCCAGGACCGGTTGGCAGTCGAGCGGCTGTTGGCTGCGGTCAAAAACGCCGAGCCGGACTACCGGCAAGGGGTGTTGAATAGGCTGCTCAAAGCCGGGGTGGCCGAAGAGCGCGCTCAAACCGATGCCAGCAAGCTGGTCAAGCAGCGCCGTCAGTATTGGAAGCAGCTGCTGGCGGCGTTGTTGAGCCGAGAGCCGGCAGCGTTACTGCAAGCCGAGCCGGCGCTGCGTCAGTTCAGTGAAGCCCATCTGCAAGATTTGCCGAGCTTGGTGCTGGCCATTGGTGCCGAATCGCCAGCGACGGTTGCTATCGAGCCAGCCGTCACCGATGCCAACGCCGCAGCTGCGCCAACCAATGACAGCATGCGGCGAGAAAATGACCGGCTGAAACGTGAGGTGGGTTTAACGCTGTCTGCGCTCAACAACATCTTTGCCGAATACGCGTCGATGTTTGGCGACGAGCAAACGCGCCGTGACATGAACCTCGAAGAAATTTTGACCGCAATGCAACAACTGGCAGCGGGTCAACCCGCGGACGCAACAACTGTGGATGTTGCCGGCGGCAATCGACCGCTTGCCGCGGTGAGCACGCCAGCGCTGGATGGCCTAGACGACGAACCTGCCGGTGAGCAGGAAACCGGTACCGCGTCACCGACAACAGAACCTCTGGAAACCGAGACACCGGCACCGGATGCACCCGACCAAGCCAGCGCTGCAAGTCGTTGAATCATTCGCGTTGACAGTGCTGGGGCGCCTGCGTATTATGCGCGCCTCGTCACGGGCGCCAGCCTGCTGATGATTCGGTGGAGCGGTAGTTCAGTTGGTTAGAATACCGGCCTGTCACGCCGGGGGTCGCGGGTTCAAGTCCCGTCCGCTCCGCCACTAATTTTCAACGCCGCGCTTTGCGCGGCGTTGTCGTTTCTGCGATCTGCCCAGCCCCCATTACCTGAATCCGGCTTCGCCAACTGGCGTTGCAAACCGCTATTTCGCGATGAAAAACGCCCGGCATTGCCGGGCGTTTTTTGTTCTGCCAGAAGGCGAGAGCGGTGTTATGCAACGCGCTCTTGCCGCGCCGGCACCGCTTTGTCCGTGCGCAGGAATTGCGCCCGTGGCAGATCGGCCGGATCAAAATCATCGACCGCGATGATCTTCTTGCGTCCGAACTCCTGACGCTGCAGTAACACGATCTCGTCGTCGCTCAATTTGCCAGCGGCAATCGCACGGCTGAGCAGTTCGCCCGGCAGCAACGATTTGGCATCCGGCAATTCGCTACGCAGGCGTTTCCAGACGGGTTCGGCCGCGACCGTATCGCGCAGCACGCGGTCGAGAACCGCAAACGGATTGTGCTCGTCGTACTGCAGGTAAATACCGCTGACCAGTTCGCTGCGTGCGAGTCCCGGATTCAGCAACAGACGCGATACCTGATGACCCAATTTGTCGCTCGGTGCTTTGAACGAGCGGCCATAGGGGAACACGATGCGACGCAGTGCACGGCCAACCAAACGGGCTGGGAAGTTTTCCGCCAAACCGTAGAACGCTTCCTGGGCGGTGTGCAGGGCATTTTCAACCGCCCATTTGACCAGCGGCTTGTCATGCTCCGGGCTGCCCTTGTCGTGGAAGAATTTCAGCACGCTGGCTGCGATGTAGAGATGGCTGAGCACATCGCCAAGACGTGCTGACAGTTTTTCTTTCCGCTTCAGTTCGCCACCGAGCACGGCCATGCTCATGTCGCTCCACAGCGCCAACGCAGACGACAATCGCGTCAGTTGCTGGTAATAGCCGGCGGTGAAATCGCTGACCGGTGTGCTGGTCAACCGAGAACCGGTCAGGCCAAGCCACAGTGAACGAACCGTATTGGAAATGGCGAAACCGATGTGGCCCCACAGCGCGGCGTCGAACTCTTTCAGCGCTGCCTTCTTGTCCGGATTCTGTGCCGCTTGCATTTCCGCCAACACAAACGGATGGCAGCGAATGGCGCCCTGACCGTAGATGATCAGGTTACGGGTCAGAATGTTCGCGCCTTCGACAGTAATGCCGATTGGCAGCGCCTGATAACCGATGCCGAGATAGTTGTTCGGTCCAAGGCAAATGCCTTTGCCGCCGTGCACATCCATCGCATCGGTAATGGCTTTGCGGCCCATTTCCGTGCAGTGGTATTTGACGATGGCACCAGCGACCGACGGCTTTTCACCGGCATCAACCGCGGCAGTGGTAAACGTACGCACGGCATCGGCGGCGTATGCCATGCCGCCGATGCGGCCGAGCATTTCTTCGACGCCTTCCATGTAACCGATCGGCAGCTTGAATTGCTGACGAATGCGCGCATACGCGCCGGTGGCATGCGCTGCGACTTTGGTGCCGGCGGTGCCGGATGCTGGCAGCGAGATCGCGCGACCTGCCGACAAGCACTCGACCAACATACGCCAACCCTGACCGGCCATTTTCGGTCCGCCGATGATGTAATCGAGCGGCACAAACACGTCGGTGCCTTGGGTCGGGCCGTTCATGAACGGAATCGACAACGGATAATGCCGGCGACCGATCTGCACGCCCGGGGTGGTCACCGGAATCAGCGCGCAGGTGATGCCGTAATCGGTTTCGTCGCCAATCAATTTCTCTGGATCGTGCAGTTTGAACGCGAGGCCCAGCACGGTCGCAACCGGCGCCAGCGTGATGTAGCGCTTGTTCCAGGTCAGCCGCATGCCGACGATTTCTTTGCCGTTCCACATGCCTTTGCAGACGACGCCGACATCCGGAATGGAACCGGCATCGGAACCGGCTTCCGGCGAAGTCAGCGCAAAGCAGGGCACTTCTTCGCCTTTGGCCAGACGCGGCAAGTAATGATTCTTTTGCTCTTCAGTGCCGTAGTGCAGCAGCAATTCGGCCGGGCCGAGCGAGTTGGGTACTGCAACAGTCGAGCCCAGCGTCGGGCTGGCCGAGTTCAGTGCGATGAGAATTTGCGAGTTGGCATACGCCGAGAATTCCCGACCGCCGTATTTGCGCGGAATGATGAAGGCAAAGAAGCCTTGGTCCTTCAGGTATTGCCAGACTTCCGGTGGCAAGTCGGCGCGTTCGTGGCTGACTTCCCAGTCGCGGGTCATCGCGCAGACGGTTTGCACTTGGTTGTCGAAGAATGCTTGTTCTTCGGCCGACAGCCGCGGTGCGGGCAGCGCGTGCAGTTCTTTCCAGTCCGGCGCGCCAGAGAAAATCTTGGCTTCGAACCAGGTGGTGCCGGCCTCCAACGCTTCTTTTTCGGTGCGTGACAGGCTAGGCATCACTTTGCGGTACAGGCCGAGCAGCGGTGATGACAGCAGCGACCGGCGCAGCGGCGTCAGCAGCAGCACGGCCAGCACGCCGAAAATTGCCCACGTCAGCCAGCCACCGCCGCTGGCGAAATTCCAGCCGGCGATGACAATGGCTGTACCGATAGCGGTGGTCAGCAGGGACAAGCGGTGGTAGGCACAGAAGCCCAGAACGAGCAGTAGTAGAGTCAATCCAATCACGGTCGCCATTGCGGTTGCCTGTAAGTGGTCGGAGCAGTCTTGGGAAGCTACTCCCGGCTGTCTCACACGTCAAGCCCAGCCAGCCCTTCCGGGCCCATGCCGAGCCACTCTCGCGACCGCTTAAAAGTTCACGCCGACAGGGCGGCAACAACCATTGGCCGCGCATTTGTACCTTTTCAGCATAGTCTTGGAATGGCCACGGCTTGACCCGCAACGCTGTGGTCGAACGGAAATAGTGCCGCTATCTGGCTCGCTTTTTCAGTGCTGCCGTGACGCTCGTACTTGCTGTTGGCGGCGGCATTGGCGACCATGCGGGCTGGGTCGCCTTGCGCGACCAGCAATTGCTCCACTGACTCTTGATATCCGCAAGGAACCGTCATGCCGAATCATCTTGCCATTGCCGTCGTTCATGGCATGGGCAGCGCCGATCAGCACTACTCCGTCGAACTCAAACACCGGGTCACCGAAACCTATGTCCGCGGCGACAAAGGCCGCAGCGACGAGGATTTGATCTGGCAGGAAATTTACTGGGGCGATCTGGTGCAGGCGCAGCACGCCCGTACGCTCAAAGCCGTCAACTACAAGAACGATCTGGCTTATCCGGGTCTGCGCGAACTGTTTGTCGATTACCTCGGCACCTCGTTGGCCTATCGGCCGCAGTCGGGTTACCCGATGTACCCGCTGCTGCATGCCCGCATCAAGGAGCAGCTGGCGAAAATGGCCAGTCATCGCCGGGTCGACAGCAGCTGCACGCCGCTGATCGTGCTGGCGCATTCGTTCGGCTCGGTGATCCTGTCCAACTACATTTACGATCTGCAGATTGAGCAGGCCCGCATCGGCGGTTTGATTCCGGGGCTGACGCCGTTCGAGCAATTCCAGACCTTTGCCGGCTTCATCACCTTCGGTAGTCCGCTGGCGATTTATGCCGACCAGCCCGGTGATTTCAACCGCGCGATCCGTGTCCATGGCCCGGCCTTGCCTGATAGTCAAAAAGCGTTAAGCAAGTGGCTGAATTTCTACGACAAGGACGACATCATTGCCTACCCGTTGAAGGGCATTAACCCGGCCTATGAACAGGCGGTCAGCGAAGACATTGAAATCAACGTCGGCAGTCCGGCCACGTCGTGGAATCCGGGTTGCCACAACGGCTATTGGGAAGATCCGGATTTCTTCCGGCCGGTCGCGGCTTATCTTGGCGACTTGCGCAATGCCGCAAAAAAATAGCCGACGGTTTGCCCCGACATCATCGCTGGGGCGTCCTTCGCAGTCGATAACTTGGGTGGAAAACGCAGTGGAGCAGTGGATGGTTGCAGTAACGCGTGCCGCGTGTTTGGCAATGGGGCTGGTGGCGGCCATGCCGGCCGTTGCGGTGGTAAACATCGAGAATCTGCATGCCCAACCGACCCGGCTCGGTTGGAGTGGCAACACCGAAGCCGCGCTGGAATTGCGTGACGGCAACAGCGAACGGCAGGCTGTCAAACTCGGTGCCCGCGCCGACTGGTTTGATGGCGAAGACACCGCCTTTGTCGTGTTCGGTTATGACTACGGCGAATCCAAAGGCATCAAAGATGCCGACAGCACCTTTCTGCACGGTCGCTTCATCGATGCTTACAGCGCCAACACCGCATTCGAGTATTACGCACAGGTGGAGCAGAACGATTTTCGCCGGCTGAGCAATCGCCAGATCGCTGGCGCTGGTATCCGTTTTGCGCTGTCACAACCGCAGCAGCGCATACAACACACGCTGGCCGCCGGCCTGTTTCATGCCGATGAGCGCATTGAGGCGCTGGACCCGTATCCGGCTGAACGCGAATCCGGCGTGTTTGGCAATTTCTACTGGGTCATGAAGTACGAAATCAACGAGCGCAGCGCGCTGGTCAACACGCTGTACTGGCAACCAGCCTTGCACGGCCGCGACGGTTTTCGGGTGCTGGATCTGTTCAGTTTTCGCGTTCAGATTGACGGTCGGTTGAGCATGAAAGTGTCGGCGACCATCGATCACGACAGCCACCCGCCTGGCGGCATCGAGAAAACCGACAGCAGCTTGTTGACCGGACTCAGCTACGAGTTTTGAGCGGGCTCGGTCTGCAACCAGGCAAGTGGCTGGTGGCGGGGATAACAAGCCGGTTCACGGCTGAAAAGGGCAATCATAAACGGCTGACCGCCGGAACCGGTAACGGGAAACACTTGCACACCATTGACGCGGTGGCTGCCATCTGCCTGTCGCAGATTCAGCACGCCACGCCACTGGCTGCGTCGATAAATGAAGTGTAGCCAACGCCGGGAAAACACCCGGCGTTGGCCAGGATATTTGCGATCCGGCAGCGGCAGCAATTTGCCGACCAGTTGCTCCAGTGCGTAACCCATGCGCTGACAAAAGGCCGCATTGGCATAACTGACGCACTGCAGCTCATTGAACACCAGCACCGGCTGCTCAATGGCGTCGATCAACCGCAGCAATACACTCGTGGTGCTGCCATACAGGCCGCAACCATCTGCGTTGACACCCAGATGACCGCGCCTCGTCGAAGAAAAAAACATTCGGTTCATGCTTGCCTGCTCAGATCGATGTTGGTTCATGTCCGCGTGCATCACTCAGCTCTCGCGTTGCAGTGCAGCGCGTACGGCGGGAATCAGCGCCGTGGCCATATCGCTTTTGCTGAGCAAGCGGTAGGCATGGAAGAGCTGCGCCATTCGCTGGTGCTCCGGAAAGTCATACAGCGTTTGCACAATGACCGGTAGCCGTGGCTGCTGACGCGACAACACGTCCAACAGCGCCATGCCGCTCATGCCGGGTAGCGCGATATCGGTGATCACCACATCGACCGGTGTGGCCGTGCAAAACGCCAGCGCCGATTCGGCGTCGGCAAAGCTGTGCACGCGGGCATCCGTGAACGCCTCGCGCAGCAATTGCTCGGTGATTTGCCGCATGACCGGATGATCCTCGACCAGCACCAGACAGCTCATGACAGCAAGTCGCCTGGCATCCGCAGGGACAGGCCATTGAGGGGGCCGTTGATGTGAGGCCGGCCAAAGCAGGTGCAGGAAAATAGTCGGGTCAGTATCTCGGTCATTGACGCTCGTTCGGCATCGAGTGCGCTGTCGCAATGGCACTGGCCAACACTCAGGCAGGGCGCACATTCGGCTT
This sequence comes from uncultured Kangiella sp., assembly GCA_946481205.1. Next base: position 5,548 of record CAMLNB010000080.1, on the reverse strand, counting down.
GATCGACGGTCAGGATGGTCAGGGCCGGCTGCAGTTCGCGCAGGCCGGCGGTAATGAGATCACCGTTCATGTCGGGCAGATCGGCATCAATCACGGCGCTGAGCAGCGGCCGTTGCGTGCCTTGGTACAGCGCTGAAGCGCCGTCATGAGCGAGCAGGCAAACCAGCTGTGGGTATTGCTGGCTGACCAGCCAGGACCAGAGTTGGCGGCGCTCCGCCGCGGCCGAGACCAGCAGAATCCGGCCGGTCGAAGGGGCCGAGGAGGTCGATGAGGTGCTGATCATGCTGGCTGTCCGTGCGGTGGGGAAGACGCAGGGTCAGGCTATGCCTCAGCATCGGAAAAGGCTGTCGGGAGTTCTCAGTGTGGTGGCGGGATGTTGGATGGCTCGGGCGTTTGATTGCGGGTTCGCGGCAGTCTGCTGATTCAACCGGATGACAGAATACCGAGCCGGATCGCCAGCCGGACCAGGGCCGGCACATCGGCGACGTCCAGTTTCTGCATCAGCCGGCTGCGGTAGGTATCCACCGTTTTCGGCGACAAGTGCAGCAGGTTGCCGATCTCGGCGCTGGATTTGCCTTCGACTACCAGTTGCAGCACTTGTCGCTCGCGGCTCGATAACTCCGCCAGCGGCGACACCTCAATGCCGCGCTCCAGCTGCTGTTGCACCGGTTCTGCCAGCGGCGCCGAAATGAACTGCTGGCCACGCACGGCCTGACGGATGGCGCTGACAATATCGCCGGCGCTGCCGCCTTTGAGCACATACGCCGCGGCGCCAATTGCCATCGCTTCGGCGGCCACTTGCGGGTTGTCGTGCATCGACAGCAACACCACTTTGGTACTGCGCTTCTGTTCGACCAGTGTGCGCAGCACATCAACGCCGCTGATGCCCGGCATGCTGATGTCGAGCAGCGCGACATCGGGTTTATGCGCAATCACGGCGTTCAGGGCATCGGTGCCATTGCCAGCCTCCGCGACAATGCGCAGATCACTGTGCGCCGACAGCAACAGCTTTAAGCCTTCGCGCATTACCGCATGATCATCGGCCAATACCAGCGTAATGGGTCGTGTCATGAGTGTGGCTGCCTGTCCGTTATCGGTTGTTTGCAATGGTCCGCAATCGCGGCATCGTATGCGATTGCGGTTCGGTGTTACATCAGTTACCGGCAGGCCGGGTTGCCGCCTTGGTTGAGCGATCACTGCCGCACGACAACGCTCAGGCTTTGTGCGGCAGCACCAGCGTGATCACGGTGCCACGGCCAATGCGGCTGCTGATATCAATGTCAGCGCCGATGCTGGCGGCGCGTTCGCGCATGCCAATGACGCCAAAATGCCCTTCTTGCTGGCGCAGATCTTCCACGTTAAAACCGGTGCCGTCATCTTGCACTGCAATACGCAGTCGGCTGTCATCGCTGTCAGCATCGATGCGGATGTGTTTGGCGTCGGCGTGGCGCAGTGCGTTGTGCATGGCTTCGCGTACCAGCAAAAACACGCTGTGCTCGGTGCCGCCGTCAAACCGCGGCGGCGCGCCGCGTTCCTGCCACATCACGGCCAGTGTGGTGGTGCCAGCGCGGCTGCGCATCCGGTCCACTTCGTAATTCAACGCGGCCTGCAGACCCAGCTCGCTGAGCAGGGGCGGTCGCAATTCACCGAGCAGGCTGCGCGTTTCCACCAGCGCCCGTTCGAGTATGGTCACGGTGCTGTTGATTCGTTCCAGCTGAATCGGTTGGCCTTGTTGCTGGCGCGCGCATTCGGCTTCCAGCGTCAGTTTGGCCGCCGCCATTACCTGAGCGACATCATCGTGCAGCAGTTGGGAAATGCGCTTGCGCTCATCGACCTGTGCGGTCAGCAGTTCCCGGGTCAGTTTCAGCCGTTGCTGTTCCAGCGACTCTTTCTGCAGTTGCTGGCGCCAGACATAAAGTGCCGCCGGCACCATCAGCAGCAGCAGCACAATGAATACGGTGATGCTGATCAGCAACAGCCATTCTGTCTGGCTTTGACTGATCAGGTCGCGATCGATTTGCGTGCGCAGCTGGGCAATCCGTGGGCTGATCTCGTCGCGCAGGCGGTCCATCAGCAGCTTGCCACGGCGCGTCATGATTTCTGCCTGAGCGGCAGCAAAGCCTTCATTGCGCCGGCTGCGAATGATCTGCTCGATATTTTTCAGCCGGGCTTCGGCCAACTGCTGCAACCGATCTACGGTCGCCGGATCGTTGCCCAGCTTGCTCGGCAGTTGATCGAGCAGCAGCAGCAGCTCGGTACGGCCTTCATGGTAAGGCTGCAGATAGTCTTCGTAACCGGTGATCACATAGCCACGCTGGCCGGTTTCGATATTCTGCAGCGCCGACATCAGGCGGTTCAGCGTGCGCACGGTTTCCGTGCGTTCATTCAGTTCAAGTGTCTGGTTGCGCAGCGCAATGCCGCTGTAAATCGACACTCCGGCAATCAGTACCAGCAGAACCAGTCCGGTTTGCAGCAGCCGGCGCAGGGGTTTGATACGGGGCAAGTCAGCAACCATGCTTTGACCTTGCAGCGTCCTCGATAACATCCATTGTTGTCGGCCCAACCGAAACTGGCAAGTCATGCCCACCCGTTCGGCGGCAAATTGCGATGCGTGTCATGCGCTGGCAGCCGCACCGCAGTCGTGTCGCTGCCGTATCAGTGCTGCAGCAGCGCCCTCATCAGATCGATGTAATGGCCGTGATCGCGGGCGCCACAGCTTTCGCGGGCGCTGTGCATGGCCCACATCGGCACGCCGATATCGAGCGTGCGGATGCCGAGCCGGGCGGCGCTGATCGGCCCGATAGTGGTCCCGCAGGACAGATCGGCGCGGTGCACGTATTTCTGCACCGGCACTTGCGCCGCTTCCGCGAGCTGCATGAACAGCGCCTCGCCGAGTGCATTGGTGGCGTAGCGCTGGCTGCTGTTGATTTTTAGCGCGACGCCAGAGTTCACCTTCAAATGATGCAGGCCGTCATAGCAATCCTGATGGCTCGGGTGCCAGGCGTGCGCCATGTCGGCCGACAGGAGCCAGCTGTTTGCGAGCAGCTTGGCCGGCGCATCGCTGTCTTTCGATTGTGCCTGTGCGATGCGCTGCAACATCTGCTGCAGAAAATCGCCATCGGCACCGTGATAGCTGCCGCTGCCGACCTCCTCGTGATCGAACAGCGCAATCACTTGCGTTGCCGCGCCAGCGGCGCTGCGCAGCAGTGCATCGAGCGCGGCATGGCAGGACGCCAGATTGTCGAGTTGGCGGCTGGCCAGAAATTCTTCATCGCGGCCGAAGTAGGCGCCGGGTTGGGCGTCATAGGCCAACAGCTCAAAGCTCAGCAAATCGGTTTTGCTGCAGCCAGCGGCAGCGGCCAGCCAGTCGCTGAATTGCTCGCGCGCCGGCAACGCATCGTTGAGGCTGGCGAGCAACAAATTCAGTTCGCGGTGCTTGTGCAGCTTCAGGCCGTCTTCGTTGACGCTTCGGTTCAAATGAATCGGCAGATTCGGCAATCGCACCAATGCGCGGCCGCTGTCGACCAGCGCCGTGCGCACACCATCGCGCGCGGCGGCATCACGGACCATCACCCGGCCCGCCAGCGCCAGATCGCGGTCGCTGAAGGTGGCCAGAATCGGCCCGCCGTAGACTTCGCAGTTCAGGCGCAGATAACCGCCATTGTCCTGCGCGCCCTGCGATTTGACCCGCAGCCCCGGCGAATCGGTGTGCGCGCCGATGATGCGGGCGCCGGCATTGACGCTGTCGCTGCCGACCACGAAAGCGATCAATGACGAGTCATCGCGCACCAGCAGGTATTTGCCGCCAGCCTGCACATTCCAGCTGTCGCGCTCGCGCAACTCGCTGAATCCTGCTGCCAGCAGCGTGGTTTTGGCTGTGGCGACGGCGTGCCACGGCGTCGGGCTTTTGCCGATAAATGCCAGCATGGCATCGGCGGCGGTGCGGGCATCGGTACGAGGGGCAATGGCTTTGGTTGCGGACATGGCGGGGGAGCAGGGACAATGGCGGGAACGGGGTGAGGAATGCTAGCGCTGCAATGTTCGGGGCGGCAAGTGAACTGTTCTCCACATGGGCGGCAGTGACAGTGCGCCGCGCGGAGCGATAGGCCCCCACCCCAACCCTCCCCCTGGCTGGGGTGGGGCATTGCCGAGATGAGCATGCAGCCCGCAGCGCTTTCGCTATCAAAATTTTCAAAGAAGAAATGACCCATTCTGAATTAGCATCCTGGCGCACCGCGCTCACCGATTTGATGCGTCGCGATCAAGACCGGCTCGGCCGCCAGCTCGACAAACTCGCTCAGCGCATCGAGCGCAAACTGCCGCATGATCGCGACAAAGCCGCGTTCGCGCAGGCGCTTGCCAGTGCGCAGGAGCGCGTGCAGCAGCGCGCCGCCCGCGTGCCGACCATCAGTTACGACGAGAGCCTGCCGGTGGTGCAGGCGCGCGATGAATTGCGCGAAGCCATCGCCACGCATCAGGTCGTGGTCATCGCTGGTGAAACCGGTTCCGGCAAAACCACCCAGATCCCGAAGCTCTGTCTGGAGCTCGGTCGCGGTCAGCGTGGCCTCATTGGCCACACCCAGCCGCGTCGGCTTGCTGCCACCTCGGTGGCGCGCCGGATTGCGCAGGAGCTGCAGGTGCCGCTCGGCCAGCAGGTCGGTTACGCCATCCGCTTTGACCAGCAATGCAGCGACGATTCGCTGATCGCGGTGATGACCGACGGCGTGCTGTTGCAGGAGCTGAAAACCGATCCGCTGCTGACCCGCTACGACACGCTGATCATCGACGAAGCGCACGAGCGCAGCCTGAACATCGATCTGCTGCTCGGCTATCTGAAAACCCTGCTGCCGCAGCGGCCGGATCTGAAACTCATCATCACCTCGGCCACCATCGATCCGGAATCGTTCGCGCAATTCTTCGCCCAAGCCGGCCAACCGGCGCCGGTGCATATCGTCAGCGGTCGGACCTATCCGGTCGAAATCCGCTACCGACCGCTGGTCGGCGAAGTCGAAGACGAGCGCACCTTGCCGGAAGGTGTATTGCACGCTCTCGATGAACTCTGGCAGGAAGGGCCGGGCGACGTGCTGGTGTTCCTGAGTGGTGAAGGCGAGATCCGCGAGGTCACGCAGTTTCTGCGCAAGCAGCAATTCGCCGGGCCAATGAAGCATGTCGAGTTGCTGCCGCTGTATGCGCGCTTGTCGATGGCTGATCAGAACAAGGTGTTCGCGCCGAGCAACAAACCGCGCGTGGTGCTCGCCACCAACGTCGCCGAAACCTCGTTGACCGTGCCCGGCATCCGTTACGTGATCGACTCCGGCCTGGCGCGCATCAGCCGCTACAGCCAGTCGAGCCGGGTGCAGCGGCTGCCGATCGAACCGATCTCGCAAGCCAGCGCCAACCAGCGCAGTGGCCGTTGCGGCCGGGTTATGGACGGTACCTGTATACGGCTGTATGCGGAGGAGGATTTCGCTGGCCGGTCGGAATTCACCTCGCCGGAAATCCTGCGCACGAACCTGTCGGCGCTGATTCTGCACATGCTGAGTCTGGG
>CAMLNB010000079.1 GCA_946481205.1 uncultured Kangiella sp. | reverse complement strand
GTCAGCACGGTTACGGCAAGAGCCTGGTCGCGGCGCGCCATTTTGAACGCAAAGCGCAGGCCAGTGGTTTGAACGTGCACGTGCTGGCGCGCGGTGTGACGCCGGCACCGGCGGTTACACCAGCGCTGGTGTCGGCGTTGGCGAAGGAAGGTTTTGATGTGGCGCAGTTTCGCCCGACCGCGCTGACCGCGACAGATATTGCCGCTGCCGATCGCATCGTCAGCTTTGGTGTCGATGTGCCGGAGGCGCTTGCGATTACGATGCGGGTTGATGATGTGCCGGCGCTGAGTCAGGACTATGGTGCGGGGCGTGATCGGATTGAACAGGTTTTGGATCGGTTGTTGATTGAGTTGATGGCGGAGCGGCAGTTGATTGAGACGGATTGATTTTGTTTCTGTCTGCTGGAGTTGAAGGCGCCGGAACGTAGATCTAGTAAGTGTTGTCGCTGGGGTGGTAGTTGGCAGTGGTTAGTGCTGAGGCTTTGCCGGGTCTCGCCCCGGCTGGCGACCTTCTTTCTTTGCTCGTGCAAAGAAAGAAGGCAAAGAAACACGCCCCACGCGCCAGAATCGTGCTGTTGCTTCGGCGACACCGCCCGCCGTTCACGTGCCAGTGGCTTCGGGCACGCACTGATGCGGCTTCCTGCCTTATCAGTGCTGCGCTGGCTATCCCTGCCAGCGCACCCGGCCACCGTCACGTGCCCGTCGGCTGGCGCGAATGGGGGCCCCGGGTTCTAGCTGATGCTGTTTGCTTCGGCTTTTTCAATTTTTTTGTCATCCCCGCGAAGGCGGGGACCTGGTGACTTTTCTGTAGTGGGTGAGGACACTGGGCTCGCGCCTTAGCGGGAACGACGGCGTTTTGTTTTGCCTTCGCGCGTAGCGTGCTGTTGATTATCCCGCCCGTTCGACGAGCCGAGCAGCGCAGTGGAGTCTGGGTTAACAGCCCGTAGCAAAGCGAAGGGGCGAGGCAGGGATGCCGAAGCCTTTTCTGACTGTACAAGGATGTACTGTCAGAAAAGCCCCAGACGGAATGAGCAGCACAGGGAACCGTGCGAAGCACGGCTCGGAGCCGGGCAATGTGCTTTGCCTACTTTCGTGCGCCACGAAAGTAGGTCGCCCGCCGGGGCGAGTCCCGGCAGCGGACTCGAATTCAGAGAACCTCTGCCAAATGCTATTCAGATAACATACGTCCAACTACGCTTCGCTGAACGGGCATGCGAGGCCTATCGATAGAATATTGACACCCTCTTGTCTCATGGGAACAAACTATGTCAATCAATAACGTGAGCATGATCGTCTCGGCAGTCTGCCTTTTGCTAATCAGTCAGAAGTTACAAGCAGAATCCTGCACAGGCATATTTGAATGCTCCGACTCGGTTGAGCGCAACATTGTTACTGAGAATCCGAAGCTGTTTTCTCGTGATAAAAATGTGCTATCGATAAAGCGAACAAACGGAGAATGCATTCAGTTTTTGAATACTGACGAAGACAATGTAGGCGGCACCAGATATGAGATGGTTGCTTTTTATCCAGAAGTCAGCATGTACATTCTGCGGCGCAGTCAGTACTACGGTGAAAGCATTGAGTTCAGGGCTTACAAATTGACGGACTCCATAGAGGCTTTTGATGTAATCAATGGGTTGCCATCGCTGTCTCCAGATGGGCGATATATTGTGGCTTACGCTTCTGACTTTCAGGCTAACTTTGGACCTAATGGACTTTCAATCTATTCGATTCACAACAACGGCATTTCGCTGCTTTTTCAAATGGAAGGTTCGGACTGGGGAGTTGGTTCGGCGATCTGGAGAACGTCAGAGCTAATTGAGTATGAGGTTGAGCATGATGCCGGTAACGGCTATCAAAGAAGCAAACGGCTACTTCGCAAAGCAGGGCCTGATTGGTTTGTGGAGATTCCGGGTAAATGAGCGTGAGCGCAATCAAGCTTCGTGTCACCATAGCATGCCGATCTGGCATGCTATGGTGATAGCCTGTCAGGAAGTCACACCCCACTCATCCCATAATTCGGCAACACCCTAGCCGACGGATCCGTAACATTGCAGTTCGCCCACTCCTTGTTCGGCAACCAGTAATCCGGCACCCAGGTCGCTCGCTCCGGGTAATGACTCTCGAACAACTCCCGGTACAACAACGCTTCCTTGCTCAGCGGCGGGCAATGCTCAAATTGCTTGGCGCGTTTGCAGAACTCGGCATCGCTGTACCTCTTCTCCGCATACGCTTTCAACTGCTCGACCAAGCCATGACCTACCGCATCAGAGAACGCGGCCTTTTCGCGCCACAGAATCGCATCCGGTAACAGACCGGTGCCAGCGAACGCCTGCCGCAGCAGCCATTTGCCCATGCCGCGGGTGTTCATTTTCAATTCCGGATCGATTGCCATGACCCATTGCACGAAGCCGGTATCAGAGAACGGTACCCGTGCTTCGAGGCCGTGCGCGGCGATGCTGCGATCGGCGCGCAGCACGTCGTAGGCGTACAGCTCGCGGATGCGCTTCTGCGCTTCGTGTTGAAAGGCGAGTGGGCTGGGCGCGAAGTCGGTGTATTTGTAGCCGAACAGTTCATCGCTGACTTCGCCGGTCAGCAACACCTTGACGCTGGTTTTCCGTTTGACGTATTGGCAGACCAGATACATGCCGATGCTGGCGCGGACCGTGGTCACGTCCCAGGTTTCCAGTTGCCGAATCAGCTCGCTCAAGCCGGCAATGGCGTCGTCCATCTCGAAATAGACTTCGTGGTGATCGCTGCCGATATAGTCGGCCACTTGCCGGGCATACGGCATGTCGATTGGTTTGTCGCGCAGGCCGACCGCGAAGGTCACCAGCGGTTTGCTCAGCGCCCGCGCCGCGATGCCGCAAACGAGGCTCGAATCAAGCCCGCCGGAGAGCAGAAAGCCGAGCGGCACATCGGCATCGAGCCGTTTGTGCACGGCCTCAGTCAAGCGATCACGGATGCCGGCGAGTGCCAGCGCTTCATCGTCGATGACGACCGTGGTCGGTGCGGCCGGATCGAGGTAGCGCACCAGTTTTTCGCCGTCGTAGTAGTGGCCGGGTGGGAACGGATAGATCTCGCTGCAGTGTCCCTGCAGCGCTTTGGCTTCCGAGGCAAACAGCGTCCGGCCGCTCTGGCTTTCAAAACCGTAGAACAGCGGCCGGATGCCAATCGGATCGCGGGCGGCGAAGAAGCGGCCAACGGCGGCGTCGTAAATGACAAACGCGAATTCGCCATCGAGCTTGCGCAGCAGGCCTTCGATGCCGTGACGCTGGTACAGCGGCAGCAGCACTTCGCAGTCGGAGCCGGAATGGAATTCATGGTCGCTCAGCTGCTGGCGCAGCTGGCGGTGGTTGTAGATCTCGCCGTTGCAGAGCGCGTACTGCAGGCCGCTGGCCGAGACAAACGGCTGCTGGCCGGCGGTGCTGGTATCCATGATGGCGAGCCGGACAAAGCCGAGCTTGATGCCGCCGGCCAGCGGCAGGACCGTGGTCTGGTCCGGGCCGCGGTGGGCGAGCAGCGCCAGCGCTTGCTGGAAGGCGGGCAGGGAGAGCGGGGAGCCGGTATCGGCGAGCAAACCACACATTTTTGGAGCTCCGACTATCGATTTCGCATCAATTAGGTCGGCATAGCTCAGCATTTATTTAATCAATCGCCAAATTTCTGCTAATTTTCATGGATATCGCCAGCTTTGCTGAACAAATGGCAATTGAGGCCGGGTCTGCCCCATGGAAAACTACCGAATCGATAATCTGGACCGCGCCATCCTGCGGGCGCTGCAGGCCGACGCCAAGCAGCCGTATCTGGAGATCGCCCGTCAGCTTGAGGTCTCCGGCGGCACCGTGCACCAGCGGGTCAACCGGCTGCGCGAGCTCGGCATCATCACCGGCAGCAAAATCAGCGTTGATCGGCGTAAGCTCGGCCTCGACGTGACGGTGCTGATCGGCCTGCACCTGACCAGTGCCAAGGCGCTGAACAAGGTGCTGGCCCAGCTGAAGAAATTTCCGGAAGTGCTGGAGGCGTACTACACCACCGGCAATTACTCGCTGATCCTGAAAGTCTGCGTCGCGTCGATCGAGGACTACCACCAATTCCTGATCAAGAAACTGCAGGCGATTGATGAAGTGCAGTCGACCGAATCGTTTATCTGCATGGACCAGCCGTTGGAGCGCGATATCGCGATTTGATCAGAGCAGCGTGCCGGCGCCGCTATGTTGTGAACCCAGACAAAAAAGCCAATATCAGTAACAGGATCTGCAATGCGCGTATTTTTGCTTCTTACGTTGCTCTTTGTCAGCGGCGCGAAAGCGTCTGACGAGGCGGCGATTCGGGCGTTACTGGCTGAACAACAAGCCGCCTGGAACCGTGGTGATGTCGCCGGCTTCATGGCTGGCTATTGGCAAAGTCCGCAGCTGCGTTTTGCTTCGGGTGGTGAGATCACTTACGGCCATGCTGAAACCTTGGCGCGGTATCAGGCGCGTTATCACAACCCGGCGGCGATGGGCCGGCTACAATTCGATGTGCTGGAGCTGCAGGTATTCAGTGCGCAACATGCGATGCTGTTCGGGCGGTGGACCTTGCATCGTGAGCATGACAAACCAAACGGGTTGTTCACGTTGCTGTTAGAAAAATTTCCGGACGGGTGGAAGGTCACCCGCGATCACACGTCCAGTGCCGACTGAGACGTGTCTTTTTACTGATATTTGAACCTAGACTAGAAACCAAATTTGAATCCAGTCTTTAACCCAATGTTTAACCCAGAAAAGGAGTGCCAACATGGATCTGGTTCAGCTGCTGACTAGCCAACTCGGTGTCAACACCCAGCAAGCGCAAGGCGGTATCGGTGCGCTATTGAAAGCGGCCAAGGAGCAGGTGTCGCCTGCGACCTTTGGCGAAATCGGCAAGTTGCTGCCGCAGGCCAACGAATGGATGAAAGCCGTGCCCAGCGGCGGTGGCGGTCTCGGTGGCATGTTGGGCGGCATGCTCGGCGGCAATCTTGGCAATCTGGCGAAAATCGCCGGCCAGTTCCAGGCACTCGGCATCGATGCCGACAAGCTGGCACCATTTGCCAAAACTGCGCTCGATTTTCTGCAGAAGAACCTGTCCGGCGATGCCAAGAATGAAATCGCCAAGCTGGTCAGCCAGTTTCTGAAATAAGCACAACAGAAATAAGCTCGACCAACGTAAACACAGCAGAGTGAGCAACGCACCATGATGGGAAAGACGCGACTCGAAGCGTTCAGCGATGGCGTACTGGCCATCATCATCACCATCATGGTGCTGGAGCTGAAGGTACCGCATGACGCCAGCGTCACTGCTTTGATTGGTCTGTGGCCGATCTTCTTGAGCTATGTGCTGAGCTTTGTCTACGTCGGCATTTACTGGAACAACCATCATCACATGCTGCATACCGTGCACCATGTCAGCGGCCCGATGCTATGGGCCAATCTGCATCTGCTGTTCTGGCTGTCGCTAATTCCTTTCGTCACGGGTTGGATGGGTGAGAACCATTTCGCGCCGTTGCCTACTGCACTGTATGGTGTGGTGCTGCTGATGGCGGCACTGGCGTATTTTATTTTGCAAGTGATCATCATTCGCGCCCATGGCGCCGAGTCAGTATTGAAGCGTGCGCTCGGCCGCGACTGGAAAGGCAAGGTCTCGCCGGTGCTGTATACCGCAGCGATTGTGTTGGCGTTTTTCAATCAATGGCTGGCTGGTGCAATTTACGCGACCGTGGCTTTGATCTGGTTGGCGCCGGACCGGCGGATCGAAAAGAATCTGGCCGAGTGAATCGGCAGCGCATTAGCGCTGCCATTACTCCCAGCGATTGGCGCCCGGCCGCTGTGCCACATCTTTGGTATAGACCACGCAGAACCGGTGCCCGGTCGGCGCTTGCATGACCCACCAATTGCGCACTTTCTTTACCCGCTTGGCGCCGAGGGCCTCCAGGCGCTCGACTTCGGCTTCGACATCATCCGATTCAATATCCAGATGGACGCGGCTGTCGTGATCGACTTGCTGGGTTTCGATATGCAGTTGATAGGCGCCGGTATCGAGCAGGGCATAGCCGGCATCCTCATTGGCTTGTGAGCGCTTGTGTGGCATGCCCAGTGCCGGGCCCCAGAACGCCACCGATTTGCTCGGTGCGATGTGCTGACAATCGATGATGAATCCGGCAAGACGGCTGTGGTGCATGGTGATCACTCCACGATGGCAAATCACGACGACAGGATGCAGCACAGTGTGCGCTGGTTGCGACCGGCAATGCAGCGCCATGGTCACGGCTTTGCTGGCGACGTTATGTCAGTAGCGTGCCGTTGTGATCACGTTGTGCCGGCGCGAAATCGGCAGCCTACCGTATCGCCCTAGAGCAAACGAAACCACAGGCCGTGGCTGCGTAAACCAAAGCCATCATCCGGTTCCGGCAAGGACTCGACTTCTGCCGCCAGCCGGTAATAGACGCCGCGGCTGAGCAAGGCCCACAGCTCATCACGCACACGCACATAGGGCCGCGGGTCATTGGCGTCGCCGCGGACGATCAGCGGATGCTCGGCATCGAGTTCGAACTGATCGTCGAGATTGCTGGTCAGGCGTATGCGCTGACTGGGCAGGCCGCTGTCGAGCAGATCAGCATCGGTGATCACGAACGGCGCATCAGCAACGCGGATGCCGACTTTTTCCGCCGGCGTCACCAGAAAATACCGTTCACCTTCTTTGCGCAGCACGCGGGCAAACAGCTTGACCAGTTCCGGCCGGACAATCGGTGTGCCGAGATACCACCAGCTGCCGTCGGCGCGGATTTCCAGATCGATGTCGCCACAGAACGGTGGATTCCATTGCTGCGGTTCGCCGCTGGTGGTGCCGAATTTGGCGAGCAGATCCATGAGCGATGGCCTTGTCGTGAAACGCCGGAACAGGCGTGCGGTGAATGGCGCCATTGTCGCGCCGACAACCCAGCCTAGTCAGCTGCGATGACGGACTCAAGTCGGCGAGCGGATCAGTGGGTCCGGGTCGCTGCGCCAGCAGAGAAGATGGCGGTCCGCCAAACGTGCTGACTGGCTGACAGCCACAGCGATTCCGGGCATGCTGCCGGCCTCTTTCTCGCTATTTTGCCAACGGTTCGCCCGCCATGCTGCAGCTGTCCGCGCTCCATGTGTATCCGATCAAAGGTATCGCCGGCCTCAGCGTCAGCGAAGCAGAGGTGCTGCCACGCGGGTTGCGCGGTGACCGGCGCTGGCTGCTGGTCGATGCCGACAACCGCTTCTTGAGCCAGCGCGAGCTGCCGATCATGAGTCAGATCCGCGCCGAGGCGGTTGGCGATGGCTGGCGGGTCAGCGCGCCGAACCAAGCCAGTTTGACCGTGCAGCCACCGACGGCTCAGGACCGGCTTGAGGTCACGGTCTGGTCCGATACGGTGTCGGCGCAACTGGCCGATGCCACCGCCCATGCCTGGTTCAGCACTGCACTCGGCCAGCCGGTCCGGCTGGTTTACATGGATGAGGCCGCGCAGCGGCCGGTCGATCCCGATTACAGCCAGCCCGGCGATCAAGTCAGCTTCGCCGACGCGTTTCCGCTGCTGATCGCCAACGAGGCTTCGCTGGCCGATTTGAGCCAGCGCATCGGCGAGCCGCTGAGCATGGCGCGGTTCCGGCCCAATCTGGTCATCAGCGGCGCCGAGGCTTGGGCCGAAGATGACTGGCAACGGCTGCGCATCGGCGAGGTTGAGATCGACCTGGTCAAACCCTGTTCGCGCTGTCAGGTCACCACGCTCGATCCAAGCACCGCCAGCGCGCATCCACGCTCGGAGCCGCTGCGGACACTGGCAACGTTTCGCAAGCAGGGCGGCAAGGTGATGTTCGCGGTCAATGCCATTGCGCGTAACGGCGGCAGCCTGCGCGTTGGCATGCCAGTCGTGCGCCTGGCCTGATTCGACGCGTCAAATTCAACATCCGCTAACGGTTTCCGCTTACCCGACAGAGCTGACTTGACCGGCCGTCTATGCTTGCTACTTGAGCAATGCACAGCCGAACGAGCCCTGCCAGCCCCATGAGCCTGTTCCCGACGAACCCGCTGCTGGCCGGACTGCTGGTGTGCTTGCTGGCCGGCCCTGTGCAGGCCGACGCGTGGCCGGCGTTGGAAGCAGAGCTCAATCAGCGGCCAGCCGAGTTGTTGAGTCGCATCAACGAACTGCAAAAGCTTGATAGCCATAGTCCGGCCCAACGCGCCGAACTGCACCTGCTGGCGGGCGAGGCCGAACTGCTGCTGACCCGCGGCCGTGAAGCGATGCAGCAGGCCGATGCGGGGCTGGCGTTGCTGCCTGCCGACGCTGAGAGTCAGCCAGCATGGTTCAGTCTGTCGGTGCGGCTGCAGCTGTTGCGCGCCAATGCCCATGATTTGCTGGGTCAACCCACCTTGGCCGTGCCTTCCGTCAACCAGCTGTTGCAGCGACTCGGCAAGGCAACGCCGCAGCTGCAGGCCGAGGTGTTGGCCACGCGCGGCAATCTGCTGCTCAGCCAGAACGATGTCACCGGCGCGCTGGCGGATTTGCAACAGGCTTATCAGCTGGCTGCAGATACTGATCCCCGACTGGCGCGCGGCGACATCGCCAGCAGTATCGGCAATGTCTATGCCCGTCAGCGCGATCAGGCCAATGCCAGTCGCTACTTTCAGGAAGCGGTGGAGTATTTCCAGCGCATCAAGAGCGACATCAAACTGTCGATTGCGGTGTATGGCCTCGGCACAGTTTATCGTGATGCGGTCAATTGGCCGGAAGCGCGCCGGCATTTCGGTTGGTCGCTCGAATTGTCGCGTGCGCGGGCCGATTGGCAAGGCGTTGCCTATGCCCAGCAGCAACTCGCTCATATCGCGATCGAAACCGGCAGCTTTACCGAAGCCCGCAATCTGCTTGATGCCGCGCAGCCTTTGTTCGAGCAAGCCGAAGATCACGCCATGGTCGTGAATACGCAGATTTCCCGCAGTGATCTGAACGCCGCACAAAAGCGCTTGCAAGAGGCATTGGCCTGGCTCGACCGTGCCGAAAATCTGGCCAAGCAACACGAGCTGGAGTGGCTCGAGCCGCAGATTCGATTGCGTCGCGCCGAGCTCCTGGCCGAACAAGGCAATTATCCGGCGGCCTACGAAGCGTTCCGTCAATTTCATCAGCAAAATGAAGCGGTGTTCCGGAAAGAGTCGGACAGGCGTCTGCAGGAACTGCAGGTGCAATTTGAGAGTGAACGTCAGGCCCAGCAAAACACGATGCTGCGCCAGCAGAATGCACTGCAGGAGGCCAGCTTGCAGCAGCAGCGCAGCCGGCTCTGGCTCTACGTTGCTGTCGCGCTGTTGTCGTTGCTGTCGACATGTTTTCTGCTGTATGTGATTTACAAAGATCGGCGGGTACGTCAGCAGCTGGATGCGCTGGCACACACCGATGAGTTGACCGGCCTGTCCAACCGGCGCCATCTGATGCAGGAAGCGCAGCTGGAAATCGAGCGGGCCCGGCGCTATGCCTTGCCGCTCTGTCTGGCGGTGCTCGATCTGGATCATTTCAAGCAAATCAATGATCGCTTTGGCCACGGCACCGGTGATGAAGTGCTGCGCCGGTTCGCTCGGGTTTGCCGCAGCAGCCTGCGGCAAACCGATATCATCGGCCGGATCGGCGGTGAAGAATTTGTCCTGCTGTTGCCGCATACCCAGCTGTCGATTGCCGAGCAGATCGTTGAGCGGCTACGCAACGAATTCAAGCATGCCGATTGGCACAGCTTGCAGCCGGGACTCACTACCAGCGTGTCCATCGGCCTGACTGCTTTGCAGCAGCGCGACAACAGCTTGGCCGAGTTGATGCGCCGCGCTGACGAAGGCTTGTACCAGGCGAAACAGCAGGGCCGTGATCGGGTCGTCGTGGTTGAGGTGGCGACGCCGATCCAGACCCAGATCAGCGAACAGTTGATGACCTACGAGAAGTACTAACGGCGTTGCCCGTGTGGCGGGCGGCAGCATAGCCCGCAGAAAAACGCGCTCAGCGCTGGCCCTTGGCCAGCAAATAAAGGTACGGCAGGCTGTCGGTGCGGCTGGCGAGCAGACGGTGCTCCATAAACGCACAGAATTTCGGGATGTCACGCGTGGTTGCCGGATCGTCGGCGACAATCAACACGGTTTCGCCGTCGCCGATTTGACGCATCTTCAGCCGCAGCATCATCACCGGTTCCGGACAACGCAGGCCGAGCGCATCGTACAGATGATGGTGTTGTTGGAACGGCGCCGGCAGATCCGGCAGCAGATCATCGAGGCTTTGCATCAACCGCTCACTATCGGAATGATTTTGCCGGCGCCGGCCCGCTTCAATTCGTCCGGCAGAAATCGCTGCAGCACGCTGTTCAAGTAGCGCAGGCCGGTTTCGGTCGGTGCCAGCAATTCGGCATGTTCCTGCAGCAGGTTTTCCTGACGCAGCCGCTGCAAGACATTGTGTAACGCCTCAGGCCGCAAACCGGTGCGCGCTGCATAAAAACTGGCCGGCACACCGTCGACCAGTCGCAGCGCATTCATCATGAACTCGAATGGCATGTCGTCGGCGCTGATCAGATCTTCACCGGCGATATAACCACCATTGCCAGCGAGATAATCCTTCGGGTGTTTCTTCTTGTGCAGGCGATAGGCTTTTTGCTGTTGCAAATCGGTGATCTTGCCGTGCGCGCCGGCACCGATGCCGAGGTAATCACCGAACTGCCAGTAATTCAGATTATGCATCGCGCGCCGTGCTGCTGGCGCGTAGGCCGAGACTTCATAGCGCGGATAACCGCTGGCTTGCAGCAGCGCGTGACCGGCTTCCTGGATATCGGACAGCACCTCATCATCCGGCAACGCCGGCGGGTCGAATGCGAAGCGGGTGTTCGGCTCGATGGTCAGTTGATACCAGGACAGGTGCGTGGGTTTCAGCGCAATGGCGGTTTCCAGATCCCGCAGCGCATCGGCGACGCTTTGGTCGGGCAGACCGTGCATCAGATCCAGATTGAAATTGTCGAAGCCGGCTTCGAGCGCCCATTCAGCAGCACGGCGCGCTTCCAGTTCGCCATGAATACGACCAAGCCGCTCCAGATGCTTGGGATTGAAACTCTGCACGCCGATCGATAAACGGTTGACCCCGGCCTCACGAAACGCTTTGAACTTGCGGGCCTCGGCGGTACCGGGATTGGCCTCCATGGTGATCTCGATATCACCCATGAATGGCAGCAGCGCGCGAATGCCGGACAGCAGCCGATCAATGGCTTCCGCTGAGAACAATGACGGCGTGCCGCCGCCAAAAAAAATGCTGTGAATGCGCCGGCCCCAGACTCGCGGCAGATCTCGCTCCAGATCGCGCAACAAGGTGTCGACGTACTGCGCCTCCGGAATCTCGCTCTTGCTTTCATGCGAATTGAAATCGCAATACGGGCATTTGCGCACGCACCAGGGAATGTGCACGTACAGGGAGAGCGGCAGGGGATTGCTGAATTGCTGGAACATGACTCGGGGCGATCGGGATGCGTCGGTGCGGCGGCAATTATCCGCCTTTCCGCTGATGATGGGCGAGTTTGGCCGGCAGTTTTTCCAGCAGGGCGCGCAGTGCCTGACCACGATGGCTGCGTCGGCCTTTTTCGTCCTTGCGCAATTCGGCCGAAGCGCACTGCGTTTCCGGCACCCAGAACAGCGGATCGTAGCCAAAGCCATTGTCGCCGCGCGGTTCGTGCAGGATACGGCCGTTCCAGTAGCCTTCGGCGATCAACGGCGTCGGGTCGTCGGCGTGCAGAACAAACGCCAGCAGGCAGCAAAAACGGGCGCCGCGTTCGGCGTCCGGCACGGCACGCATGGCGTCGAGCAATTTGGCGTTGTTGGCGGCATCGTTGGAGGGCAAGCCAGCGTAGCGGGCTGAGTAGATGCCGGGGGCGCCGTGCAGTGCATCGACCTCCAGACCGGAGTCATCGGCCAGCGCTGGCAGGCCGGTCAAGCGGGCGGCGTGGCGGGCTTTCAGAATTGCGTTCTCGACAAACGACAGGCCGGTTTCGTCGGCGTCGTCAACGCCCAGTTCGCGCTGTGACACGATGGTGATATCAAGCGGTGCCAGCAGTTCGGTCAGTTCGCGAATTTTGCCGGCATTGCCGGACGCCAGCACGATACGCAGGGGAGTGGGCAAGGTGGTGGGCAAGGCCATGATGCAAGGATCCGCTCAGAAAACTGCGCGCAGTATACGGCAATGGCGTTATCCTTTCCGGACCGCACAATCTGTCTGGCCAATCGAGCACAGGGAGCGATGTCATGAAAGTTGCCGTCATGCTGTCCGGTTGTGGCGTCTACGATGGCGCCGAGATCCACGAAAGCGTCTTGACCATGTTGGCGCTGGCACGCGCTGGAGTCAGTTATCAGTGCGTGGCGCCGAACATGGCGCAAGCGCATGTCATCAACCACCTCAGTGGTGAAGAAGCCAAAGGCGAAAGCCGCAACGTACTGGTCGAAGCCGCGCGCATTGCCCGCGGCAATGTGCTCGATGTCGGCAAGGCCAACCCGGCCGATTACGCCGCGCTGTTTTTCCCCGGCGGTTTTGGTGCCGCGAAAAATCTCTGCGATTTCGCATTCAAAGGTGCTGACTGCAGCATCCAGCCGGATGTGCTGAAATTTGCCAAAGCATTTGCCAGTGACAAGAAACCGGTTTGCTTCATCTGCATTGCGCCGGCGATGATTCCGCGCATTTATGGCGACGGTGCCCGTGGCACCATCGGTACCGATGCCGGCACCGCAGCCGCCATCGAGCAGATGGGCGGGGTTCATGTCAGTTGTCCGGTGCGTGAGTTTGTCGTCGATGAGCAGCGCAAGATCGTTTCGACCCCGGCCTATATGCTGGCGCAAAATATCGCCGAAGCCGCCGACGGTATCGAGAAAGCGGTCAAGGCAACGCTCGCACTGATCAAATGAAACTCGCAGGTGAGGGCGGGCTCGCTCGCGCTCACCTGAACCCATCGGACACATTACCGTTGATCGCTTCATCTTCGTTCGCTGTTCAAGCGCAATCGCCACTGCACCACGACGCGGCGGCGGCGCTGGCCGCACAATTGCAGCTTCCTGTCGGTTCTGCGGAGTTCACACTAGAGCTGGGTGAGATGCTGTGCTTGCGCGCGCAGATCGACGGCGAAACCGTTCGCCTGCAACCGGATTTCGTGACCGGAGTGCTCGACTGGCGGCGCAAGCATGGCGGTGGTCGCGGTGAGCCGGTGGTGCGCGCGATCTGGGGCAGGAATGTGCAAGCGCCAACAGTATTCGATGGCACCGGCGGTTTGGCGCGTGACAGTTTTGTGCTCGCCGCCGCCGGCTGCAAGGTCACGGCACGCGAGCAGCAACCAGTTATCGCGGTGTTGGTTCAGCATGCGCTCGAGCGCGCCCGCGATCACGCTGCGCAGCACAGCGATGTCGCGTTAAGCGAAACTCTGGCCCGGTTGGATTACCAATACGGTGACACCGCCGCCTGGCTGGCCAGCGCCGCGCCGGCCAGTGTCGATGTCATTTATCTCGATCCGATGTTTCCACCGCGCCCCGGCAAAGCCAAAGTCAAAAAAGACATGCAGCTGCTGCAGCGCCTCGCCGAAACCGGTTTGGGTGATGAGCTGCTGCAACCGGCGCGGCGGGTTGCCGGTCAACGCGTCGTGGTCAAACGGCCGGATTACGCGCCACCGCTGGCTGGTGCGGCGCCATCGGGTTCGGTGCCGGCCGGCGCCAATCGATTTGATATTTATCCGCCACTACGCTGAGTCTATTCATCGCTACGCTGAGTCTGGCCACCGCTAGGCTGATAGCGTGCGCAACAAAAACGCCGGCACGGTGCCAGCGTTTTTGTTGCGGATGGGTTGCGGCTTGGTGGCAGAACAACTCGGCTGCTGTCTCGGTGAGCTACTGCACCCACAGTGTCTGATTGAAACTCAGTGGGTAGCTGTTGCTCTGGCCATCGGGTTGCACGGTCAAATCAAAGGTCAGCGTGTCTTTGTCATCAAAGCGGAACACGGCGATATAGTAAATCGCGTCACCCTCGCGGATTTCCTTGAAGTTCAAACTGTTCTTCTGCGACAGCAGATTGCGGACGCTGCCGCTGACTTTGGCGGCGGCGGCGACGCCATTCTTGCCATCGCTTTTGCGCACGGCGATATTGACCAAACCCTGATTGCCACCGCGCACGAGGCCATATTGCTTGGCGACATCGGCAGTCAGCGCGCTGCTGTTCAGCGCGTTGTAGTGCACTTCGTAATCGCCGAACACTTTCTTCTGTTCAGCTGCGACACTGCCGGCCAACAGCACGGCGACCGGTACAGCAACAGCGGTCAGGATGTGACGCCACATGGTGAGTCCTCCAGCCTGTGATGATCGCTCTGC
>CAMLNB010000078.1 GCA_946481205.1 uncultured Kangiella sp. | reverse complement strand
TGAGTCGTTTGAGTGTGCAATGTGAGTGCGTGATGCCTTCACATTGCACTCACACGGTACTCACACAGCACAACAGGCACGTTGCGT
Source organism: uncultured Kangiella sp. (assembly GCA_946481205.1). The sequence goes on along the minus strand of CAMLNB010000078.1, from coordinate 14,388 downwards.
CACTGAGCAGTGGCTGTGACTCTCCTCGCCTCGGCCTGTTTCGACAGGCCATTTTTCTCGTTGGCCTTGCTGACAAGGCGAACGTGCGAGCGAGTCCGCCGCGGATTTCATTCCGGCCCGCCCACCGATGTGTCGCCATGCACACGGCGGTTGAACCCCGACTCGGCCTGTCGTCAGGCATAAACCCGGGCGCATGCTCGGGGGCACGGGCGGGCTGGAGTGAAAGCCGTTCGCTATACTGGCGCGCCCTGCCCACCCGATAAGCTCCGGTCGATGTCCGATCCCCGCCTTGCCGGCCTGTATGCGATTACCGATCCCGCCCTGCTGCCCGGTGAACGGCTGTTCACCGCCGTCGCGGCCGCCCTGCGCGGCGGCGCGCGCTTTATCCAATACCGCGACAAAACCGCCAGCCCGGCTGAGCAGCTGAGCCGTGCGCTGGCCTTGAAAGCGCTGTGCCGCGAGCACCCCGGCAGTCGGCTGCTAATCAATGACGATGTCGCGCTGGCGCTGGCCGCCGATGCCGATGGCGTCCACCTCGGCCAATCCGATGGCGACCTGACCGCTGCACGTGCCGCGCTGCCCGGCAGGATTCTCGGCGTGACCTGCCATAGCTCACTGGATTTGGCTGCCCGCGCCGTCAGCGCTGGCGCGGACTATTTGGCGTTCGGCCGCTTCTTCCCGTCGCAAACCAAGCCCTCAGCGCCACCCTGCGAACTCACGACCTTGATCACAGCCCGCAGCCGCTTTGCCCTGCCCTTGCTTGCGATTGGCGGCGTGACCCCGGACAATGGCGGCCACTTGCGGGCCGCCGGTGCCGACCTGCTCGCCGCCATCCACGGCGTGTTCGGTGCCGACGATGTCGAAGCTGCGGCGAGGCGCTACGCCGCGCTGTTTGACTAGCGACGTCGGAGCCAACCGGAAAGCGCGCTCGGTGTTACAAAACCACAGCCCGTTCTGCCCATCGCGCGCAGCAAACGACACGCAGCACACTACACGCAGCAAACTACAAACTGATTTTTCCGCCGTGCCCCGCACGTCGTCGTTCGAAAACCAAAACGCGGAAACCGCCACCATGAATATTCTCGGCAGCCATATCCTCTCGGTTCAACAATTTGACCGCGCCAATATCGAATCACTGTTTCAAGTCGCTGATAGCATGCGGCCGTACGCCCGCCGCGAGAAAATGACCACGGTGCTGAACGGCGCCATTCTCGGCTCGCTGTTTTTCGAGCCATCGACCCGCACCCGCGTTTCGTTCGGCTGCGCGTTCAACCTGCTCGGCGGTGAAGTGCGGGAAACGGTCGGCATCGAAAGCTCCTCGCTCGCCAAAGGTGAATCGCTGTATGACACTGCCCGGGTACTGTCCGGCTATTCCGATCTGATTGTCATGCGCCACCCGCAGCCGGGTTCGGTCGCCGAATTCGCCAGCGCCTCGCGGGTGCCGGTGATCAACGGTGGCGACGGTGCCAACGAACACCCGTCGCAAGCACTGCTCGATCTGTACACCATGCAGAATGAAATGGCCGGCCAGCAGCGCGGCATCGACAACCTGCGCATCGCGATGGTGGGCGATCTGAAACACGGACGTACCGTGCACTCGCTGTCACAGCTGCTGGCGCTGTACCGCAACATCAGCTTCGTATTCGTCTCGCCGAAAGCGCTGGCGATGCCGGAAGAAATCACCGATCGCTTGCTGGCTGCCGGTCACACCGTGGTGGAAACCGAAGATCTCGCCGTCGGCATTGCCAACGTCGACATCATTTACCAAACCCGCATTCAGGAAGAGCGCTTCGGCAGCAAAGACGAAGCCAACCAGTACCGCGGCCGCTTCCGCATCAACCAGTACGCTTATTCTCAGTTCTGTCAGCCAAGCACGGTAATCATGCACCCGCTGCCGCGCGATTCGCGCGCCGAAGCCAATGAACTCGACAACGATCTGAACGACAACCCGAACCTTGCCATTTTCCGCCAGACCGACAACGGCGTGCTGGTCCGGATGGCAATCTTCGCCAGCATTCTTGGCGTCTCGAAAGAGCTGGACAAGTATTCGCGCCCGATCAGCTGGAAGAATGTGCGCAAGGGCTGAACCAGGACGCGCGTGAATGAGCAGCATCGATACTTCACCGACAGCAACAGCAGCCGTATCTGTACCGCTGCCTGAGGCAGTACGCCGGCGTAAACTCGCCATCAACGGCGTGTTGGCCATTATCATGCTGACGATTGCGATTGCCTCGTTCAATAAAGGTTCCTGGGTGGTTGCTGTGCTTTTTCTGGTGTTCGGGGTGATTTCGATGCTGCGGATTGTGCAACTGCGCAAGGCGACACAGGTTTGCCTCCGAAACGAGCACTTGCAGGCTTATGATCCGAATACCGGTGGCAGCAACCGCATGCTGGTGGCGGAAATTGGCAGCATTCGGTACCGCCCGGGTTCAGACCGGAATCTGGTCAAACTGCCAGACCGATTTATCGTTCGCAGCAAACACATCGAGCGTGAGCTGGAAGTGTTTGTGCTGACGGATGAGCAGAAACCCAAGCTCGACTCGTTCTTCAGAAACCATTTCCCCGAGCAATACCAAGAACCGGTATCGCCATTACCCGGATTCCCGCCGACGCGGGAATGACATTCGTATTTGAGGTCCATCATGTCGCGTTCCGAACAACTGTTTACCCGTGCCCAGCAATCGATTCCCGGTGGCGTCAATTCGCCGGTGCGCGCGTTCCGCCAAGTCGGCGGCACGCCGGTTTTTTTCAAAAAGGGCGCGGGCGCCTATCTCTGGGATGAAGACGGCAAGCGCTATATCGACTACGTCGGCTCGTGGGGACCGGCGATTCTCGGCCACGCTCATCCGGAGGTGATCAAAGCCGTTTGCGATGTCGCGCAGAACGGCCTGTCATTCGGCGCACCGACCGAAGCCGAAATCATTCTCGCCGAGCGCGTCAAGGCGCTGATGCCGAGCATCGAACTGGTGCGCATGGTCAGCTCTGGCACCGAAGCGACCATGAGCGCGATCCGCTTGGCACGCGGTTACACCAACCGCAACAAGTTGCTGAAATTCGAAGGTTGTTATCATGGCCATTCCGACTCGCTGCTGGTCAAAGCCGGCTCGGGCTTGCTGACTTTTGGTGAACCGTCTTCACCCGGTGTACCGGCCGATTTCACCAAGCACACGCTGGTCGGCGAATTCAACAATCTGGAGAACGTCGAAGCGCTGTTCAAGCAACATGGCAACGACATTGCCTGCGTAATCGTTGAACCGGTCGCTGGCAACATGAATCTGCTGCCGCCCGTGCCGGGCTTCCTCGAAGGCCTGCGCAAACTCTGCGACGACTACGGTAGCGTGCTGATTTTTGATGAAGTGATGACCGGCTTCCGCGTTGCGCTCGGTGGTGTGCAAGCCAAATACGGTATCACCCCGGATCTGACCACACTTGGCAAAGTGATCGGCGGCGGTATGCCAGTCGGTGCGTTCGGCGGCAAGCGCGCGATCATGGAAAAACTGTCACCGCTCGGCCCGGTTTATCAAGCCGGCACACTGTCGGGCAACCCGGTCGCGATGGCGGCGGGACTGGTGACGCTGGAGCATGTTGCGAAGCCGGACTTCCACGCCAAACTGACCGCGCAAACCGAAAAACTGATGCAGGGCTTCGAGCAAGCGGCGAAGCGTGCCGGTGTCGCGCTGACCACGCACACCGTCGGCGGCATGTTCGGTTTCTTCTTCACCGACAAGAAAGTCTGGCGCTATAGCGAAGCCACCGCCTGCGACATTCCTGCATTCAAGCGCTTCTTCCATCTGATGCTGAACGAAGGCATTTATCTGGCGCCCTCGGCATTTGAAGCCGGTTTTGTTTCGGCTGCGCACAGCGATGACGACATCGCTGCAACAATCGCTGCTGCAGAGCGTTGTTTCCGGACACTGAAATCCTGACCATGCTCGATGCAGCATGCGTTGACAATGCCCGGCTCGCCGGGCATTGTTTTTAGCAGAGTGAGGGAGGAATGGTCATGGATAAGCACAGAGTCTCGCGGCGACTGGCGATTGGTATCGCTATCGTATTGGCGATTGGGGTTGGGGTCGCACTGTGGGAGCGCAAGGAGCATACAGACTCGGTACAAACCGCAGCATCACTTCCCGTCGCTGCAGCACCGACAAGTTCGGAGCTGGCGCCAACTGAGCTGCGCGATCACCCAGTCGTTCAGGCCTATCACGCTTTTTCGGAATTTCAGCAACACAGCCGCGGCTTCTTCGATCATGCCGACCAACTCAGTGAGCAGGAAAAGCAGGCGCAGTTGCGGCAATTGCTGGATGGCACCAACAAATACGAGCAGGAAGGCAAGCTGGTGCCGATGGAAGCGCTGGTGTTGAAGCTGGCGATGCTGCGTTACAGCAGTCGCGGTGATGAGGATTACAAAGCCAAGGCCAAGGCGCTGATCGATCAGTACAAGGCGCAGTCGGAGGTGCGGGAACAGGCGTGGCTGGCCAATCCCGAGCCGCAATTTATCGAATACAAGCGGCAGGAGAACGATATCGTCAAGGAAGTGATGGCGATGACGGTGATTCCGGATGGGTTGTCACGCGATGAATACTTGCGCCAGCGCTTGGAGCAGGCGCGCATTGCCACGATGGGAGCGACGGGCAACGGGCCATGAGGAGTTGCCACGAACAAATAGGGCGCCGATTGGCGCCCTATTTGTTGCAACGAAGATCAACGCTTAGAGCAACTGATCCAGTGTCCAATAGAGGAAATTGAACGGTTTGGCAAAGTCCGCATTCGGGCTCGATTCCGAGGCATCCATCACGGTGCCACTGCCATTCAGCACATTGTTGATGAAGTGATCCAGCTCCAAGCCTTGCTCCTGAATGTCGCCGTTGGCGAATTCGATGATCGTGGTGCAATGGCTTTCGTTGACCGCTCGGTATTGCGGGAAATAGCCACCGAAGTTGCTGATGCCATTGAGCGTGGTTTTCAGCCGGTTGGTATCAGTAGCCCAGCGAGCATGAATTTTCGCTTCCCGACTGGCCTGATCCGGATCGTTGTAAATGTCCTCGTAGAAGCGTTCATAGGAATACGAGGAGTAATTCAGATCCTGCCAGAAGTGAGTGTGGCCCATCCGGTCGTTATTCCAGCGCGATGACAGCGCCGGATAGATGGTTCCGAGATCGTTCAGATTCAGGCCGTAACTGCCGAGTTCGCTTTGCATGTATGGCAGCGGGCCAGCATTCAAACCCCAGACATTGCGGATGTGATTCTGCAGCCGGATGCTCGGATACAGATTCACATCGCCGTTGACTGGTGCGCTGTAAACCGGACCGGAATCGTCGATCAGGAAACCTTTGGTTGGCGCCATGTCACGGCGAACATGTGCATAGTTGGTCAGCGAGCCCGCGCCACCGGCGCTGCATCCGGTCGTCAGCAGTTGTGCCGGCCGTTGCAGATTGTCTTTCAGCCAGCTGAGCACCGCGCGCATGTTGCGCAGGCCATTGTGATGCCAGACCAGCGGGGCATTTTGGCCAGCCGGATCGTTGTACACCGCGACCCGATCACCGGAATAAATGTCACCGGTGCAGTACGGCACATAGATCATGTTCCAGTTCTGCGACTTGGTGCTGGTCCACGGATGCAGCCGGAACACAAATGGCGACACCAGACTCGCGCCCGGATTCATCAAGCTCATGTAGTCATCGGGAATGCCATTCGGATTGCGGGCACCGCGAATACCACTGGCACCGGTGCAGCTTTCGTAATCCCAGCAGGCGCCGCCGCCTTCGAGATAGATGATCGTGTTGCTGGTGTTCGGCACCCGATTGACGAAGAACTTGTAAGTCGAGCCGTTACCACAGACAGCGCCGGTTTGCGGCGCCAGCTTGACGGTTTGCCAGGCGTAATAATTGGTCGGTGCAAACGACGTAAAGCCGGATGGGTTGGCTAACAAAGGATACGGCCCGGTGCGCTGAGCATCGGTGACTTTGTTATCCGGTTTTGGCGCCGAAAACAGATTCAGAAAAGTTTGCCAGCTGTTGTAGTCACCGAGTTCGGCGGCTGCAGGCAGGGCAACAAAGCAGGACATAACAAACGACAGCAAACCGGTACACCAAGCGCCCCTCCGGCGGGTATTTTTTTTCACAGCAGGGTTCATGACTGGCCTCCTCGCAAATAGAAAAACCGGCGCCGCTTGCGCATGGCGTTCGCAAACGGTCCGGGACTTTCATGGCTGGCAGGCGATCAGCTTTGACGGGGACGGATGACGGGAGCATCCGATCAAAGCACGGCGGTCGCGGTCGACACGGGCATCCACTTGTGTGACCTCGGTCCAGCCTAGAACATCTCGCACCTTGGTGCACGTTGCGGCGCAGCAGAGCACAGCGCCCTGACCAAAGGGCGGGCCGATGGCGGCCGCTCCAACTGGCCGCCTTGGGGTGGCGAGGCTGGCCGCGGCCAACTATCTTTTCTTTCGGTTTTTACAGTTGCCGACCCGGATCGGCCGGAGTATCCCGACGTGCTCGGTATGGTATTCACCGAATTCCTCGAAATGGTCGAGCAACGCTTCTCCCCGGCCGTGGCCGATCAGCTACTGACCCGGGTCCAGACCACCAGCGGTGGCGCTTACACCGCAGTCGGCAACTATCCCCACCAAGAAATGAGCGCCTTGGTCCAGGCCCTGGCCAGCCACACCGGCTTGCCGACCGCTGCGCTGGTGCAAGCCTTCGGTGAGTACCTGTTCGAGCGTTTCGTGCTGCTGTATCCGGGCTTCTTCGCCGACCAACCGGACAGTTTTGGCCTGCTCGCCAGTGTCGATGCCTACATCCACCGGGAAGTCCGCAAGCTCTACCCCGACGCCGAACTACCGCAAATCCATGTCCAGCGCGAGAGCGAGCAGCGGCTGGTGCTGAATTACCGCTCAGCACGGGCGATGGCGGATCTGGCCGAGGGCCTGATCCGCGCCTGCATCCGCCACTACGGCGAAACCGTGCAGTTGCAACGTACCGATCTGCCGAGCGAAAACGGCATCGCTCGGGCCCGCTTCGAGTTGAACCGGCAATGAGTTCTCCCGAGCAACTGCAGCAGGAGCTGGCGTTGTTGCAACGCCGGCTTGAACGCGAGCGCGAAGCGCGCAAAAGCGCCGAGCAACTGCTGACCGAAAAATCGCGCGAGCTGTACGGCATCAACCAAGCGCTGCAGCAAGCGGTCGGCGATATGACCGACGCCCAGCGCCGACTGCGACTGGCCCTGTGGGGCAGTAGTGAAATGATCTGGGAGTGGGAGGCCAGCAGCGACACGATGTGGCTGCATTACTTCACCCCCGATGGCAATGAAACGATCGAAACCGTGCTGTGGTTTGATCTGTTGCCGCGTATTCATCCAGACGACGTGGTCAACGTCATGTTGGCCTGGAATGCCCATTTGTTTGGCCATTCCGAACACTACGTCGCGGAATACCGCGCGCAATCGGCTGAGGGTTGGTGCTGGGTACGTACCCGCGGCACTGCCATCGAGCGTGACAGCAATGGCCTGGCACTGCGCGTCAGCGGCAGCCGCAAAGATGTGACCCAGCAGCGCGAATCGGAAGCACATTTGCGTTTGCTGGCGGCGGCGTTTGCCAACACCCGCGATGCCATTCTGGTATTGACACCAGATCAACGCGTGCTGCAAGCCAACCAGGCCTGTACCGATTTGTTCGGGGTCGATTTGCACCAGATTGGCGGCCTTCGTTTGGCCGATTTGCTTAGCGACGCTGCCGGCACTTTTCCCTGGCAAGCCGTATTGAGTCAGAAAAGCTGGTACGGTGAACTGAGCGGCCACCACCGCAAAGGCCATCACGTGCCGCTGGAAATCAGCAGCACGCAAGTGTTTGATCGTCGCGGCCAGCTGAGCCATATCGTGCTGTCGCTGCGCGACATCAGCGAGCGCCAGCGTGCGGCCGAAAATGTCGAGCGGCTGTCACGATTCGACAGCTTGACCCAGCTACCGAACCGACAACAATTCAGTGAGCGCTTGCAACAACACGTGCAACAACTGCAAGCCAATGAACACTTGGCGGTGCTGTTCCTAGATCTGGACAGCTTCAAGGAAATCAACGATGCCCTTGGCCACAATGCCGGTGATCAGCTGCTGCAACTGGTCGCCGACCGCCTGCAGAAAACTTTGCGCAAACGCGATCTGATCGCGCGCTGGGGGGGCGATGAGTTTGTCGTACTGCTGGAGCCGGCGCAAAGCAACGAAGAATGCCTGGTTGTGGCCGACAAAATGCTGGCCGCACTGAACGAGCCGTTCCTGCTCAGCAATCAACCGGTGACCATCACCACCAGCATCGGCGTGACGCTGGCGCCAGAGCAAGGCATTGATGCCAGCCAATTGCTGCGCCAAGCCGATGCCGCGATGTACGCCGCCAAACGTGATGGCCGCAACCGCTACGCCCGCTACCGGCCGGAAATGAACGAGAATCTGCTGCACCGGGTCAAGCTGAGTAATCTGCTGCGGCGCGCGGTCGACAACGGCGAGTTCACGCTGGCACTGCAGCCGAAAATCCGCCTCGCCACGCGTGGCATCACCGGTGCCGAAGCATTGTTACGCTGGGAACCGGAAGAGATCGGCCGGGTGCCACCGGCAACCTTTATTCCGCTGGCCGAAGAACTCGGTTTGATTGTGCCGATCGGCCATTGGTTGATCCGCGAGGCGGCTGGCTTGCTGGCGCAATGGCAGCGCGCTGGCAAAGCGATCAACCTGGCGATCAACCTATCAGGCCGGCAGCTGCGCGATGAACTGCTGTTTGACGTGCTACAGGAAGCGATTCGGCTCTGCGATGCGCCGGCACGCTTGCTGGAACTAGAAGTCACCGAATCGATTCTGCTTGAAGACGTGGGCTTTGCCCGGACTCGGTTGCAGCGGCTGCGTGATGCCGGCTTCAGCATTGCACTGGACGATTTCGGCACCGGTTATTCGTCGCTGAGTTATCTGAAAGAACTGCCGCTGGATCGGATCAAAATCGACCGCAGCTTCATTTCCGATCTGGATATGTCGCCACGCGGCCGCGCGCTGCTGTCGTCGATTGTGACGCTGTGCCGGGCTTTGTTGCTGGAGATCACCGCCGAAGGCGTTGAAACCGAAGCCCAGCTGGATCTGGTCCAGGCCGAAGGCATCGACGAGGTGCAGGGCTATTATTTCTACCGGCCGATGGCAATCGCCGATTTCACTCGTTTACTGCAGCAGGCACCAAAGTCAGATAGCGCGCCGTAAACAGCCCTTGGCGCTCGTACTGCTGGATATCAATGCCGAATGCGTGATTCGGGTGGCTTTCGCGGATGCGGTAAACCTGCCCCTGCTTGTCGCGCATGTTCAGCGCCAGATCGATGTAACGCGGTTGGCAAACAAACTGCAGCTCGTCACGCACAATCACCAACGCCGGCTTCAAACGATGCTGGCGATTGACCGAGACGACAATGCCGATTTCGCCGGTGTGCAACTCAACAATGCTGCCGACCGGATAGACACCAATCCATTCGACAAATTTCTCGACCAGTGCGGCATCGAAATGCTTGCCGCTTTCTTCCATCAGCACCTTGAACGCCTTGTTGGTCGAACGCGCGGCATCGTAAACCCGGTGCGAAGTGATCGCGTCATAGCAATCCACCACGGCGATCAGGCGCGCAACGTAGGGAATTTCTTCCGCAGTCAGCCCTTGCGGATAACCGCGACCATCCAAGCGCTCATGGTGACTGTGCGCCGCGATCAACGGCCAGTCACCGACTTGCTGTTGTTGCAACAGCTGATAACCAAACGCGGCATGCTGTTTGACGTGCTCGTACTCGTCCGGACTCAGCCGCTCCGGCTTGTTCAGAATGGTTTGATCGAGCTGGATCTTGCCGACATCGTGCAGCAGCCCGGCTAAACCAATCTCTTCCATTTCGGTTTCATTGTGCCCGAGGTAGCGGGCAAAACCGGCCGCCAACACCGACACGCTGAGGCAGTGCAGCGCGGTGTATTCGTCGCGGGCTTTCAGCCGCGAAAACCAAATCAGGGCGTTTTCATTGCGCACCAGGCTGCTGACGCATTGCCGCACCAGCATCCGGCAATCCTGCACGCGAATGGCGTGGCCACCAAGAATGCTGTCGAATACTTTTTCGACCACCGCCTTGCCGTGGGCATGGACAAAGCCGGCGTGTTCGGCCTCTTCGGCCAGACTGACTTGGGGGGAATAACCGGCTTCGGCATCGGCCTCGCCCGCGCGGGGCACCAGCGTCAGCTGGCTGCGCTTGTGGCCGATCTGGATGGCGCGTGATTCGTCGATGAACACATATTCGCAGTGCAGCTGCACCGCCAGCACATCGTCATCGGACAACAGCGGAAACCCTTGGAACAGGAACGGCGTCTGCGACCAGGGGCGGTCCAGTTCGCACACGAACATGCCGGGCTTCAAGGCAGTGACAGCAATCCGCTTCTTGAACAGCTCGTGTGTACTCATCGACTCCGGCTCATGCCCGTGTGGGCCATTCTCTCTATGGCTCACAATTGTACCGTGACCCGGCAAATGCTTGCCGGGGTACTATTCCGCTGCACCTAAGCTTTACTGCATTCGAGTTTTGCTGTGCTTAAATAGCCGCCTCAGATCGAGGTACCAGAACATGACCCCCAACCTGATTGCATCCCTGCGGCTCGACGGCCGCCGCGCCCTGGTCTGCGGCAGCAGCCAAGGCATTGGCCTCGCCAGCGCCCAGGCCCTCGCCAGCCTCGGCGCCTCGGTGACCCTGCTGGCCCGCGACCCGGCCAAGCTCGACCAGGCGCTAACCACGCTGCCGAAAACCGGCGACCAACTACACCATAGCCTGTCTGCCGATTTCAGTGACCCGGATAACGTTCAGCGCGCTGTCGATGGCTACCTCGCCGCCGGCAATGCCTGCCAGATTCTGATCAACAACACCGGCGGCCCGGCGCCCGGCCCGGCCCACACCGCGCTGGCGTCGCAGTTTCTGGCTGCGTTCGAACAGCACCTGATCTGCAATCAGCTGCTGGTGCAGGCGCTGCTACCGGGCATGAAAGCGGCCGGCTATGGCCGTATCGTCAATGTCATTTCGACCTCGGTGAAGCAGCCCATCCCGAATCTTGGGGTCAGCAACACCATCCGCGGCGCGGTCGCCAACTGGGCGAAGACGTTGGCCAGCGAACTCGGTCCGTTCGGCATTACCGTCAACAACGTGCTGCCCGGCGCTACCAAGACCACCCGGCTCGACGCCATTTTCAACAACAAGGCGCAGAAGGCCGGCGTCTCGGTCCATGACATCGAAGAAGAAGAAAAACTGACCATTCCGCTGCGCCGCTTTGCCGAACCGGAAGAGCTCGCCAACGTCATCGCGTTCCTCGCCTCGCCCGCTGCCGGTTATGTGTCCGGCATCAATGTCCCGGTCGATGGTGGCAGGACGCTGTGCTTGTAATGTGATTCCCGCCTCTGCAACGAGGCGGGCCCGAGCGGAAGTGCCCGCTGGCCTACAGGTTTTTCGCAATGACCGACATCCTGAATTACATCAACGGCGAACTGCAGCCGGCGCAAAGCAACAGCTGGCTCGACAATTACGAACCGGCAACCGGTGAAATCTATTCGCGCATCGCCGACTCCGACGCCGCCGATGTCGAGCTCGCCGTGCAAGCCGCGCAAGCGGCGTTTCCGGCCTGGAAGCGCACCAGCCTTGATGAACGCGCGCGTCTGCTCAACGTCATCGCCGACAAACTCGAACACTGGAACGATGCGCTGGCCGAAGCCGAAAGCATGGACAACGGCAAACCGATCTGGCTGGCCAAATCGGTCGACATTCCGCGCGCTGCGCACAACTTCCGCTTCTTCGCCCACGCCATCACCCAATGGCCGAGCGAAAGCCACCACATGCCCGATGTCGCCATCAATTACACGCTGCGCGATCCGATCGGCGTGGTCGGCTGCATCAGCCCGTGGAATCTGCCGCTGTATCTGTTCACCTGGAAAATCGCCCCTGCACTGGCCGCCGGCAATTGCGTGGTTGCCAAGCCCAGTGAAGTGACGCCGATGACGGCATTCCTGCTCGCCAATATCTGTCGCGAAGTCGGCCTGCCGCCGGGCGTGCTGAACATTGTTCACGGTCTTGGCGGCAAATGTGGCAACGCCATTGTCTCGCACCCGAAAATCAAAGCGATTTCCTTCACCGGCGGCACCAAAACCGGTGAACACATCGCCAGCATCGCGGCGCCCAAATTCAAGAAACTGTCGCTGGAGCTGGGTGGCAAGAATCCAACTGTCGTGTTTGCCGATTGCGATTTCGAACAAACCGTCAATGAAGTCGTCCGCGCCGCCTTCAGCAACCAGGGCCAGATCTGCTTGTGTGGTTCACGCATCTATGTCGAGCGGCCGATTTACGACCAATTCCGCGATGCCTTGGTTGCCAAAGTCAAAAACCTGAAAGTCGGCGACCCGATGGATGCCGGCAATCAGCAAGGCGCCATCGTCTCGAAACCGCATTTCGACAAAGTGCTGAGCTATATCGAGCTCGCCAAACAGGAAGGCGGCCGGCTGCTGACCGGCGGCCATGCCGTGAAGCCCGAAGGCCGCTGCCAGAATGGCTGGTTTATTGCGCCGACGCTGTTTGAAAATCTGGCGCCGGATTGCCGCACCAATCAGGAAGAAATTTTCGGTCCGGTCGCGACGATTACCCCGTTTGATTCCGAAGACGAAGTGGTTGGCTACGCAAACGGCACGGCTTATGGTTTGGCAGCGAGTGTCTGGACGACTGATTTGAAGCGGGCGCATCGGGTGGCGGGTGCTTTGGAGTCCGGGATTGTTTGGGTTAATTGTTGGCTGCTTAGGGATTTGCGGACGCCGTTTGGTGGGGTGAAGCAGTCGGGGGTTGGGCGGGAAGGTGGGGTGGAGGCGCTGAGGTTTTTTACTGAGGCGAAGAATGTGTGTATTAAGCTGTGATCGAAACCTCTTTTTTTGGTAAGCGAAGAAAGAATGAGTGCATACATAAAAATTAGAAAATGGAGGCCGTTCGGTGCCACCCTATACCTGCACAAAATGTCATTGGCTGTTGGCGCTTTCATTTGGTTGTTGACGATAAAAACGCCAATCGATTCCGCTATTTTGGTTTTGGGCTACTTCAGCATCATTCTCGGCCACGAGCTTGGTCATGCCTGGATGGCAAAACGATTTGGGCTGGATGTGGAAGAGATTTACGTTTCTTACTTTCACGGTAAATGCAGTTTTGAGGCACCTCACTATGAATGGGATGAGGTTGTTATCGCGTGGGGAGGTGTATTGGTCCAACTGGGAATTGCGTTGACCGTGTTTGTCATTGCGATTTTTTGGCCAGAACCAAAGTTTGGGCATTTTGGTGGAGTGCTTGCGGTGATGGGAGTTATCAATTTTGTTATCGCAATGTTTAACCTCGTCCCGAGCCCGGGCCTCGACGGCATGCTGGCTTGGCGAGTTTTCCCGCTTTTCCTCGAAAAGAGAAAAACTGACAGAAAAGTTAAAACCATGTTGAACCAAGTTTTTCGGAATAAGCAGGACTAGATCTGGTCGACCCGAACCAGCTTATCGGTGTAGGGCGCATATCCCTCCCCCTGCTAGGTGAGGGTTTGGGCTGGAGGCATTGCCGCACTGCTCTTCTCGTTTATTTCCGCAATTACTCAGCCGGCTGGTTTGCCGGGTCTCGCCCCGGCGGGCGAGGTCCTTTCTTTGCGAAAGAAAGGACCCAAAGAAACATGCCCGGCTCCGAGCCGTGCTTCGCACGGTTCCCTGCGCTGCTCATTCCGTCTGGGGCTTTTCTGACAGTACATCCTTGTACAGTCAGAAAAGGCTTCGGCTTCCTGCCTCGCCCCTTCGCTGCGCTACGGGCTGTTAACCCAGACTCCATTCCGCTGCTCGGCTCGTCGAACGGGCGGAAAAAGTCAAAGGCACACTGCGCGCAAAACTAAACAAAAGCGAAACGGCCGAAGCAGCTGGCTCTGCTAGAACACGGGGCCCCCATTCGCGCCAGCCGACGGGCACGTGACAGTGGCCGGGTGCGCTGGCAGGGACGCCAGCGCAGCACTGATAAGGCAGGACGCCGCATCAGTGCGTGCCCGAAGCCACTGGCGCGTGAACGGCGGGCGGTGTCTCCGAAGCAACGGAACAATCCGGGCGCGCTGGGGCGTGTTCTTTTGCTTACTTTTCTTGCACGAGCAAGAAAAGTAAGGCGCCCGCCGGTGCGCGAACCGGCACTCTCGAATTACGAGAAGAGCTTCAGCTAGCAAACTGCATTTCGTTTATGCCCCCTCCCCCTGACATGGGGGGGAGTGGAACACCTCGTCGCTGCTCGGACATCAAGACAAAAAGTTGACCCCACCGATCCCGCCCCGGTATAAATCGCCCATCCCTACCCGAGCCAC
>CAMLNB010000077.1 GCA_946481205.1 uncultured Kangiella sp. | reverse complement strand
GATGCGCTGATCATCTCCGCAGCGGTGCCACGCCCGGCCCGATTTGTTATGTATCACACCATCTTCAAGGTCCCGGTACTGTCCTGGTTGTTCCGCACGGTCAAAGCGATTCCGATTGCACCGGCCAAGGAAGATGCAGCAATGAAAGAACGGGCAATGGACGCGATTGCGCAAGCGCTGGCAGATGGCGAACTGGTTTGCATTTTCCCGGAAGGCAAAATCACCGCTGATGGCAGTATCAACGAGTTCCGCCCGGGTATCGAAGACATCATCAAACGGACGCCGGTGCCGGTAGTGCCGATGGCACTGCGCGGGCTTTGGGGCAGCTATTTCTCCCGCAAAGGTGGTGCGGCATTTCGCGGCCTGCCCTGGAAGTTCTGGATGAAGTTGGAGCTGTTTGCGGAGGCGCCGGTGCCGCCAGCAAACGTATCCGCTGCCGATCTGCAACAGCGAGTACAGCAGCTGCGCGGTGATCTGCAGTAATGCGATTCGGTTTTCGCCGGCATTTCAGCAAGCAACACAGTTTGAAATGGCATATGACGCTGTTGTTGCTGATGGCTGGCGTCGCCGGCTTTCTCTGTTCGCGCGCGCTGCTGCAACTGGGCTGGGAAAGTGTTATCGGTCGCTACCCGGTGGCGGTGCTGGCCGGCTATGCCTGTTTTCTGCTAAGTGTCCGGATCTGGTTGCAGTGGCTGCGCTGGCAATATAGCGAAGCGCAGCTGGCGGCATTTGAGGTCGAGCCATCGGAGCGACCAGCGCAACGCAGCGACAAGGTGCTCGACTGGCTGGATCTGCCCTTTGATGCCGATGGCCTCGGTTGTCTGATCATTGCTGCGCTTCTGGTTGTGTTGGTGCTGATCGGTGGCGCTTGGTGGCTGATTGCTGATGCCGGTATTCTGCTGACCGATATCGCCGTGCAGTTTCTGTTTGCTGGTTGGTTGACCCGACGTCTGCACCATTTGTCGAACGCGCATTGGCTACGTTCGTTAGTTGGCGCTACCTTCTGGCCGTTGCTGTGGTCGCTGCTGGCCGTTATTGTGCTGGCGGTGGTCATCCATTTTGTCTGCCCGGAAGCCACAACGTTGCGGGCGGCGTTCGCCAGCAGTTGCCACGCGTAAATTCAACAAGGAGAACCCAATCATGGCCGGTGGTGCCAATCCCGTTAAAGCGATTCTCGCTGCGCTGTTTGCCAACGGTGCGCTGGCAGTGGCCAAGTTTGCCGCCGCTGCCGTTACCGGTTCCGGTTCGATGCTGGCCGAAGCGGTGCACTCCGCTGCCGACTGCGGCAACCAGGGTTTGCTGTTGCTCGGCCTGAAGCGGGCCAAGCAGCCGCCGTCGCCGGATTATCCGCTCGGCTATGGCAAAGAAACCTATTTCTGGTCGTTCATTGTCGCGCTGATGTTGTTCAGCCTTGGCGGTTTGTTTTCGCTGTATGAAGGCTGGCACAAGCTCAGTGAGCCGGAGCCGCTGAGTTACCCGTTCATCGCGCTCGGTGTGTTGGCGTTTGGCATCTTTGTCGAAACCTTGTCAATGCGTGCCTGTGTGCAAGAGATCAACAAGATCCGCAGCCGGCAATCGCTGTGGCAGTGGTTCCGGCATTCGCGCAATGCCGAGTTGGTGGTGATCTTTGGTGAAGATCTGGCCGCCTTGTTGGGTTTGGTCTTTGCGTTCTTTGCTGTGCTGCTGGCTTGGTATACCGGTAACCCGATGTATGACGCGATCGGCAGCATGGCGATCGGCGTGTTGCTGATTGTCGTGGCGATTTTTGTCGGCATCGAAGTCAAAGCGATGCTGGTTGGCCAGGGCGTCGAAGAGCGCACCCGTCAGGACATGATTGACTTTCTCGAGCAGCAGCCGGATGTGCACAAGGTGTTCAACTGCGTGACGCTGCAGCTGGGTCCGGATGTGATGGTGGCGGTCAAAGTGAAAATGCGGCCGCTGGCCAGCGCCGATGCGCTGGTGGCTGCAATCAACAAGGCCGAAGCGGCGTTCAAGCGGCAGTATCCGCAGGTGCTCTGGTTGTTCTTCGAGCCCGACCTGCAGGACTGAGTGGCGGCCGCTTATCGGCCTCGTTTGGCTTTCCTTTATGGCGCGGCGCAGCAGTAAAAAAGTCGTCGCGCCAGCGCTTTGACCGGCAAAACCGGTATTCCTGTGCTAAGCCTTTACCAGTCCCGGCGCAGCGACACGGCTGCGCTGCTCTGTAAAGGATGGCTACCCGGTGTCGCAACGTTCCCCATTCGCCCTGCTTTTGCTGGCAGCGATAACCCTCGCTCTATTGATCTGGCTTGCCGCTGTCTGGTGGCAGGGCCTGCTGGCGGCACTGGTGCTGATAGTCGGCATGGCCTGGCTCTGGCACCAACCGCCGAGCTCGGTCACGGTTGTGGCCTCCTCACATGCCGATCTGGAAACCATTGCCCGCTTGACCCAGGAGCTGGACCACCTGCGCGGCTTGCTGCAGCAGGTCGCGCCGGTCTGGGTCCGCAACATGGATCTGGTCCGTGAACAAACCGAACAGGCCGGCAATGGCCTGACCCAACGCTTCGCCGATATCAATCAACGCCTGTCCGAAACGCTGGCCGGCGCCGATGGCCACGGCGCAGCCGGCAATGTCCTGAGCGTGATCCGCAATGCCCAGACTGAACTGCCGCAGGCGGTGCGTGCGCTCGATGACACGCTGGCGGCGCGCGAACAGTTTCTGCAGCAGATCGCCGGGCTCAGCCGTTACATCGAAGAGCTGGTGTCGATGGCCAGCGATGTTGCCAAAGTCGCTTCGCAAACCAACCTGCTGGCCTTGAATGCCGCCATCGAAGCGGCGCGCGCCGGCGAATCCGGTCGTGGCTTCGCTGTGGTCGCCGATGAAGTGCGCAAGCTGTCGACGCTGTCCGGTGACACCGGCAAACGCATCACCGAAAAAGTCGGCCACATCAGCAATGCGGTGCAACAAGCGGTTGAACAAGCTGGCGCCATTGCCGCGCGCGAACAACAGCTGATCGCCGGTGCCGGTGACTCGGTGCAGCGCGTGCTGCAGGATTTTTCCAGCAGCGTCGGCGCGCTTGAGCAGCGCATCAGTCATTTGCAGAACACCAGCAGCGAAGTTGAGCGCGTGATCAATCAAGTGCTGGTTGATCTGCAATTCCAGGATCGGGTCAGCCAGATCCTGTCGCATGTCAGCGATGACGTCAGCAAGCTGCGCGAAGCCATTGCCCGCGGCGAGACGCCAGACATCCGGCTATGGCTACAAGCGCTCGAACGCACCTACACCACTGGCGAGCAACGGGCTGCCCATCACGGCGGCGGTGGCGCCAGCACTGATCAATCCTCCGTTACGTTCTTCTAGAGGCAGGCATGAGCAAAACCATACTGATCGTCGATGACTCGTCCAGCTTTCGCCAAGTGGTTGCCATGGCGCTGAAAGGCGCCGGCTACGACGTGATTGAAGCCGGTGATGGCAAAGATGCATTGGGCAAACTCGATGGCCGCAAGATCAATCTGATTGTGTCCGACGTGAACATGCCGGTGATGGACGGCATCGCTTTCGTCAAAGCGGCAAAGCAATTGCCGGCCTACAAATTCACCCCGGTGATCATGCTGACCACGGAAGCGGGTGACGACAAGAAAGCCGAAGGCAAAGCCGCTGGGGTCAAGGCTTGGGTGGTGAAACCGTTCCAGCCACCGGTCCTGCTTGATGCGGTGTCAAAGCTGATCTTGCCGTAGCGGAGCTTGCATGACGATCCCGATCTCACGCCTTGATGACAAAGCCCAGGTTCGCCTCGGACCGGCGCTGAACATCTATTGTGCAATGGAAGCCAAAGCCCAGCTGCTGGCTGCGCTGGTGGACAGCAACCAAATTGAGGTCGATCTCGCCGACCTGGAGGATCTGGATACCGCCGGCGTGCAGCTGTTGCTGTTGTTGAAGCTGGAGGCACAGCGTCAGCAGAAGGATTGTGTCTTCATCAATCATGGTGCAGCGGTGCGTGACGTCATTGATCTGCTCAATCTGGCCGGCGCACTTGGCGACCCGGTTGTCATTCCGGCCTGAGGTGCGCGATGGAACTTGATTCGGCCCGCGGCATTTTTGTCCAGGAAGCGCGCGAACTGCTGACCGCGATGGAAGCCGGTTTGCTGGAAATCGAAACCAGCGGCATGTCCAGCGATGCCATCAACGCGGTGTTCCGGGCGGCGCACACCATCAAAGGGTCTGCCGGTTTGTTTGCGCTGGAAAATATTGTCAGTTTTACCCACGTCATGGAAAACGTGCTGGATCGCGTTCGTTCCGGTCGTCTTGGTATGGATGAGGCTCTGTTGTCGCTGCTGCTGGCTACCGGTGATTACCTCAGCCGCCTGATCGACACCATCGAAAACGCCGAGGAAGGCAGTGAGCCCGACCCGGTGCAACGTACCGAATTGCTGACACAGCTGTCGAATTATCTGCCGCAGAGTCCGGCTGTTACCGCTGCCAGGGCAGGCCCACGCGTTGAAGTGATGGATGGCGATGTGGTGCTCAGTGACACCTGGCACATCTCGCTGCGGTTGTCACATGATGTATTGCGCAGCGGCATGGATCCGATCTCGTTCCTGCGTTACCTCGATAAGGTCGGCCGCATCGTCTATCTGGAAACCTTGACCGATCGACTGCCGGAAGCCGCGATCATGGATCCGGAAACGCTGTACCTGGGTTTTGAGATCGAGCTCGAATCCGACGCCGATAAGCAGACCATCGAAAATGTGTTCGAGTTTGTCCGGGAAGACTCGACCATCTGGATTTTGCCGCCGCACAGCAAGGTCAGTGAATTTATCGCGATGATCCAGGCCTTGCCGGAAACACCGAAGCGGCTCGGAGAAATTCTGATGGCCAGCGGCGCGCTGACCGAAACTGAGTTGCAGCACATTCTGTCCCTGCAGGCCGGCGCCGGCCAACCGTCACCGCCGATTGGCGCATTGCTTGTAGAAGAGCAAGTCGTGCATCCAAGCGTGGTGTCCGCAGCGCTGAACAAGCAGCAGGAACGGCAGGAGAAGAAACAACAGGAACAGCGTTTTATCAAAGTCGATGTCGACAAGCTCGATGCGCTGATCAACCTGGTTGGCGAGTTGGTGATTGCTGGCGCCGGTGCCCGGCTGGCTGCCAAGGCCGACGGTGGTACGCGCAGCGAAGAAGCAACGGCACTGGTCGCCGAGCTGGTGGAAAATATACGTGATGCCGCACTCAGCCTGCGGATGGTGCCGATCGGTGAGGTGTTCCAGCGCTATCCACGCGTCGTTCGTGACATCAGCAAGGAACTAGGCAAGAAGATCGATCTGCTGATCTCCGGTGCCGAAACCGAACTCGACAAATCGATGGTGGAAAAGCTTGCCGATCCGCTGACCCATATCGTCCGGAACGCCATCGATCACGGCATCGAATCCATTGAACGCCGGCTCGCTGCTGGCAAATCCGATACCGGCACGCTTCGTCTGCATGCGTACCATGATTCCGGCTCTATCGCGATTGAAGTCAGTGACGATGGCGCGGGGCTGAACAAAGTCAAGATTCAAAAGAAAGCCATCGAGCGTGGCTTGATCGCGCCGGATGCAGTGCTGTCCGACGCAGAAATCTATCGGCTGATCTTCGAGCCCGGCTTCTCCACCGCCGATCAAATCACCAATCTGTCCGGCCGCGGTGTCGGTATGGATGTGGTGCGCAAAAACATAGATGCGCTGCGTGGCGAAGTGGAGGTCGAAAGCCAGGAAGGGCTCGGGGCAACGGTGCGCATTCGTTTGCCCCTGACGCTGGCAATAATCGACGGCTTTGAAGTCACGGTCGGTGACGGTGCGTTTGTCTTGCCGCTCGACATGATCAAGGAATGCGCCGATCTGGTGCCAAGCGATATCTTCCGCAATCTGGTCAATCTGCGTGGCGAGCCGTTGCCATTCATTCGTCTGCGCGATCTGTTTGCCGTTGGCGGCGACAAGCCGGCGCGCGAAAGCTTGGTCGTGGTGCAGTACGGTGGTCAGCGAGTTGGTCTCGTTGTCGACCGTCTGGTTGGCGAGCTACAGGCGGTGATCAAGCCTCTGGGTTCATTGTTCCGCGACATGCGCGGGATCAGCGGTTCGACCATCCTTGGTTCAGGACAGGTAGCGTTGATTCTGGATGTGCCAAATCTCGCGCAAAGCATTACTTCAACGCAAAACAACACCAGCAATCAGTCGATTGCACGGGCGCTTACCTCCACATTGTGAGGCTCCGCAGGAGATAACAATCATGCAATGGTTTCAGCAACTCAAACTGGCGACGAAGCTGATTATGGCTTTCCTCATAGTGGCCATCATCGCTGCCACGATCGGTTACTTCGGCATCCGGAACATTGGCGTTGTCAATTATCTGATGACTGACATGTACAACAATCAGCTGGTTGCAATGGATGACCTCGCCACGGTTCGCATAAATTCCGCAGAGAACTTCCGACGCACGTTGCAGCTGGTCGGCACCACCGATGAGAAAGACCGCCAGTCCATCATGGAACAGATACAGGATGCTCGGAAGGAGATTGATGAGGCTTATAAAAAATACTTGTCGACAGTTTTGTCACCGCGAGAGCAGGAGCTGGTACCGAAACTTGATGCAGCCACGGACAAGTATCGCGACATCGGTAATCGCGTTATGGAGCTGTCTCGGGAAGGCAAGCAGCAGGAAGCTTTCGCGCTGGCCTTCACCGACTTGCGCGAGGCCTACAACGAGAGTCGAGGTTATCGAAGAGAAATCAATGATGTCATGCGAAAAAATGCAGAGGACTCTCATGCATTGGCCGACAAAACGGTATCCGAAATTACCACGCTGCTGACTGGCTTGATGATTGGTGGGTTTGTGCTGTCAATTGTGCTCGGATTGTTTGTTACCCGGGTCATTGTCAAGCAGTTGGGAGGTGAGCCGAACTATGCAGTCGAAGTGGTGAAGCAGGTCGCTGAAGGCGATCTGACCGTCGACGTCCAAACCAAGTCTGGTGACACCAGCAGCCTGTTGGCGGCAATGAAGCAAATGACAGAAAAACTACGGTCGGTGATGGTAGATGTTCGCGCCACCGCCGACTCGTTGGCATCGGCGTCGGAACAGATTTCGTCGTCGGCGCAGGCACTGTCACAGAACGCTTCCGAGCAAGCCGCCAATGTCGAAGAAACTTCGGCATCGGTTGAGCAGATCTCGGCCACCGTGGCGCAGAACGCCGAGAATGCCAAAGTCACTGACGATATCGCGACCAAATCGGCCACCGATGCCAATCAGGGCGGAGAAGCCGTCAAACAGACCGTCACCGCGATGCGCCAGATCGCGAACAAAATTTCGATCATTGACGACATTGCTTACCAAACCAATCTGCTGGCGCTGAATGCCGCGATCGAAGCCGCGCGTGCTGGCGAGCACGGCAAAGGCTTTGCCGTAGTCGCGGCAGAGGTGCGCAAATTGGCCGAACGCAGCCAAGTCGCTGCGCAGGAAATTGGCTCAGTCGCCGGCAGCAGCGTCACCTTGGCGGAGCAAGCGGGCACGCTGCTCAATGATCTGTTGCCGTCGATTCGGCGCACCGCCGATCTGGTGCAGGAGATTGCCTCGGCATCGAGCGAGCAGAACGCCGGTCTGGAACAAATCAACACCGCGGTTTCGCAGCTGTCGCAAACCACGCAGATGACCGCATCGGCTTCCGAAGAATTGTCATCGACCTCCGAGGAAATGAGCGCGCAAGCGATGCAATTGCAGGAGCTGGTGGCGTACTTCGACACCGGCGAGAGCAGTAGCAAGGCTGGCCGTAAACCTGCCGCTCGCCGACAAGCCACCGCGGCCGCACCGAAAAAAGTCGCAACCATTATCCGGTCACAGGCTGGCGGCGACGCTGTTGATGAGTCCGCATTCACCCGGTTCTGACGTGAGGCGCCCATGGCACAACTTCCTGTGGTGAGCACCCTCGCCGACAGCGATGCCTCGTCGCGTCAGTATCTGACGTTTACGCTGGCATCAGAGTCGTTTGCGGTGCTGATTGAGCATGTTCGCGAAATCATCGAGTTCAGCGGTTTGACGACGATTCCGCTGATGCCGGCATTTCTGCGCGGGGTCATCAATCTGCGTGGCGCTGTCGTGCCGGTGATTGATCTGCAATCGCGCTTCGGCCGCAGCGAGACCGAGATCAACCGGCGGACCTGTGTGGTGATCGTCGAGCTGGTCGGTAACGACAACCCGTCGATCGGCATCATGGTCGATACCGTCAACGAGGTGGTAACGGTGGAGCGGCACAAGCTGGAAGCCAAGCCCAGCTTTGGCACCAAGATCCGCGATGATTTTATCGAGGGCCTCCTGAACCTCGATGGCCGTTTTGTGATTGCGCTGGATATTCAGCAAGTGTTGTCGATCGATGAAATGGCCGCGCTGGTCGGGGTATCGGCAGGGCAACCCAAGGCGCTCACCGAGGCATGACCCGCGATGATGTCGTTAGCCAACCGGGGCATCAGCGACGCTGAGTTCCGGCTGTTTCAGCAGCTGTTCATGCGGATCATCGGTCTGCATCTGTCAGACCAGAAGAAAATGCTGGTCAGTGGTCGTTTGAGCAAACGCGTGCACGCACTCGGTTTACCCGGCTTTCGTGAATACCATGAGCTGATCAATCAGCCGGGCCAGAGCGAGGAGCTGCAACAGGCGATTGATCTGATCACCACCAATGAGACGTTCTTCTTTCGCGAGAAGAAGCATTTTGACTTGCTGAGCCAGACCATTCTGCCGGCGCGCACGCGCGGTCAGCCGTTTCGGGTCTGGAGCGCCGCCAGCTCGACCGGGGAAGAACCGTACTCGATCGCGATGGTGTTGCACGATGCGCTTGGCGACAGCAACTGGGAGCTGATTGCCACCGATATCAGCGAGCGGGTGCTGAGCTCGGCCCGGCGCGGTTTGTACAAGACTGATCGCATCAGTGGCATTCCCGGCGAGTTTCTCAAACGCTATTGCTTGCGCGGAACCGGCCAATACGAGGGCATGTTGCTGGTCGACAAGGCGCTGCGCCAGCGGGTGGATTTTCGCCAGGTCAATCTGATGGCGGTGCCAGCGGATCTACGCCAGTTTGATGTGATTTTTCTGCGCAACGTCATTATCTATTTCGATGGCCCGACCAAGCAGCGTGTGGTCAATGAAGTGGCCAGTCGTTTACGACCGGGAGGCTGGTTGTTTCTCGGTCATTCGGAGTCGTTGGCGGGCATGTCTGTTGCGGTACAACAGATCAGCCCGTCCGTGTACCGGCGTGATACAGACCGTTAGCCATGACTCATCCGGACCCGCCGGAGGTGCACTATCTGCAACCGGGCGCGCTCTATGCAGGGCGGCGACCATTGTGGTTGCGCACGGTGCTCGGCTCCTGCGTAGCGGTCACGCTGTGGCACCGGGCCACCGGTATGGCGGCGATGTGTCATTACGTTCTGCCGCAGCGCTTGCGCGGTGGCGTCAGCAAGGCGCCGCGCGATTGTGATGGTCGGTACGGTGAAGATGCGCTGCAGTTTTTGTACACCGCCGCCAGCAGTGTGGATGTGCGGTTCAGTCGGTTCCAGGTTGGTTTGTTTGGTGGTGCGGCGCTGGGCACTGATCGCGGGTTGTTTCGCATCGGTGCCAACAACATTGAACTTGCCGAGCGCCAGTTGCAGCAATGGGGATTCCGTGTCCAGCACGTCGATGTCGCTGGCCATGGTGGCCGGATGATCCAGCTTGATTCGGTGACCGGTGAACTGAAAGTTCGCTACCACGTGCCCGCCGGCATCCACGATGACCGGATCAGCACACTGGCCGATGACGGTCACAGGGGAGGCAAGGCATGACCATCAAAGTGCTGATTGTCGATGACTCGGCCGTGGTGCGTCAGGTGCTGCAACAACAGCTGGCCAAGCACCGCGATATCGAGGTCATCGGTGCAGCCGCCGATCCCATCTTTGCCATGGAGAAAATGAAAACCCTGTGGCCGGATGTGATCGTGCTGGATGTGGAAATGCCGCGCATGGATGGCGTGACCTTTCTGCGCCAGATCATGAGCACCCGACCAACGCCGGTCGTGATCTGTTCAACGCTGACGGAAGCCGGTGCCGAGATCACCATGAAGGCATTGGCGGCCGGTGCATTTGCCATTGTTACCAAGCCGCGCACGGGTCTGCGCGACTTTATTGTCGACAGTTCCGACGAGCTGCACAGTGTCATTCGCGAAGCCTCCGGCGCCCGCATGGATCGGATGCGGGCACGCGCTGACGCCGCTGCGTCGACGCAAAAGAAAACCGATCTGTCCCCACGTCCCAAGCTGACTGCGGATGAGATCCTGGCGGCACCGCCGGATCATTTGAACGTGCCGCTGACCGAAAAAATCGTCGCCATCGGCTGCTCGACCGGTGGCACGCAAGCGCTGGAAGTGGTGCTGACTGCGCTGCCGCGCACCGCGCCGGGCATCGTCGTGGTCCAGCACATGCCGGCGCAATTCACCAAGAGTTTCGCCGAGCGGCTGCACGCCATTTCAGAAGTGGAAGTGCGTGAGGCGGAAACTGGCGATCGGGTGTTGCCGGGCCGCGTTTTGATCGCACCCGGTGGCCGCCATCTGGTGGTCAAGCGCAGCGGCGCCCAGTATTACGTGGATGTGATCGATGGGCCGCTGGTCAGTCGGCACCGACCGTCGGTGGATGTGTTGTTCCGCTCGGTCGCCAAAGCCGCCGGCCAGAATGCGGTGGGTTTCATCATGACCGGCATGGGTGATGACGGTGCCCGTGGTTTGAAAGAAATGCGCGAAACCGGTGCCATGACGTATGGCCAGGACGAAGCGACCTGCGTGGTGTTCGGCATGCCCAAGGAAGCGATCAAGTTGGGCGCCGTGACCGAGGAGATTGCGCTGGATGAAATTCCCAAGCGCATTGCCGCCATCAGCCGCAAACAGTGGGGGTAAGTCAGGATGACCGAACTCAACAAGAAACGCGTGCTGATCGTCGATGACAGCGCTTTGCATCGGGCTCATGCCGAAGAACTGCTGCGCGAAATCGGCATCACCGAAATCACCCATGCCAAAGACGGCAACGACGCATTGGCGGTGATGGCCAACGCCGATTACCCGCCCGATCTGATGCTGCTGGATCTGGAAATGCCGGGCATGGATGGCGTCGAGCTTCTGCAGCAACTGATGCACCTGCATCTGCATATCGATGTCGTGGTGGTCAGCTCGCGTGAAAACGCGCTGTTGACTACCGTCGAAGTGATGAGCCAAACGCTCGGGATTGCGATACTCGGTGCGTTGCAAAAACCGTTGTCAAAAGAGCGTTTGGCTGCCGTGCTCAGTCATCACAGCAAAAGCGTCGGCGCCAAACCCAAACCGGCGCCCTACCCGCTCGACGTCATTGTCGGCGGCTTGAATCGTGGCCAGTTCCATTGTCACTTCCAGCCGAAAGTGGCCATCGCAACCGGGATCATCAAAGGCGTGGAAGCGCTGGCGCGTTGGCAGCACCCGCAACATGGCGTGATCGCACCGGACCGATTCATCGATCCGCTAGAGCGCAACGGCGCCATCATGCAGCGCTTTACTATGGCACTGCTCGATGATGTGTTGAAGCAGATGCATGTCTGGCATGGTGGTGGCTTGTCATTGACCGTTGCGGTCAACATTTCAGCACAGTCGTTTGCTGACAGTCGCTTTGTCGAGCAAGTCATCAAGCGCGTGGAAGACCACGGCATTGATCCGAAGTATCTGGTGCTGGAAGTCACGGAAACCGCAATCATGACCGACATCGGCGCCAGCCTTGGCACGCTGGCGCGCTTGCGGCTGAAAGGCTTTGGCCTGGCGATTGACGATTACGGCACCGGCTTTGCGTCTTTGCAGCAGCTATCACGCATTCCGGCTACCGAACTGAAAATCGACCGCTTGTTTGTCGATGGCTGCCACCAGCGCGATCACCTGATCATCATGCTGGAATCGGCAGTGCAGCTGGCGGCCAAACTGAAGCTGTCAGTTGTCGCCGAAGGTGTGGAGCAGGAAGCGGATTGGAAAGTGCTGCAGCGCATCGGCTGTGAGACCGCACAAGGTTATTTGATTGCCAAACCGATGCCGGCCAGCGATTTGCTGCCCTGGGTCAAGAGTGAACAAAAACGCTTGCGCGAGCTGGCAACCAGCAGCTGATAGCGGCATGGTAGTGATGCGCCGGCCGTTTAGTTTGTTACCGTCGCGTTGTGCGTTGACTTCAGCAACAACGCTCGCGTCAACCAGGCCAATACCGAGCAAACTGCAATGACGCTGGCCATTGCCAGCGGCCCTGTAGCTGGCAACACGGTGCCCGGCAAGTTGCTGACGATGCTCGCGGCGACAGCGGCAAACAAGAATTGGATGGTGCCGAGCAGTGCGGACGCGCTGCCGGCGCGCTGTCCGAACGGTGCCAGCGCGTTGGCGCTGGCATTGGGCAGCGTCATACCAAGACTCGCGACAAAGCCAAACAGTGGTAGCGCAATTGCCCACAACGGCACGTGTTGCCAGCAGGCCATCGCCAGCAGCAACAGGCCAAACAGCACCGCTGCCAGTACGCTCCAGCGAAGCACCTGATCGGTACTGTGGCTCTTCAGCAAATACCGATTGAGTTGTGACAGTCCAATCAAGCCCGCGGCATTGCTACCGAACAGCCAACCGAAATGTTCGGCCGGCACGTGAAAATGCTCGATAAAAACAAACGCGGAGCTGGTGATGTAGGCAAACATGCCCGCCTGTGAAAAGCCGCCGACCAGCACGTGGGCGTAAAACTGGCGCTCGCGCAGAATGTCGCGGAACGCCAGTAACAAACTGACCGGATGCAGCGATTGCTGTTTATCCACTGGTAGCGTCTCATCCAGTACACGCCAGCTGGCAATGCCGCAAAGCAAACCGAACACCGCCAGCGCGATAAAGATGGCATGCCACGATGCCAAGCTCAGCAACGCACCACCAAGTAATGGCGCCAGAATCGGTGCTAGGCCCATGACCAAGATCAGAACCGAAAACAATCGCGCCGCCTCGTTGGCGGTGAATCGGTCGCGAACAATGGCTCGACTGATCACCATACCGGCGCAACCGCCGAGTGCTTGCAGAAACCGCAGAACAATCAGCGTGTCGATATCATTGACCAGCGCACAGCCAATCGACGCCAGCACAAATACTGCAATCCCGGCATACAGCGGTCGTTTGCGACCGAACCGATCTGAAAGCGGCCCGTAAATCATCTGACCTATCGCGAAGCCGAGAAAGCACGCCGCCAAGGTTAGCTGCACGTTGCCCGCATCGGTCTGCAGATCACGGGCAATCTGTGGAAACGCCGGCAAATACATGTCGATGGCCATCGGCGCAAACGCGCTCAGGGCGCCAAGCACCAATAACCAAGACAAAGGCAAACTGCGCATCAACGGGCTTCTCTGGCGAAAGTGATCGAGGACTCAGGGGGTAAATGCGCTCATGAACCGGGACGGGGTCAGGACTGCAAATGCACTCTGTGCGTGGACGAAGTCAGGAGCGTAACCAAAACGTCGCCGGGCCATCATTGGTCAGCGTGACTTTCATATCGGCACCAAAGCGGCCGCAGGCCACCGGCGTGTGCAACTGCTGCAGACGCTGCCACGCCGCTTCAAACAACTGTTGGCCCAATGCCGGTGGTGCGGCGCTGGTAAAGCTTGGCCGCAAACCGCTGCGGGTATCGGCGGCCAGTGTGAACTGCGGAATCAACAACACGCCGCCGTCAATCGCGCGCACA
This sequence comes from uncultured Kangiella sp., assembly GCA_946481205.1. The sequence continues at coordinate 884 of CAMLNB010000077.1, read as the reverse complement.
CTGAGGTTCATTTTGCCGGCCTCGTCGCTGAAAATGCGGTAATCCAGCAACCGGTTCAGAAAGCGGTCGAGCACCGCCTCGCTGTCATCCGGCTCGGCACAGAGGAAAACCAGCAAGCCCTTTGCTATAACGCCCAAGACTTCGTCGTCGACCACAACCTGGGCTGAGCTGACCCGTTGGAGCAAAGCAATCATGGCAACCGAATCACCGGAGGCAGGACAGGAACCGGCCGACATTATGGCACGGCCGACTGCGGAGCCAGAGCCGGCCGCGCATGCCCATTCGCACTCGCATTCGCCGACGGTGCCGTCGCACTGGCAGCGCCTGCATGAAGGTCTGCCCTTGCTGATGTCGGTGCTGGCGTTTGCGGTGTCGCTGAGCTCGCTCTATTTGGTGACGCTGCGCAGTGGCAATGTCACGGCGATGACCGGACCGGTGCTGGCCGTCAGCCATGATCCGATCAGCGGCGCGGCTCGCGTCGGTCTGGCGGTGAATCTCGCCAACAGTGGCGCCCGGCTCATCACTGTCGCCGGTTTGCAGCTGCGGGTGCTGGGACCGGATCAGACAGCACCCGTTCAGCTGACCGCACTGACTCTGCAAACGCTGGATGACAAAGGCGAACCGCGCGACACTGCCTTGCTGGCACCGATCACATTGGCCGCGCGCAGTGAGAGCACCTACCAACTCGGTTTTGTCGCAGCCAATACGGACATGACATTGCTGCAACCGGGCCGCTATGCGTTTGCGCTGCATTTGAAAACAGCGAAAGGTCAGCAAACGCAGCTAGCCGAGCAATGGCAGATTAGCCTGACCGAGACAGATATCAGGCAGTTGCAGCAGTGGTATCAGCTGAATATTGGTAATAGTGTGATGGTGGCGAAGCC
>CAMLNB010000076.1 GCA_946481205.1 uncultured Kangiella sp. | reverse complement strand
AGGCCCAGAGCCAACCAATTGAAGCAGGCGAGGTAGATGCTCACGATGAGCGCGCCGACGGACCCGGCGGCACAGCGCCATTTGGCGACCGCAGAACCCTGTTGCCGCCAGGCACGCACGATAGCGATTGCCCCTGCTACCGCAGCCAGCGGCAGCAAAATCGTGCCGACAAATAACAGAATCGGACCACGGCCAACTGAGGTTGCTGCAGCAAAGCCGTCGATCATCGAAAGGCCAGCGACGATGCAGCCGATGGCGACCACGGCGAGGGCATTCCAACGACGTGGCCAGGGATTGGTCAGCGCGCGGCGGCGGCCAAACGGCGCCGTCAGTAAGGCCAGCAGTCCAAGCGCAATCGCCACCATCGGTGCGAACACACTGAAAGCCGAAACCCGTTCGACATAAAAACCATCGGTATCAAAGGCGGTGACGTTACCGCTAGCGTCGCGCAGCGCTACGGAGTCAGCGAGTTTGCGTTCCGAGTCGCGCCAGAGATCATTGCCGGCGTAATGGAATTTTTGCGGCTCGCCTGTCAAAGGTTCCAGCTGCAAGGCGTTGTCGCGCCAGTCCAGATGAATGGCGCCGACCAGATAATCCGCGCCGCGCATCAGATGATTGCGGGTATTGCTCATGCGGTACCAGCCAGTCATTTGGCTCGCGTCTGCGTCGCTTAGTGTTACGTCCTCAGCGGGGGCAATTGCCATGTGCGGTTGCTGCATTTGCAGGTAACCGGACAGGGCGCGGCCGAACTTGAACACGGTATTGTCGCTGTTGTGAATTTCAGCAAAGCCCACGCCGTACTCGGGATTGAAAAACACGTTGGCGGCAAAGCCATCGACCACGCCGTTGTGGCCGATCATCGGCAGTCCGTTGATCTGTTGCTGATACACGCCCAAGCCATAGCCCCACTGCAAACCGGCCTGTGCCGCCTGAGTGGTGTGCACGCGGCGCATCTCGCGCAACAATTGCGTGCTGATCACGCCGGGTCGGCTCGCGCCTTCGGTCAGTAAAAAGCGGCCTAGCTCAGCCAGATCGCCGGCGGTAGACCATATCGAGCTCGCGGCGCGGTGCCATAAAAACGGAACACCGACAGGGCGTTGTTCGTCACCGGTGTAACCGCTGGCATGCGCGTGCTCGGCGGCGTCGGCGGCAGTGACTTCCGTTTCATGCAGTTGCAACGGTGCCAATACTTGCTCCTGCACCAGGCTTTCCCAATCTTTGCCATAGACTTTCTCCGCCAACGCGGCGAGCACGGTATAACCGCTGTTGCTGTAGGACCATTGGGTGCCCGGCTGCCAACGTACGCGCAGCGACTTGGCATCATGCTGCGCCACCTGCAAATGGCCGTCGCGGGATTCTTCTGCGCGATAGATGCTGTTGAGCTGCATGTCGTCGATGCCCGCGGTATGTTCCAGCAGGTGGATCACGCGAACAGGCGCGCTCTGGTCGTAGGGATTCACCAAAGGCAATTCGGGCAGAATGTCTTTGACGGGGGTATCAAGCGCAAACTTGCCGGCTTCAATGGCGCGCAACGTCAGCAGCGCAGTAAATATTTTGGTGACCGAACCCACCCGCATTCGGGTATGCGGTGTCAGCGTCTGCTTGCTTGTTACGTCCGCCTCACCCACTGCATCAAGCAGCTGCACACCATCGGCGTTGAACACCGCATAGCTAATGCCCGGCACTTTGTTTTCCTGCATCAAGGTGACAAAGCGAGCGCGCAGTGCCGCATGGTCTGTCGGGTTATCCGCCGGATCATCGACCGCCGCGGCATACGCCAACCCTTGACCGGTTACTACAGCCAGCAGCCCCGCAAAAAACCATCTCACACAATGTCTTGCTTTCATTTTTCGCTCATCCTTCCCAATAAGCTTCCCCACGACTGGTGTGGGGTTGGGCGATGAGACGGATGGGGGCGGTGACCGGTTTTGCCTTGAACGGAATAGATTACAAATCACCCAGGTGCGCCCGCGTCTGGGGTTTCGCACGAATTAGAGTGATATGCGTACGACTACGCTTTACAAATGTCACAAAGGTTCCGGGTCTTGTTTTCGCACGACCCTGGCCAGGCGCTAAACCAGCTCTGGCGCAATGGTGACGACGCGATTGCGACCGGCTGTTTTGGCTTGATACAACGCCTTGTCTGCCTCATTCAACAGCGATTCCAGACTGCCATGTCCCGTCGGTAGGCTCGACACGCCGATGCTGACCGTGATTGGCCGCTGCTCTTTATCAACAATGAGTGGTTTGTCATGTACCTGTTTACGCAGGCGTTCAGCGATCTCGGCGGCATGGTGGAGATCGGCACCCGGAAGTAGCAAGGCAAACTCCTCGCCGCCAAGTCGAGCGAGCAGGTCCTGCTTTCGCGATACTGGTTGCGCTGCACTGACCACTTGGCGAATCGCCGAATCACCGACGTCATGCCCGTAGCTGTCATTTATTTGCTTGAAATGATCGATGTCAAACACCAACAGGGACACCGGTTCATTCCTTCGCGCGGCTCGCTGCAGTACGATGCGGGCCACATCAAACAAGTGGCGCCGGTTGGCAATTCCAGTCAGATAGTCGGTTTGGGCACGCAGACGGAAGCGGGCGCGTGAGCGCAGCAAGGTCACGGCCAAAGCACAAAGGCTCAATGCCAGCGCGGACAGTAGAATCAGGTACCAGCGGGTCGTGCGGCGCGCTTGCTCTTGAGCCTGCAGTTGCAGTTGCTGAATCTGTATCTGATTTTCCAGCAACTGCTTTTCGAAGATTGCGACCCGGTCATCGTGGCGTTCGGCCGAGTTGAGCAGCGTCAGCTGCAAGAACTCACGGCGATTGTCTTCCTCGTTGCTGAGGAGATCGAAGAGTGCGTTCAGTGCTGCGGGATGCTGGCCCTGATGATGGGCGGCAAGGCTATTGAGCACCAGACGCTGCTCTTGGGGGAGGTTGGCAAAATCTGGTTCTTCTATCAGTGACAGCGCCAGCTGGCCGGCGGCTTTGATTTCACCCTGACGGAACAGTGCTTTTGCCAAATAGCTTCGGTTCGTCAGGACGAAAAAACGTTCATCCGTGCGATCTTCCTGCTGTTGTGCTTGCCTGAATGCAGCTATCGCCTCCGAAAACTGCTTGTTTTGCAGGTGCAACGTGCCCTGACCAAGGTGGGCAAAGAAGAGGAAGTCCTTGAATTCCGGGGCGCTGCTTGCCAACGCAAACATCTTATCAATGTGGTCTTGAGCCTGGTTGTTATCACCACGCTGCAGGGCGATGCCGAGCATCGAGTACTGCATGTTGAACATGTCTTGTGTATCGGCCACCAGTGCCCACTGTGCATAGGCTTTCTGCAGGTGATCATAGGCCTTGTCCAACACCATGGCCTTTCGATAGAGCAAGCCCGTGGCGTTATAGATCATGCCTTTTCGGTTTGGCGTCAGCTGGTTGGCATCGGCAATTTCCATCGCCTCTTCCAGTACAGCAAGCCCCTTGGCAAAGTTTTCCGGCTGTTCATTGAAACAAAACGCGTACTGGGTGAGGGCTTTGGCGGTCAGGTCTGGTTGGTTGACCTGCCGTGCCACCGTAACGGCGTTCTCGCGGTCTGGGCAGTATTGCTTGGTGTCGTAGGTCTGCAGGTAGGTGATGTAAGACCGTTCCAGCAAGGTTGTCACCAACGCCGGAGTCGGCGCGGGCAGTGACCGCAGCAAGATCTCGGCTTGATTGTAGGCTGCTTTGGCTTCCGCGAGTTCGGATAACCCCTCCTGCACCATCGCTAGCAACATCCAATACTGCGCCTGATCCGCTACCGGCCATTGCTGCCGTGCCGTGCCCTGAGCCAACAGCAGCTGTTTTGCTTGCTGCTTATCTTGAGTGGATTCGACGAGCTGGGACAGTTCTTCAATCGAAGATGCTGCCTGCAGCTGCGCTGAAGCCAGCAAGGCAAAACAGCACCCGAGCACGTGTCGCTTCGGAATCTGAATGGGTAAGCGTGACATGGTGAACCTTGTGAACGGGCCTGGCAGCGACCGTACGTTCTGAGAATGTTCTAATCTATCGTACGCGCGGCGGACAGCAAAATCAGAAAGAATCTGGTGGGCGGATCATCATCCGCGATTTTTGCATCATCCGGCAAAATGGTGCGTCATGACGCACCCTACGCTTGCTGCCGCGCTCAACTCTGCCGATGCGTAACCGGTGCATGCTGCACCATCAGCGCAACAATCCAGTCGGTTGTCCTAGGATTTGCTCTATCTCACTCAATTGTTTCTTCGCATCGGATGTATCTTTTGCAGCCAAGAAGTGTTCGCGAGCCTTGTTGAGGTCTTGAGGGACTTCCGCCCCCTCCTTCAACAGCATCCCAAGGTTGTAATGTCCATATCCATAACCTAGCTCAGCAGCCTTCTTGTAGTATTCGATGGCCTTGGCAATATTTTTTTCCACTCCCACGCCGTTGCGATACAGATTTGCGAGTTCATTGAATGCCCGAGGATGATTTTTCGCAGCGGCCTCTTCAAACAGCTCGCGGGCATAGGTAGTGTTTCTCGCTACCCCTCTGCCTTTCAGGAACATCCAACCTAGGTTGGTAGTGCAGATGACATTGTCAGCGCTATAACACATGGCGTACCAGCGCGTTGCCAGAACAAAGTTGGTCTGCACAACGATACCGAATTCATTGTAATAGCCGACCTGAAGCATCGAGTCTGGGTAATAGCGGATTGCTGCGTCTACGTAGTTTGCCAATGCTTTTGTCGAATCCTTGGCGCCAAAATCGCCGCTTTTGTAGGCGTCGCCCAAGGCGTTATATGCCGCTGGAATGTGAAATGCAGCCGCCTTCTTCAACCAGTCCTCGGCTTCGTTATATTCCGGCGTTCCTTTCAGATAGATGTGCTCTATCCACCTTGCAACCAGATAATGTGCCCATTTGGAGCCGCCTCCCGCGATGGTCTTCAGCTCGTTCAGCTCGGCAACCGTGAACTTTTCTGCGCTAGCTTTGCTCGCCTGTTCGGTCTTGCTTTGCTCCAACTTCTGGAAGAAAAGCGCAAGCTTGGCCTCGACGTTGCCGGCTTTCGCTGCCAGATGATAGTACTGTCCCGCTGCTTCCTTGTCAGGTTCGGTTAGCAGGCCATCAGATAGGTGCTCGGCGAGTGCAAAATAGGCGTAACCGGGTTGCTTGCGCTTGCCTACAGTTTCCGCAAGCTGTTTGGCCAGCTTGCGGTCTTGCGGAACGACGATTCCTTTGTCGTAAAGGTAGGACAGCACTACAATGGCCGGCACATACTGTTTGTCGGCAGCCTCCAGCAACAACTGAACACCTTGGTCTGGCGACACTGCCGGAACTTCTCCGCGAAGTGCAATGAGCGCCAGACGGTAGCGTGCTCTGATCGAGCCTTCGGCAATAGCTTCCATATACAGCTGGTGGGCGCGGTCGACGTTCCCATCGCTGTACTCAGAATCGGCGAGAGGCACCTTAATCTCTCGACCGCCAGAAATTGATGGTAGTGCCCGCACCTTCCAACCATCGGTAAGGCCCAGAAACGGGAACGGTACATCCATAACGGCATGAACGAAGCGCTGATTGTCGAAGTAGATATCGAGCTGTTTGCCGGTCTTTGGATCATTGGCCACGACGACATAATGAAATGCTTTTCGTCCCGCGCTTAGCTGGCCGTAGTAATCGACGATCTCATAACCCATCAATTCAACAATGTCGTGGGCATCGCCGAGCGCGGCGACTTGGTAGGCAGAATATGCGGCTTCACCATCGCCACTGTCGAGAATGCCTTTCAGGAGGTATTCGATGGCTCGATTGTGTTGCTGTGCCAATTCTTGATTGCCGAGCTTCTCGTAACATTCTGCGGCCGCCATATGAGGCTTTATCGACCAATAGTTCAACGACGTCAAAAGCTGCCAGTTGACGGCGTCGCACGTGATTTCGCCGCTATCCAGTTTTGTCTTTGCGACCAGATATTGCTGGAACTTTGGTCCGGTCAATTCAATCTGGCTTGATTGCAGATAGGCGCTCCAAGCCGCACGATAGGACGGCACGTTCTGCCCGGTATTGATCCGGTTGGCAATGTCGGCAAACTCGGCATCCTCAGGTGAAATCTTCGGTGTGCCTACGCAGCCGAACAGCATCGCCAGTGAAACAATCAGCAAAATGGGGCGAATTATCATTTTGTGTCCCTGAGCTTTTCAATGAGGCTGCGGACTTGCTCCGTTTTGTTCACGCTGGCGTCCGATCCTGTCTTGTCAGTCCAAATCTTGGTGCCGAGACTTTCGATGGCAAAGCTTGTGCTATCCATATAGGTTGAAATGTCCGCTGGCTTTACGTACTTGCCGTTCAGGTTAAGGTCAAGCTCAATTGCAATATTCTGACCGTCTCTTTGTACTGCCTTGTTGAGGGTAAAAAAATCACCTGTGGCAGAAACTTTTTGTTGGTCAGACAGGTATACGATCTTTCTGTCATTCGGAAACTGGATTGTGCTTACCTGCTTAATGGTCATTTCCGGGAGCGGAACGAAGGGATGCTTTCGGTCCAAAACCTGTGGCCGCAAAATATAGTCTCGGACGATCATTGGGAAAAACTCATATTCTGAGCGGGCGGCAGCATCGGTTTGCGGTTTTTTAGCTCGGAACGAGAAGTTCAATGCCAGACGATTGCCGATCGTGTCGTCCGCTTTCGTCATGGGTGCGACTGACTCTGTTTGTTTGAAGGCTTTCTGGTAGTAGTCCTTAATGCCTTTTTCGAAATCAGCTGCAGATGTTTGCCGCAGGTCGGCTCGCATATCATCTGCGCGCCAGCCGCTCAGCTCAATCGATACATCGATGTTCATGGCTGTATCGTTGGCGTTCATAAACGAATATTTCTCGTTAATGATCACTGTACTGGCTTTCTGTTCTGGAAAGGCGGGAATAATGTCGGTCAGTGCCTTGTCGCCCTTGCGAATGACAAGTGATTTTTTATATGGAGGCAGCGAGCGTGTGCGCTGATTACCCGCTTGTTCAGAAAATGTGGGATCAACCCAATAGATCTTCCCGCCGTGCTTGTAGGTCACGATTACATGATTGAAGGCAAGTGGCGATGGAAGCTGGGTCGCGATGTGATCATGACTATCGGTTGATACCAGCGCTGGATGGGCCGTGAGGCCCAGTTTGCGCAGGGCATACGAGAGCAGGACCACTTTGTCTTTGCAATCACCGTAGCGCCGCGAGAACGTCTCGGACGGTGGACTTGGTTTATGGGAATTGGTGCCGAATTCGACACCAAAGTAGCGAATTTCGTCCTGAACAAAATGGATGCTCGCGTCTATTTTTTCGTCCAGCGTTTTCAGATTGGCTGTTCGTTCATTGAGATGCTTGTCGAGTTCGGGGTAGCTGGTGGCAAGATCGTATAGCGGTAGCGCCCAGTTTACGACGTCGTGCCAAGAGTCGAACTCGCTGTATTCGACATAATCAAAAGGAAATTCGTTGGCCGGGATTCGGTCTTCCATCGGGCCCATTTTTTGACTATTTAGGACAATTTTATATACCAGTTCTGTCGGTGAGCGAGTTTGCTTCACCTTTGCTTCACCACGGTTGGTGCGGACCGATAACTGAGTCGTTGCATCGGTGACAAGGCTTACGCTGCGTTGCCGAACGGGGCGCGGCCAGGTGAGTTGCGCGGAGCCGATGTACTTCTCACCGAACACCGGGTTGTGTCCGGCCAGGGAATAGCTGTATTCGACGATGTCATTGGTTCTGACATCGTCAATTACGTACAACGCAGTCCAGCTGCCGCTATAGATGGAATTGCGAAGCTCGGTCTCCTGCTGCAGCAGTTTGAACTGGCTCAGTTGGAGCTTCGCGATGCGACTGCCATTACGGATGATATCAATGCTGTGGAAGGTCAGTTTCTGGTAGTTCGGATCAAACTCGACGCTGATCTCGGAAACTTCCGATATTGCGCTCGGGGTGATGGGTTTGGCCGCAACCCGTGTATAGCGGATGGTGTCGTGGTTTTTAAGCAGGTACTGGCTATCCAACAGCAGATAGTCGATACGCTCGATCTCATCGGTCCCGGTGGGATTTGACGGCAGCGGTTGCACCACGACCCAATCCGGGGTGGAGTTGATACTGACCGTCGGCGTCAACTCATCAGCATTGATGGGCGTGCACGTCAGAAAGAAGAACGACAGGAACTGCAATGACAAGATCCGGAGTAACCGGGAGGTAGTGATTTTCAATGTTGGAGCCCCGTTTCTATGCCGTAATGACGGCAGAACATCCTTGGGTTCGTATGCGCCGGTTCGCGGAGTAGGCGGCGGCGGTGTTGTTAAACGACGTTACACGACAGACTGGCGGGACGGCAATGGTCTCAAGCTCAATGACGGTATTGACTTTCGAGAATCAGACTGGCTGGGTGATCTCATAGCGTAACGTGACCATGTTGATGTCCATGGGCCGAGCGGCGAACAGCCGTAGCCTCGGTTGTGGCATCCGACGAGGGGACAGTCATTTGGCTCTGCCCTGGGGTACGAAGCCGTCGTGCGGGATATTTATTGAGCAAGTCGGTCTCGTGAAACTGGCCTGCCGAATCATCCCTGCCGAATCCCGGATGTTCTCGCCGTCCGCAGCTGCCTTTATGTCGGTCTCTACCGCACGAACGTAGCTGGCACAACGCCGAATAGCGGTACCGGCCATCCAGATGATTCGATAGATGGAGCAGACTAAATCGATTTCCGTATGACGGGCAGAGGTGCGCAGCGCCGAAAACCATCATTCAGCTGGCGATGGGTTTCGGCTCGTTATGCATCTACCCATCCTACATGTGCTCTGCACGGCAGGGGGATTACGCACCACAGCCAATGTCGGCACGGTTGCTCAACGCTGCTCACGCGCAACCGGTGCATGCTGCGCCATCAGCGCAACAATCCAGTCGACGAACACGCGCAGTTTGCGGCTGACATGCCGGTTCGGTGGGAAGGCCACGTACAGCGGCATGGGCGCGAGCTGCCAGTCTTCGAATAACGGCACCAGCTCGCCGCGCGCGACATGTGCTTTGGCCATGTAATCCGGTAGCCAGAGCACGCCCAGGCCGGCCAATCCTGCAGCGAGATAGGCGTTGCCATCATCCACGGCCAGCACATAACGACATTGCACCTGCACACGTTCGCCGTCGCGGTGCATGGCATAGGCGGATGCCTTGCCGGTGCGCGCCCAGCCGTAACTGACAACGCAGTGTTGCGTGTCTTCCAATGCGTGTGGTGACGCCGGGGTACCGGCCCGCTCCAGGTAACCCGGCGCGGCATAAACGCCCAGTTGCAGATCACCCACGTGGCGCGCAATCAACGATTGATCGGTGAGCTCGCCACCGCGTATCACGCAATCAACACTTTCGTCGATCAGATCCACCTTGCGATCACTAACACCCATATCCAGTTGGATGTCGGGGTACTGCGCATAAAAGCTCGGCAAGGCCGGGATCACGATCAGGCTGGCCAACGGGGTTGGCACATCCACCCGCAATCGGCCTCTGGGCGTTGCGGCGGCGCCGGAAAGGCTGGTTTCCGCATCGTCCATGTCGGCCAGCAGGCGCACGACCCGTTCGTAATACGCCGCACCGTCAGCTGTTACGTTGACCTTGCGCGTGGTGCGGTTGAGCAGCTTTACGCGCAAGCGTCCTTCCAACTGCTGCACCAGCTGCGTCACGCTGGTTTTGTTCATCTGCAGCGTTTCGGCCGCTTTGGTGAAGCTGCCAGTTTCCACTACGCGGGCGAACGCCGTCATCGCATCGAAACGGTCCATTTGCACTCCGGGGACGTCTGGGATTGTTTGGATTCTACAAACAGTGAAACCGGAATGGGTACGTTTATCCGCAGAGACTGTCTCCCTACACTGCCGCCATCATTGAAAAACAAGCCTCACGGTTAACGGCCCAAGGCCAGCTAATGGAGATATCCGATGACTAAACGCGATGTGGTTTTCCCTGCCGGGCGCCAGGCACTTTACCAACGCAACCGTTACTCACCAGCGATCCGCTGCAACGGTTTTCTGTTCGTTTCCGGACAGGTCGGCAGCCGCGAAGACGGCTCCCCCGAGCCGGACCTGACAGCGCAGGCACGATTGGCATTCAGAAACCTCAACGCGGTCCTCGCCGCAGCGGGCTGCACGTTCGATGACGTGGTCGACGTCACGGTTTTCATCGTCGACCCCGAAACCCATTTCGAGACCCTCTGGAGTATCGTGCCGGAGTTTTGGGGCGAGGCGCCACACCCCACGCTGACCGGCGTCGGTGTGACGTGGCTTTATGGTTTTCAGTTCGAGATAAAAGTGATTGCAAAGCTGCCTGAGGCGGTTGGCAACTGAAGCGCTGAAGACGGGACAAATACAGGCGGCTCAGCACACGAATAAGCGAGACATGCGAAAGCGTGGGCTCAATGAACTATCGCACTGAGAAAAAGCCAGTAGGATGGGTAGAGGTGCGCAGCGCCGAAACCCATCGTTCAGTTGGTGGTGCAGGGAAATCGATGGGTTTCGGCACGCCGTGCCTCTACCCATCCTACGCAGGCTAATCGTATCTACGCGGCCTGTTGAGAGACAGCTCTGTTGGCAAAGAGCAGCCAGATACTGAGTGCAAGTTCAGCGGCCAGTGCCGGAAACAAGACCATTGGAAAGAGCAACGCAGCGAATGACGGCGACAGCAGCAATGCAAAGCTGTTAACCAAGTAGCTGATGCCTGCGATGATCAGCAACCCGCCAAGTACCCGCGGTATATAGGTGGCCCGGTACATGAGGTAGCCTCGGACGAGGCAGGTGAAGCCAAAGAAAATAAGGCCAATGCCAAAACCATACCCGTGTAGGTTGATGGCCAGAAGTGCTTGCGCATGCAACTCTGACGGCACTTGCGCACCAGTCGATGAATTGAGCAAAGACAGCGCAGCGACTAGCGTCAGCTTATTGGCAGCCAGAACAGCGGTTTGAACAAGATTAAAGGCGGTGGCAAGCAGCGCGAGCGGATGACTGACCGGCTTGAGCAACAAGTAGAAAAAGACAATCAACGGCAAGTCGAGCAATTGCATAAGCAAATCCGTGGCGATACCGGTGCGCCACAGCAAAGGCGAGGCGAGAATGTTGCTTGCAGTCGCGCCAGCATCGCCTGCGACAACGAGCGAGCCGCGGACAAACGATTCGCCAAATAAGCCAAGACCAATGTTCGCCAGATAAGCCAGCCCGGCCACTCGGGCGGAGATAAGGGTGGACGGTGTGAGCGTCAACAAGTCAGTGTTGTGACGTCCATTCATAGTTCTTTCCTTCGGTTGAATTTTGACCACAAACAGGCGGAAGCCGGCGCACATTATCAACCGGGCAATCGCGAGCGTGTTGGGAAAAAAAGATGCGATGTCAATTGATGCCGGCGCCGATTGTTCTGACTTGGTTGGCGGCGCAAGTATTGTCAGCTAAGTAACACTCTGGCGAGGCGCATCATACTCATGCCGATCGTCGACGGCCAGTATGGAGCTGCCGGCCCAATGGTGTGGGTAAAACCCATTCTCCACAAAGCGATGGAAGCTCGAATGTGGCCAATCCGCCACGGCCGTGACATAACCATGCTTGACGGGATTGAAATGAATGTAATCCACACAGCGAGTCAGGTCAGCCTCGTCACGGATAGTGTGTTCCCAGAAACGGCGTTGCCAGATCCCGCGTTCGGCTTTGGTTTTACGGCTTGCGGAGAGTCGTTCGCCGTGAGGCAGGGCGCGGGAAAAGCCGGATTTGATTTGTCGCCAGCGTGTTGAGTAATCGCTGTCGCCCTCGGGCAATGTCCAAACCGTATGCAGATGATCCGGCAAGATGACAATGGCGACAATTTCGAAAGGATGAGCAGCTTTGACCTGCCGAAAAGAGGCGCGCAGCAGATCGATATGATCTACCAGCAAGCGTCGGGAGCGTTCCGCCAACGCGACGGTAAAGAAATAAGTGCCGCCGGGAACGTAATGTCGGCGATAGGCAGTCATCCGTGACCGTCCAAATGATTCGATAGGTAGGGCAGATTAAATCGATTTCCGTAGGATGGGTAGAGGTGCGCAGCGCCGAAACCCATCGTTCAGTTGGTGGAGCGGGGGAGATGATGGGTTCCGGCACGAGGTGCCTCTACCCATCCTACGCGTGCTTCGCAAATCAACCCGGCGCCGAGTCGCCAATCGGCCGTATGCACGATTCGGTTTAGCAACTCTCATTGCTCGAAAACGCTTTGAGCAGCTGGCTGGGTTCTGCATAGCGACTCATATAGACGGTTGGAAAAAATCCGCCGGCATTGTTCATGAATACCAAATCCAGCTTGCCATCGCCATCCATGTCGCCAACAAAATCAAAGTGGATTGCCTTGGGCAGATTGGCTTTGGCTTCGTCACAGCTCGAATAGCCCATGCCAACACCATTGGTCTTCAGCGTGGTGCTCAGTTGCTGCTCGATGCCATCGGCAAGCAGGAAAATGCTCATGTCGGCGAAGAACGCAGGGCCATTGAACCATGAGCCTTGGTGGCAACGCGGCTCAAACCGCAGCCGATAGGTTCTACCGTTATACAAAAAAGGTGTCTCATCACCGGCGATTTTGTGCTCGGCAAGCGCGCCGGGGGCTACCCAGGGCAGCTGATCAGCTGAAAACAGCATCCCGACAACCGGATACCAAAAGTGTTCTTGCTTCTGGCCCCCGCGCCCTTCGAGATCCAGATAGACACTGGTGCTCGCTTCGTTACGAGGGGAATCGCTGAAGTAGTAGAAACTGTCAACCTGACGCCAGGCGGGTGGCCCGGCCAAATCCAGAAAAAGGAAGTTGCCCAGCAGGCGTCTCCGGCAGGTATGGTTGGCGCACCAGCGATTCTCACTTTCAATCGTGGCATCTAGCGCTTCGATGGGGTGAACCGCGTCCGGAAAACTCCACGTCATCGGCTCTTCCAGCTCGTTTTCCTGCGCGACAGCGCTGGTGGCAATAGCCATCGCCAGCAGTAGCCATCCTTGCATGTTGCCTCCAATAAAATTGATGCGAGCTATGGTCACGCCAAATAACACAGAATCCCAATGAGTGTGAATCCACTCCAGAAAAAACGGTGCGTCAAGACGCTCCCTACGCTTGCTACCCATCCTACGCAGGCTTATTGAGCGGGGCTTGGTGCAGCGAGAGCTAAAAGGCTCTGATCCATTTAACTCCTAACAGCTCAAATTCAGATCGATTCGTTTTACGATTTCGCTCAACTGCGCGAGGCTGCTCAGATAGATCGTTGGCGCTTCTCCGCCGGAATTGTTGAGGAAAACCAGATCCAGCTTTCCATCTCCATCCAGATCACCGATAAATTCGAATGGAATATGTGGGGGAGTCGACAGCCGTGCTTCCTCGCAGGTTTTGTAAACAGAGTAGTCTAACCGGTGTTTGGTTGAGATCATCAAATCTTGGCCAAGACCATTGGTTTCGAGTGTGATGCTAAAGTCAGAGTCGTATCCTTCGGTCGTGCCATTTCCATATAAAGTTATGCATCTTGACTCCGCACGTAATCGGTAGCTGACTCCATTAAAGAGGAAAGGTTCGTTCAGTTGCGGCATCGCAATCGGGACGATCGGCCCTGCCTTAACCGTTGGCAGTTGCTTGCGCTCGAATAGCAGGCCATACACAGCAGGATAATCACTAATGCTCAGTTGGATTTTCTGTGTCAAAGGAGCAATGTAAACGGAGCTCGTGCCGACATCCGCGAAGTTTCCTTCCAGGCGTGCGTACTCGAATTGGTCAACCTGCCGCCAGGTTGGAATGCCACTCAAATCCAGAAACCAGTAGTCACCTACCTGCGTCCCTGAACATTTCCGGTCAGGACAGTACTCTGGGTATTCCTCACGCATGATCGAAAGTGCGTCTGTGCTGCGAACAGCAAGGGGGAACTCCGTATATATCGGTCGGTTCTGCAGCTCATCGGCCTCAACGGATAGGGTAACCAGGCAGAGCAGCAATACTGGCGCTTTCATTACGTGAGTTCCTGTTTCAGTTCCGGTCAGCTGGGTGGCGCGTTAGCGAAACCCATCATATTCATCAAGACTGCTGGTTGCCAAGCCTGAGCAACCAGCCAACTCCGCCGGGTGTATCCCCTCCGAAACAGAACGATGGAAGCTCGAATGTGGCCAATCCGCCACGGCCGTGACATAACCATGCTTGACGGGATTGAAATGAATGTAATCCACACAGCGAGTCAGGTCAGCCTCGTCACGGATAGTGTGTTCCCAGAAACGGCGTTGCCAGATCCCGCGTTCGGCTTTGGTTTTACGGCTTGCGGAGAGTCGTTCGCCGTGCGGCAGGGCGCGGGAAAAGCCGGATTTGGTTTGTCGCCAGCGTGTTGAGTAGTCGCTGTCGCCATCAGGCAATGTCCAACCCGTATGCAGATGATCCGGCAAGATGACAATGGCGACCATTTCGAAAGGATGAGCAGCTTTGACCTGTCGAAAAGAGGTGCGCAGCAGATCGATATGATCTACCAGCAAGCGTCGGGAGCGTTCCGCCAACGCGACGGTAAAGAAATAAGTGCCGCCGGGAACGTAATGTCGGCGATAGGCAGTCATCCGTGACCGTCCAAATGATTCGATAGGTAGGGCAGATTAAATCGATTTCCGTAGGATGGGTAGAGGTGCGCAGCGCCGAA
>CAMLNB010000075.1 GCA_946481205.1 uncultured Kangiella sp. | reverse complement strand
TTCGGTAGACTGAGCATCAGTAAACCGAGCATTAGAAAACTGAGAGCCGCACTACAACGCTGCACCAGCAGCAGGAAACCAATATGAATATTGTTGTCATTGGTGTTGTGATCATCGTTGCCCTGATTGTCGGCATCAGCATCAACACCTATATCCAGCGCCGCGAGCAGCTCGCCGCTGAACGCCGGCACCGCGTCGCCCAGCACCGGGCCAGCCTGCGCGATGGCCAGGAACTACTCGAACTCGGCAAGGAGCTGCCGCTCGATAATCACGTTCGCAGTGTTTTGCTTGATTACATTCAGCTGCATCTGCAAGCGATGCGCAGCATCGATGCCAATGCCGACGGGTTGGCCGCGCAAGAGCAATGGCTGAATGAGCAGCGCCAGCAATTGCAGAGCAAGGCTGCCGAGACGCTGGTCAACTTGCAATTGCCGAGCGAGTCGGCCGAGCTGACCGCACTACGCACCCGGCTGCATCGGTTAACCGAATTTGTCGCTCGTCTGCGCCAGGACAAGCGTTTGAACGCCAGTCAGATTGTGCTGGCATTCAAATCGCTGGCACGGCTGCGCTTGCGCTGCGATGTTGAAGGCCATATCAAGCTTGGTCAACTGGCCGTGCTCAATCACCAGAACAACCTGGCCAAGCAGTATTACAAATACGCCTCGGATCGATTGGTGCAGGAAAACATCAGCGACAGTTATGTCCAGGAACAGTTAGCCGTGCTGGATCAACTGATGGCCGAGCTGCGCGGCGAAGCCCCTGTCGATACGAGCGGCGCACCCGTCGAAGCCAAGGAAAGCGAATTGGAAAAAGCCGCCAAGAAGGAAATGGAAGCCGACTTCGTGCCGAAGAAAAAATGGTGAGATCGCGCCGCGTCATCTGCAGGTCAACCGAATCCCCACGACAAGATCGTCTCAAGCAAAAACAAACGGGCCAGCAGGCCCGTTTGTTTTTCGATACCGTCTCAGGTCACAGATGGGCAACGCTTTCCAGCGCCCGCGCGACATCCTGAAACATCACCCGGTTCTCCTGCGACAACGCCATCAAGTGGCGATGTGCCGATAATGCTTGGCGGGTGAAATTCAGTTCATCGGCCGGTTCGGCTTCGAGCTCTTGGTAGGATTCCGGTTCGTGCTCGTCGTCGGGCAACAGGTGAAAGACCTTGTCGAAGCTGACGGCTTTCAACACCGCCAGCAAATCCGGATTGCGCACCAGAATGGTCGGCCGCCGATCGTAAGCACGGCGGGTGTGGATGGCGATCTGCGCGATCACGCCCAAAGCCGTACTGTCGACCGCGGTCGCTTCCAGCAGGTCAATGATGACTTTCGGCTTGATGCTTTCCTGAAAAATACGTTGGATGAATCGGTCGACACTGGCACACAACTGGAACCGGATATCACCACGAAACTTCAGGATATAAACGCCATCCTGAATAGCGTACGACGCCTGCCCGGGCAGCATAATCGCAGTCAACCTCACTCGTTCTTGTTCTTCGTTTGACCGGCGGCTTGGCCGGTGTTCCGGCTGCCGGATTCGCTCACGGCCTGCAGCAGAAACAGCGCGATATCATCCGGTGGCGGCCCTGCCAGTGCCCGTCTGACTTCGCTGACCAAGGTTGGCACCGTCTGGCTTGCACCGCTCGGCAACGATAATAACAAAGATTCATCCTTTGCCAATCCGGGCTTGGCCAGCGCTTCCAGCACACCGTCCGAACTCAGCAGCAAGCGGGCATCGGCCTGCAGGGTAACCTGAGCACTGTCGTAGCTAGCCCAATCGAACAAGCCGACCGGAAAGCTGCCCTCGCCGAGAAAACGATGCTTGCCCTGCTGATGCAGCAAGGGTCGCGGATAATGACCACCGTTGCTGTAATGGAGTTCACCATTCTGGCGATCGAGCACGCCATAAAACAGCGTCAGGTACTTGCCGAGATTGGCTTGCAGCAGCTCCGTGTTCAAATAGGTCAGCAG
Source organism: uncultured Kangiella sp. (assembly GCA_946481205.1). The sequence continues at coordinate 12,670 of CAMLNB010000075.1, read as the reverse complement.
CTTGGCCGGGCTGGCGATGGTGTCGTCGCCATGGCTGCGGAAGCGGCGCAGCGGATGGTTGATCAGGCTTTTCAGCATCATCGTGACGAAGGCCGACGCCGCGCCGTGGCCGGAAACGTCGGCAATGTAGAAACCGATTCGGTGCTCGTCGATCTCAAAATAATCGAGGAAATCGCCGCTGAGGTACAGCGATGGAATCACCGCGTGGCTGAACTGCCAGCGACCGAACCGAGCCATCGGCTCCGGTAGCAATTGCAGCTGAGCCTGGCGGCCGGCTTCCTGATCCTGACGGAGCAAATCGAGGTTAGCCTCGAGCTCGGCATTGGCGCTTTCGAGCTCTTCTTTGTACTGCTGGTTTTCCTGCTCGAGCGTGGCTTTGTGCAGCGCCGAGCGCACGGCGTGCTCCAGCACCGCCATATCGGAAATCGGTTTGACCAAATAATCGGTTGCGCCGAGTCGCAGTGCTTCGACCACATCGGTAATGACACCGGCACCGGAGATCACAATCACCGGCATTTGCGGTTGCTCGCGCGTCAGGATTTCGAGCACCTGCAGCCCGTCCATGTCCGGCATCCGCAGATCGCACAGCACGACATCGGGATGCTCGTCACGGCAGCAATTCAGCCCTTCGCGCGCACTGGCTGCCGGCACCACGGTGTAACCGATGTCTTCAAGGTAGACGCACATGCTGTCGCGAACGAGGCGATCGTCATCAATGACAACAACGCGAGGAGCAACAGCGTGGGCAGCAGGTGTATCGAGCGACGGCATGGGATGAAGCACAGCGGCAGTGTCGGAGAACACCACTTGTTTATAGCACACCGGTCGAATTCTGCGCACCGGGATCTGTGAGATTGCTACAGTTCGCACAGAAAGGAAAGCCTTTCTTTTTGCTTTGAACCGGCGTGCCAGCCGGGACCGACACGCGCACGGACGATACGCATTGACGCTGAACCGGCAGTTTCCCTAGTATCAGCGCGGGTACCTCTTCGGGTACCGTTGCGGGAGAGTGAACATGCTACTTGCCCATGCACGCGATTACGCCGAACGGCGTGACTTCATCCGGATGTTTGTCGATGCCCGGGTGGAAATCATCGACGAAGAAACCGGCGCCGAGTATCAGGGTGAAGCACGCAATCTCAGTGGCCGCGGTCTGATGTTCGAAGCCCAGGTCGAGCCGAGCGTTGGCGCCACGCTGAAAGTGACCGTGTCATCCAATCAGTCACGGATGCCTCCGCTGCATGCCGCATTCAAAGTAGTGCGCGTGCAAAAGCAAAAAGGCGGTCGCTTCGAGGTGGCTGGCGAACTCAGTGATGTAAGCTGACTCCCAACAAAAACGCGCCCTGAGGCGCGTTTTTGTTATGTCGAGCTCAGCAGGTGATCGCTGCCGGTAACGGTGGCGACAGGAACTGTCTCCCCCGCTTTTTCCCCTCGATCAGCACTCTTCCAAACCCGGATCACAATCGTCGTCATCCGCCGGCAACGGTGGATTGCCGTCGTGAATCAGGTATTGCCGCCGCTGCAGGTAGGCATCGCGGACAAAGGCATATTCATCCAGCGCATCTTCCAGATGACCTTCGATCGGGAACAAGGCTTGCCGCGCATTCAGCAGGTCCAGCCCCATGACCGTATTGCGGGTTGGCACATGATCGACTTCGGTCATCACATCGAGCTGGGCATCAACCGGTATACCGACGACATCGCGCGCAGTGCTTGGTCCCATAAATGGCAGCATCAGGAACGGACCATCACCGACGCCCCAATGCGCCAGGGTTTGACCGAAATCTTCTTCCTGTCGGGTCAAGCCCAACGGGGTCGCCGGATCGAACAAGCCGGCAAGACCGAAGGTACTGTTGATCACCAAGCGACCGGTGCTGATTGCCATTTTCTTCAGCTTGCCCTGCAGCAAGGCGTTGCCGATGTTGCCGATCTCGCCGACATTGGCCAGCGCATTGTCGATACGCTCATCGACCACGGTCGGCACGACGGTGTCGTAGGCCTTGGCAGCCGGACGCAGCACAGCGGCGTCGACCGTCTTGTTGAAGCTGTACATCGAGCGGTTGAAGCCTTCATACGGATCGGCCGGGTTGTTCGATGTGCTGGCACAGGCGGCCAGCAACATGACAGGCGCCAACAGCAACAGGCGCAGCAAAGAACGGTTCATGCGGGGTTCCACAAGGTAAGTGAATCAATACGGCACAGCGGCCGAATTCTACGGCAGCGCTATGACAATGTCGCGGTCAGCAAAGTCTTGTAACGCTTGCAGACCAGCTGGCAGCAACCGCTCCGGCGGCAATTGCAGCGCCGCCGCCAGTGAGTGCAGCAATTCCGAAGCCGTGACCGCCTCGGCATTTTCCAGCGCAGACAGCAATTGATAGCTGAGCGGGTTCAGTGCCAGAAACTGCACCTCGTCCTGCCGGTTCCGGTACACGGCCACCGTGGTTGGCTCGGTGCCGGGCTGCTCGGGCAGAAATTCCGGGCCGATATGTTGCACCGGAAACCGGTAGGCCTGAACAAATGCCACGGGTGACAGACCAATACGGCTCTGCTCGGTCAAGGCGCCGGGCAAGAGCTCTGGCAAGGTTTCAACCGCAATCTGAGCGACCAGTTCGAGCCATTCGTAATGGGCGAGTTCCAACAGGAAAGGAAAATTCGGCGCCAGCGTCGCCGGTTTCTCTTGCTCCAGGTACTGCAGAAACTCGGCCGGAATCTCGCTGAACAGCGGACTGTGCGAAACATGGCGGGCGAAAAAATCGCGCACCAGCGCCAACCATTCGGCATCGGGTGTCAGACTGCGCAACACCGGAAAACAATTGCGGACAAAGCCTTCGACATTGTTGAAAAACAGTTCGCGATAAATCGCCATCCGCCGGTCTTCGACATCGGCCGGGCGCGCGGCATTCGCCGGATCACGAACATGCGCGGTAAAAGCAAACTGCGCCCGTTGAAACCGCGGCAGCGTTTCAGCTTGCGATTGCTGGCGCGCGTGTTCGGCGCTCATGCACGGTCTCCTGCCCGACGGGCTGATCAGCACGGCTTTGCGCATCGACAATCAGGCGCAACTCCTGCTGTAGCTGTGGCAATGGTGGAATGTTGAAATCACGCTCCAGCAAGGTCGGCATGGCGCCAAACTGCTGATAAGCCTGCGCCAGCAACGCCCACACCGCCGCTTTGACATCGCTGCCGTGAGTGTCGACCAGCAGATCCGGTGCTTCATCGTAATGGCCGGCAATGTGCAACCAGGCAATCCGCTCACCCGGCAATGCCGCCAGAAACGCCTGCGGATCGTAGCGATGGTTGACACTGTTGACGTAGATATTGTTGACGTCAAGCAGCAGCTCGCAATCGGCTTCTTGCAGCACCGCCAGCAGAAACTCCAGCTCGGTCATTTCCTGGGCCGGTGCGGCGTAATACGAGACATTTTCGATGGCGATGCGCTGGCCGAGCACATCCTGGACTTGCCGAATCCGCGCGGCGACGTAGTGAACAGCGTCTTCGGTGAATGGGATCGGCAGCAGATCATAAAGATGGCCATGATCGCTGCAATAACTCAGATGCTCGCTGTAGGCGCGAATACCGTGTGCACGCATAAAAGCGCCGACGTCGCGGACAAAATCGACATCGATGGGGCTCGGCCCACCGAGTGAAAGCGACAAGCCATGACAGACAAACGGGTGACGTTCGGTGAAATAACGAAACCGCTTGCCAAGCGCGCCGCCCATGCGCAGCCAATTTTCTGGTGCGACTTCATAGAACGACACTTCCGGTAACGGTGTTGCCTGCAGCGGGAGCAACAGCTCCCGCCGCAGGCCGAGACCTGCTCCCTGAACCATCTGCTGAGCAACGAAAGTCTGGCTCATGGGATTGTTCTCACTCAGACCGCGCGATTATTTTTTCTCTTCTTTCTTGGCGTCTTTGTTCTCGCCACACTTGCCTTCACCGCACTTGCCTTCCTTGCCTTTCTTGTCCTCGCCACATTTGCCTTCGCCGCATTTGCCTTCGCCACACTTGCCTTCCTTGCCCTTCTTGTCCTCACCGCATTTGCCTTCGCCGCACTTGCCTTCCTTGCCTTTCTTGTCGGCGCCACACTTGCCTTCGCCGCATTTGCCTTCCTTGCCTTTTTCATCGCCGTCGAAGAAAGCGAGTTTGTAGCCGGCTTGCAGATCGTTGTAGCCGAACAGGGTCGAGTCGGCACTGGCAGTGTTTGCCACCGCCATCGTCGCCACTACCGATGCGCCAATCAAAGTCGACAGTTTGGTCTTGCGGTTCATGTTTCCATCTCCTGAAGAAGTGAAGTTCAACAACATCACGGCGTCTTCCTGGACCAACCTCAAGCCCCACAACGGCTTATGGCCCTGAGCTGCCGCACGGGCCGTTAGAGCATGACCCAGTTCGGCTTGTTACGTCAGCCCAGTGGAAATATTTCACAGCACGGTATCAATCTGCAGCGACTGCTGCGGCTGGGCGCGCCAATCGAAGGCGGCCAGCTTGCCCTGCAGATCACCGGCGGTCGGTTCGACGGTGCCGGCCATGGAGATCCGGGCGATCAGCGTCACCCGCTGCTGATCCGACAGTTTGACCGCCGGGTTCATCGCATTGGCATCGGACAGGCTGACCGTCGCCGGCAAAGCTGTGGCCGGCAGCACCGCAACCGCTACGGGCAGGCCCGGGCCCTGCTCGCTGCGGGCAAACACGAATACCCGCGCCTTCTCGGTCAAGCGACCCTGCAGGCCCGGCGCCAAGCTGACCTTGACCGACAAGGAAGCGCTCGTCGCGCTACCGCCGCCAGTCGTGGGCTGATTACTCGGCTCAGTCTGATTGCCTGGTTTGGCTGGATTGACCGGAGCCGCAGCGGCCGCCCGTGCGTTCTGGTCCTGACCGGCCTTGGCCTGGGCGGCGCGAGCATCGGCAATGACCTTGTCGAGCATCGCCGCTGATTCGCTGTCTTGTGCCCGGTTGTCTTTCAACTGGCTGAAGGTGGCAATGGCTTGCTCAAAACGCCCCAGCTCCATATCGCGATACGCGGTCAGCAACCGCGCGCCTTCATGACTCGGATCAAGCTGCAGCGCTTGTTGCAGCAGCCGATCGACTTCCGGCAGCGCCGCATCCTGCTCGGCCATCCGCAAGGTCTGGGCGTAGGCAACCAGATAATCCGGTTCTTGCGGCGCCAGCTTGCGTGCGTGCATAAACGCCTGCAGCGCCTCATGCGGTCGTTGCAAACTCAGGTAGGTACGGCCCAGCAGATACCAACCGTCGAGGTCTTCCGGATCATCATGCAAGCGTGAGCGCAGCAACAGCAGCATGTCGCTCATATTGCTGTCGCCCTTGCTGAGGGCACTCGCATCCAGCGATTGCCAGGCTTGCACTTGCGGGTAATGACCAAGCTTGCCGTACAACAAACCCGCGACCAGCGGCAGCGCGACTGCCAGCACCAGCAACAAGGGTTTGCGCAGCGGCTCGGTCACGCCACGACGTTCGACTGCGTCGGTATCGGCCAGCAAGCGGCGCGCGTTCTCAGCATCACGACGGGCCTTTTCGTCAGCATCGATGCTGCCAGCCGCAAACAATTGCTCGATTTCAGCGGCGCGCTCGCGGTACAAATTCTTGTTCAACGCGGTGCGGTCGGCATTTGCTTCGGTCGCGCGCCACAGCGGCCGCAACAGAAACCATAGCGTCAACAACAACAGGCCGATCGCCAGCCCGATAAAACCCATGACGCTCATTCGGACTTACCTTCTTCAAGCAATGCATTCAATCGTGCTTGTTCCTGCGCTGATAGCGGGCCGCTCGCCATTGCTGGCCGTTGTCGCCACCAGCGCCACAAACCGAACAGCGCCAACAACAGCGCCAATGCCGGACCAAACCACAGCAAGACCGTGCTGGCTTTCAGCGGTGGCCGATACAACACGAAGTCGCCATAGCGCTCTTGCAGAAACTGCGCGATGGCAGCATCCGACTCATTGGCTTTGACTTTGGTGTAGATGATATGGCGCAAGTCCTTGGCCAGCGGCGCATTCGAATCAGCCAGGTTCTGGTTCTGACATTTCGGGCAGCGAAATTCTTCGACCAATTGACGGAAGCGTTGCTCTTGCGCCAGCGAGTCAAACGGATACGCATCAATATCCGCCCAAGCGGCGGCGCTGAAGCCCGACAACAGCAGTAACAGCAAGGCGCGGCAGATCATGGTTGCACTCCAGCCTGCGCCAGCAATGGCACGATCTCGTCCTGCCAGATGCGCTCATTCAGATCGCCCGCACGGCGATACAGAATCACGCCGTCCGCAGAAACCAGAAAGGTTTCCGGTGCACCGTAGGCGCCGAGATTGATGCCGAGCATGCCATCGGCATCGACCAATGTCAGTTCATACGGGTTGCCGAGCCGACTCAAATACTGCAACGCTTTCTCGCGTTCGTCCTTGTAATTGAGACCGATCAGACGGATGCGATTTTGCTTGGCAAGCTCCAGCAAATACGGATGCTCGACATAGCAAGTCGGACACCAGGTTGCCCACAAGTTCAACAGATACGGCTTGCCCTTCAAATCCTGCTCACTGACCTGCCGCGCTTCCTCACCGAGCACCGGCAACGAGAACGCGGGCATCGGTTTGCCAGTCAGCGCTGACGGCAACTCGGTTGGATCTTTGCCCAGCCCCAGCCAGAACACCCCTACCAATAAGGCGAAAATCAGCAGCGGCGCCAAATAGCGTAACGGCAATGCCGTTGTGGCCGGTGCTGCTGCTGCCACTTGAACCGGTTGTTGCTCGCTCATGCTTTCACCGCCTCAGTTGCAACGGCTTGTTGTTGCTTGACGGCGACGCGGTAACGGCGATCCGTTGCTGCCAGCACGCCGCCAATGGCCATAAACAATCCACCCAACCAAATCCAGCGCACGAACGGTTTGTAATACACGCGAATAGCCCAAGCTCCACCTTCAAGCGGTTCCCCCATCGCGACATACAGATCGCGAGTCAGGCCCGGATCGATTGCGGCTTCGGTCATGCTCTGGCGAGAGGCGGTATAGGTCCGCTTCTCGGGCCGCAATCGTGCGACCACCTGCTTGTCTTCACGCACTTCAAAAATGGCTCGAGTCGAATGGTAGTTCGGGCCGTCCAGATCGCGCAGACGTTGGAAATGGAAACTATACGGTCCGATCTCCACCGAATCGCCGGGAGCCAAACGCAGATCCCGCTCGACGCTGTAAACACTGCTGAGCACCACGCCGACCGTTACCACAGCAATGCCAGCATGCGCGAGCACCATGCCCCACCACGCCCGCGGTTGCTGACTAATGCCGGCCACTTTCGATTGCCGGTTACGCAAGCGCTGCAGCAGATCCCGGAGCAAGGAAAAACCAATCCACAGCGCCAGCGCAATCGCCAGCACCGCCGGTCCGGAAAAACTGGCCGCCAATTGAATCAATGCAAACGCCAGCACCACCGATGCGATCAACCAAGGCAGCACGGCGCGCAGCACGGCTTTGCCGTCATCGCTGCGCCAGCGCAGTTGCGGGCCGACACCGATCAGCACCAGCAGCGGCAGCATGAACAGCGTGAACATGAAATCAAAGTACGGCGGACCGACCGAGATCTTGCCGAGATTCAGCGCATCGACAATCAACGGCTGCAAGGTGCCGAGCAGAACCATCAGCATCGTGATCGACAACAGCACGTTGTTGCCGAGCAGCGCCACCTCCCGCGACACCAGTCGGTACTCGGTCTGGCTACGCAAATCGGCCGCACGCAGTGCGAACAACAGTAATGAACCACCGATCACCAGCGCCAAGAAAATCAGGATAAACAAACCACGCTCCGGATCGGAGGCAAACGCGTGCACCGATGTCAGCACACCCGAGCGAACCAGGAAAGTTCCGAGCAGACTCAAACTGAACGCGCAGATCGCCAGCAACACCGTCCAGGCTTTGAAGCCGTCGCGTTTCTCAGTGACCGCCAGCGAGTGCATCAAGGCGGTGCCAGCAAGCCAGGGCATGAACGAGGCATTTTCAACCGGATCCCAGAACCACCAGCCACCCCAACCTAATTCGTAATACGCCCACCAGGAGCCGAGCGTGATGCCGGCGGTCAGATAAATCCACGCCCAGGTTGTCCACGGCCGCGCCCAGCGCGCCCACGCGCTATCCAACTTGCCGCCGAGCAGCGCCGCAATCGCAAAGGCAAACGCCACCGAGAAACCGACATAGCCCATGTACAGCATCGGCGGATGCACGATCAAACCGAAATCCTGCAACAAGGGATTCAGATCGCGACCTTCGACCGGAAACATCGGCAACGTCCGCAGGAACGGATTCGAGGTGAAAATCATGAAACTGAGGAAGCCGATGGCAATGATGCCCATCACCGCCTGCACACGGGCACCAAGCACCAGTGGCAGCTGCGCGCTCTTGCGCGCAACCGCATAACTCCAGCCGGCAAGCACCAATGCCCAGAGCAACAACGAGCCTTCGTGCGCGCCCCAGACCGCAGACAAGCGATAATGCAGCGGCAGCTGCGAATTGGAGTTATTGGCAACGTACTGAACAGTGAAATCGTTGCTCGCGAATGCATAAGACAAGCACACAAAACTGAGCAACAACAAAAAGAACTGCAGCGTTGCTGCTGGTTTGGCGACACGCATCCAACCAACATCACCGCGGTAACTGCCGACCAGCGGTACCACCGCCTGCACCACGGCAACCAGCAGCGCCAGAATCAGCGCGAAGTGACCAAACTCAGGAATCATGGCGAAGTCCCGTAAGTGGCCGGCGCCACATCGGCTGCAGGCTCTGCGACAGCTGGATCGGTTACCGAAGTTTCCCCAGCCGACTGTGTTTGGCCCGCCGCGGCGCGCTCAGCCGCCAGCTTGGCTTTGTGCCGGTCCTCTGCCTCTTTGATGGCGGCGGCAACTTCCGGCGACATGTAATTTTCATCGTGCTTGGCCAAAATCTGACTGGCCTGCACGGTATTGTCCGCCGACAGTTTGCCGATACCGATGATGCCCTGCCCCTCGCGGAACAGATCCGGCAGGATGCCGTCGTAAAACACCTGCACTTCGCTTTCCGTGTCGGACAGCTTGAACTCGACTTTCAGCGAGTTCGGATCGCGTTTGACGCTGCCTTTGACGACCAGGCCGCCGATATTGATCGTGCGATCCAGACCGGCCTGCTGCATCGCCTTGCCGGTGGCAATCTCGGTTGGGGTGTAGAAGAAATTGATGTTCTGACGCATGGCATACAGCACCAGAGCCAACCCCATCGCGATGGCCAGGATACTGCCCAGCACCAGAAACAACCGACGTTTGCGTTCCGGTTTCATCATTGCAACTTACTCCGCACTGCTGCATTTCGCACATCTGCTGAAGATTCGCCTGCCTGGGCATCCAATTGCTCGCGCCGATAAAACGCCTGCAAACGTGCCCGCAGCTGACGCCGGCGCAGCGCCGGCTCCAGCAACAACCCGATAAAAATCAATAAAGCCACGCCATAGGCCAACCAGACATAGAAGCCGTGAGTGCCCATGGCCAGAAACTCGGCGAAGCTGGTGAACTCGGTGGTCATTTCTGCAGCTCCCGTACCCAGCTGGCCTGACGCTCACGCCACAACACTTCGTTGCGGGCACGGCGGAACAACATGCCGAAGAAGAACAGAAAGTGCGCCGCGATCATCACCAGCAACGCAATCAGCATTTCCGAATCAATGGTCGGTTTGCTGAACCGGGAAATGGTCGCGCCCTGATGCAGCGTGTACCACCAGTCGACCGAGAAATGGATGATCGGCACATTGACCACGCCCACCATGGCCAGCACACCCGCGGCCCGGTCGCCGGTTTGAATATCATCGAACGCATGACGCAAGGCGATAAAGCCAAAATACAGAAACAGCAGAATCAATTCCGAGGTGATCCGCGCATCCCAGACCCACCAGGTATTCCAGGTCGGCTTGCCCCAGACCGCGCCGGTGAACAGTGCGAGAAACGTAAAGCAGGCACCGATCGGTGCCGCAGCAGCGGCCATCGCGTGCGCGAATTTGATTTTCCAGATGTAGCCGATCGCTGCGGCTGTCGCCATCAGTACATAGATGAACATCGACAGAAACGCTGCCGGCACATGGATGTACATGATCCGGACCGAGTGGCCCTGCTGATAATCCGGCGGCGAGATATACAGGCCTTGAATCAGACCGTAAGCAAACAACACGGCGGACAAACCAAACAGCCACGGCAGCCAGCGCCCGCTGATGTCGTAAAACCATTTGGGCGATGCCCATTTATGAAACCAAGTCCAAGAAGCCATATTGCCTTCGCTATGTTCTAACCACGTCTTTCACTAGCGGACCATCAACCGAGGCCCGTCAACTGCTGGCCGACACTTTCAGTGCAGCGCCGGCCGCCACTGGCGCCAACCCCACTGCAAAAAACAGCAAGGCGCCCAGCAGCGCTAACTGACCATTGTACGGCAGCCCCTGCGCCGCAGCTGTGACCGCACTGGCACCGAAGATCAAAACCGGGATCAGCAGCGGCAGTACCAACAAGGCCAGCAGCACCGCGCCACGACGCAAACCCACGGTCAAACTCATGCCGACACTGCCGATCAAACAGAAGACGGGAGTGCCGAGTAGCAGGCTGGCGAGCAGCGCCGGCCAGGCCTCGACCGGCAGCGCCAGCGTGGTCGCCAGCAGGGGTGACAACAACAACAGCGGCAAACCGCAGAGCAGCCATTGTGCAATCGCTTTGCTGAGTGCGATCAGCGCCGGTGCCTGACTGACCAATAACAATTGCTCAAGGCTGCCGTCTTCGTAATCACCGCGATAAAACAATTCCAGCGTCAGCATATTGGCAAACAGCGCCGCGACCCAGAGCACACCCGGCGCGATCTGCGCCAGTTGCTCTCGCTCGGGCGACACCGCAAACGGAAACAACGACACCACCAGCAAGAAAAACACCAGCGGATTGGCGAGCTCAGCGGGACGGCGCAGCGCCAGTTTCAATTCGCGTTGCAGGAGCGTGCGCAGCATCAGCGAGCTCCCAACACGACTTCACGCAACGGTCTCGCCGTTGCGACTGGTTGGTGACTGGTCAACAAGACGCTGCCGCCCTGCAACAGAAACGCATCAATCCGTTCACACAGCCAGGCCGTGGCTTTGACATCGAGCGCCGCGAATGGCTCATCCAGCAACCACAAGCCCGCCGGTTCAAGCAGCAGACGCGCCAAACCAACACGACGCTTCTGCCCCGCCGACAAGCTGCCTACGCGCGCATCAAAATAGCGAGCGATGCCGACTTCGTGTAACGCCTGCTCGATCGAACATTGCTCAGCTTGACCGGACAGTTGCAGCAAGAACGCGAGGTTTTCTTCTACGGTCAACTCCGGCTTCAAGCCCAAGGCATGACCGAGATAAATCATCCGACAGCCGTCACCAAGTTGAAACTCGCCGCTCGCTGCGTGGGCGATGCCAGCCAATACCCGCAACAAACTGGTTTTGCCAGCGCCGTTGGCACCGAGCAGGTGCACGCCTTCACCGGCTTGCAGCGTGAAATTGAACTGACTCAGCAACAGCCGATCACCGCGCTGCACCGACAGATCTTGCACACGCAGCCGCGCGCGGTCGGCTCCTGCGGAGCGCTCGCTGGGGAGATTCGTCATGCCGACGCCGGACGGAAAGCGCGGATCACCGCCGGATCGGTCTCCAGGCGCGGGCCACCGATCAGATCGATGCAATACGGCACCGCCGGCATCACCGCTTCGAGGCAATCGCGAATCGCGCTGGGTTTGCCCGGCAAGTTGATGATCAAGCTACGGCCGGAGGTCCCGGCAATCTGACGCGACAAAATGGCCGTCGGCACTTTCTGCAAACTGACGGCGCGCATTTGCTCGCCAAAGCCTTCGAGAATCCGCTCGCAGACATCGCGCGTGGCTTCCGGGGTGACATCGCGCGGCGCCGGGCCGGTGCCGCCGGTGGTGACAATCAGGCAGCAGCCGAGATCGCGCAGATCGCGCAACGTCACCGCAATCAGATCACGTTCATCCGGGATCACGCGTGCAACCGGTTCAAACGGCGTGCTGAGCATGCGCTGCAATTCGGCCAGAATGGCCGGGCCGCCTTTGTCTTCGTACTCGCCACGGCTGGCGCGATCCGATACGGTGACGATGCCGATACGAATGGTGCCGGCAGGATGCGACTGGGAGGGGGCTGGCGCTGACAAGCGTCGGACTCCACAAAACGGCTCGGGAAAACGAGGCGCCTATAATACCAGCGTGTCAGTGTGGCGCGGTCCGGATCTGGATCAATTGCCGGTCCGGTTTCGGCAACTGCCAGTTTGATCACACGCAGCGAGGCCTTTCTGATGTCGTGTCTGCCTAAGGCGAGTTGACATGGTCACGCCACCACTTCCCGTCCCCGCCAGTTTGGCGGTCACGGTTTCCGACCTGAAAACCCTGCGCCAGCTGGCAGAATCCGGCCAGCTGAAGACCTGGCAGGCCGGCGCCATCATGGATGTCGTGGTCAACCGCCGCGAAGGCGGCCTGCTGCTGCTCGACTCCGGCAAAGGCCTGCTGAGCCTGCCGGTGCCTGCCGATAGCGCTTTCAAACCTGGCACCGCCCTGCAGCTGCAGGTGCTGACGCTGGCGCCGCTGCAAATCCAGCTGCGACCGGCGCCGACCGCCGGCTCGACCAACAAGAC
>CAMLNB010000074.1 GCA_946481205.1 uncultured Kangiella sp. | reverse complement strand
GGTACTGCTTTTTGAATTCTTCGGCCCAGAAGGTCATCAGGTTGTTCAGCGTGTCCGAACCAATCGAGGACAGGTTGCCCGAAACACCGCTGGCTTTGGTGTATTCCGGCAGCTTCGCATCGACTTTGCCTTCAGCGTGAACAACACCGGCGACAGCAGCGCTCAGCACGCCAACGGTCAGCAGCCATTTATTACCCAGTTTCATGTAGCTCTCCTTGGAGATGGGTCGGTAGGGATTACGGGCTGCATTGTGGGCGGTAGGGCTTGCAGAACGATGACGGAAAGATTTCGATTTGATGACAGCGTGGTATGACGGCGCGATGACAGCAACGAGCGCCGCCGTCACAACCGTGCGGCGCGCGTAGCGCAAAACGTGAAAAGGAAATCAGCCGTTGCGACGAATCACGCTGGCAGGGAACACGCAGGCAAACCGGCTGCCCTCGCCAACCTTGCTGCTGATTTGCAGGCTGGCGCCGTGCCGTTCCAGCACATGCTTGACGATGGCAAGGCCAAGGCCGGTGCCACCGACTTCGCGCGAGCGGCCGGCATCGACCCGGTAGAAGCGCTCGGTCAACCGCGGCAAATGCTGCGGCTCGATGCCGACACCGGAATCGATCACCTCAAAGCACGCACGACCGTCGCCGTCACGGTTCCAGCGGATCTGGATCCGACCACCGGCCGGCGTGTAACGAACGGCATTGGCCACCAGATTGCCGAACGCGCTCTGCAATTCTTTTGGTGCGGCGTTCAGGCCCAGCTGCTCATCGAGCTCAACCGTGATCTGGTGCTTCTGCGCGCCAGACAACACCTTGGCATCTTCCGCCAGCGTGCGCACCATCGCGCCGACATCCACCGGCTCGAACTTCAGACGATTGTGTTCGGTATCGAGCCGCGACAGCAGCAGCAGATCATCGACAATCGCCCGCATCCGTAGCGCCTGCTGTTGCATCTGGCTGACCGGCCGGGCGTAGCGGCCAAGCTTTTCTTCACCGCCGGAGGCCAGCGTTTCCAAATAGCCCATCAGCACCGTGATCGGCGTGCGCAACTCGTGCGAGACGTTGGCGACAAAGTCCTGCCGCATCTGTTCCAGCTTCTGCACGCGGGTGACATCGCGCACCATCAACAAGCGCTGGCCGGCACGGTACGGCAACAGCTGAAAGCTCAAGGCCTGATTGGGATCGACCGGCGAGGGAATTTCGAGGATCGCATCGGCCTCGCCGCGCGCTTCAAATTCGACAAATTTCGGATGCCGCAGCAAGTTGGAGATGCGCTGGCCGACATCCTGTGGCGTGTGCAAGCCCAGCAGATCACGGGCCGCGTGATTGAACCAGATGATCTCGCCATAGCGCCCGAGCGCCACCGCTGCGTCATGCAGCGCATTGGTTGAATCGCGAAATTCGGCAATGATGCGCGTCAGCCGGCGCTTGGTACGGCGCCTACGCTTCTGGGCCAGATAAATCTGGTGATAGATTTCGTGCCAGACACCGGGCACATTGTCCGGCACCGCGCGCGCCGACTCGCTCAGCCACATGACGAACTGGCGCACCTGATACAGGTGCCAAGCCAAATAGGCAGCCAGCGCAAACAGCAACCATTCGCTGCCATAGCCAAACCAGTTGAACGGCAGCCAGATCAAAAAGACCAGCGAACCGATCAACCAGAGTTCTGTCAGCCACGGCTGAAAGCGTTGCATGTCAGAGGCACATCCCCAAATTTGCCATCAAATGCGGTGGGAAAACCGGTACCCGGAACCACGCACGGTCTGCACGTATTCTTCAACGCCGAACGGCTCCAGCGCTTTGCGCAGGCGGCGCATGTGCACGTCAATGGTGCGTTCTTCGACCACCACCTGATGGCCCCAGACTGCATCCAGCATTTGCGTGCGTGAGAACACCCGCTCCGGATGCTCCATGAAGAACAACAGGATTTTGTATTCGGTCGGACCGAGCTTGACCGTTTCGCCTCTGACCGTGACCCGGTGGCTGGCGGTATCCAACCGGATGCCACCGATTTCGATCGCCGCTTCGGTGCTGACACCGGTGCCGGCACGACGCAGCACGGCGCGAATGCGGGCAATCAGTTCGCGTGGCGAAAACGGTTTGACCACGTAATCATCGGCGCCCGCTTCGAGGCCACGTACCCGGTCATCTTCTTCACCACGGGCGGTCAACAGAATCAGCGGCGTGTCCTGCAGTTCCGGTTTCTGCTTGATCCGGCGCGCCAACTCAACGCCGCTGGCGCCAGGCAACATCCAATCCACCAGGAACAAATCCGGTTTGTAGCCTTCGGTCAGCAGCGACAGCGCCCGCTCGGCGGTGCCGGCATCGGTGACCTGAAAGCCGGCTTCTTCCAGCGCAAACAGCAGCATGTCGCGAATGTCGCGCTCATCTTCCACTACCAGCAATTTTGCAGTCATGACGTCTGTCGCTTTCTCTTTGCTCAGTCAGATCGTTCGTCAATCAGCCGAATGGCTCAGTGGCCGCCATCGGTCTTGGTCAGATCGGTGTGCCGGACATCCTTGCCTTCCACCAGGTAGACCACGTATTCACAGATGTTGCGCGCGTGATCGCCAATCCGCTCCAGCGCACGGGCCGACCACATCACATCCAGACCCGGGGAAATGTTGCGCGGGTTTTCGAGCATGTACGTCAGGATCTGGCGCGAGATGGCGTTGTATTCGTCATCAGACTGGCGCTCGTCCTTGGCAGTTTGAATCGCTGCCGAGGTATCCATGCGCGCGAACGCATCCAGGGTCAGGTGCAGCATGTTTTTGACATGCTGACCGAGATGATTGACCGCACCATAGTGCTGTTTTACAGGCCGACTCGGGTCGCTGGTCTCAGCGATGTGCAGCGACATCCGGGCGATTTTCTCGGCTTCGTCGCCGATTCGCTCCAGATCGGTAATGGTTTTCAGAATCGCGACAATCAAGCGCAGATCGCCGGCCGCAGGTTGCCGCTTGGCCAGGATCTTGGTGCACTGATCGTCGATATCGACTTCGAATTTGTCGACCTGCTCATCACGGCGAATCACCGCCTGCGCGCCTTCGACATCAAAATTGACCAGCGCCTCAAGTGCCGCGCCGATTTGTTCCTCGACCAGACCGCCCATTGCCAGCACGCGCTGACGAACGTTTTCCAGCTCTTCATTGAACTGGCGCGAGATATGCTGGGTTACGTGACCGCTTTCCATTCTTTGGCTCCCCACTCTGGTTTGCACTGTCAATCGCGATCTGCGATTGGCGGGTTTCGATTCAATCTGCCGCAGCGATAACGCTCATGCTGGGCGGTTCTCGTTCGCTTCGGTTAGCCGTAGCGGCCGGTAATGTAGTCTTCGGTTTGCTTCTGCTGCGGGTTGGTAAAAATGGTGTCGGTGTCGGCGTACTCGACCATATCGCCCAGGAACATGAACGCGGTGTAATCCGAGACCCGCGCGGCCTGCTGCATGTTGTGCGTGACGATCACGATGGTGTAGTCGTGCTTCAGCTCGTTGATCAGCTCTTCGATTTTCAGCGTCGAGATCGGGTCCAGCGCCGACGCCGGCTCATCGAGCAGCAGCACTTGTGGTTGCACAGCAATGGCCCGGGCAATGACCAGACGCTGTTGCTGACCACCGGACAGACCGAGCGCATTGTCATGCAGACGGTCTTTGACTTCATCCCACAGCGCGGCGCCTTTGAGTGCCCATTCGACCACTTCATCGAGCACGCGGCGCTTGTTGATGCCCTGCAGACGCAGACCGTAAGCGACGTTCTCGTAAATCGATTTCGGGAACGGGTTCGGCTTCTGGAACACCATGCCGACATTGCGACGCAGCTCGGCGACGTTGACGTCTTTGGCATAAATATTCTTGCCGCCGATTTCCAGCTGGCCTTCGATACGGACACCGTCCACCAGATCGTTCATCCGGTTGAAGCAGCGCAGCAGCGTTGATTTGCCACAGCCCGACGGACCGATGAACGCCGTTACCCGCTTCTCGGCGATGGGCAGGTTGATGCCTTTCAACGCCGGCTTGTCACCGTAGAACAGTTTCAGATCACGAACATTGATCGCGATCTTCTCGTCTTCGAGCCGGCGACGCTCACGCACACCACGGACACCGCTGACATCAATTTCGTGGCTCTTGCTCATATCGTTCATTTCATTCTCCCGCGCGCATTGGCGCGCTGGTCGGTCAATCAGGCAATCATTCAACATTCAATGCGGGAATCAGTGTTCCAGCGCCTTGTATTTTTCCCGCAGCCGGTTCCGGATCTTGATGGCCGCGATATTCAGCAGCACTGTCACCACCACCAGCAGCAACGCCGAGGCGTACACCAAAGGCCGCGCCGCTTCGACGTTCGGGCTTTGGAAGCCGACGTCGTAAATATGGAAGCCAAGGTGCATGAATTTGCGTTCCAGGTGGAGGAACGGGGCGTTCAGATCCACTGGCAGCGTCGGCGCCAGTTTGACCACACCAACCAGCATCAGCGGCGCCACTTCACCCGCAGCCCGCGCGACCGCGAGAATCAGGCCGGTCATCATTGCTGGACTGGCCATCGGCAACACCGTGCGCCAAAGCGTTTCGATTTTGGTGGCACCCAGCGCCAGCGAACCTTCGCGAATCGCTTTCGGAATCCGCGACAAACCTTCTTCGGTCGAGACGATCACCACCGGCAAGGTCAGCAGCGCCAGCGTCAGCGAGGCCCACAGCAAACCGGAGGTACCGAAAGTCGGTGCCGGTTTGGCTTCTTCAAAAAACGCGTTGTCGATGCTGCCGCCAAGGAAGTAAACAAAGAAGCCGAGACCGAACACGCCGTACACCACTGACGGCACGCCAGCGAGGTTGTTGACGGCGATGCGAATCGCGCGCACCACCGGACCTTGCTTGGCGTACTCGCTCAGGTACACCGCGGCGACCACACCAAACGGCGTCACAATGACCGACATCAGCAGCACCATGATCACGGTGCCGAAAATCGCTGGGAATACACCACCTTCGGTGTTCGATTCGCGCGGTTGCGCGCTCAGGAATTCCCAGACCTTGCTGCCGTAATGACCGAGCTTGTCGAGCAGGCCCATTTTGTTCGGCTGATAGATCCGGACGATTTTGGCGAACGGCAATTCGCGGCTGTCGCCACTGACCAGCTTCAGCTGCAGCTTGTCACGGTTCAGTTCCTGATACAGGCCGCTGAGTTCGTTCTGCAGGCTTTCGAACTGGCTGTTCAGCGCAGCCACTTCAGCATCGATTTCGGCCAGCCGGGTGGCACTGCCGCCGCCGCGCAATTCAAAGCCGCGTTTTTCCAGCCGCAGCTTTTCCAGCGCGAAGTTGATATCGCCAACGGTGTCGCGCTCCAGGTCGGCAATGCGGGCGTGCAATTGCTCGGCACGGGCCAATCGCGTGGCCACGTCTGCCATCAGGTTGTCGGTGTTGACCGGCGTGTCGCCTTCAATCACGCCATCGACAAAGCCGTAGAAATTGCCCCATTCAAAGCGTTCAATCGCGACCGCTTCGGCCGGCAGTTGCGGCTCGCTGATGGTGACATCGCTGAGCCAGCGGAAATCCTGGCCGTACACATCACGGTTACCAACGCGCACCAGCGTCTGCGGGACTTTCTCGCCTTCGATGATCGCAACCGCGTCATCGACCAGCTCGCCCAGCACCAGCTCTTTGCCCTCGCCCTGCTGCACTTGCATCTGGACGATATCGCGTGGCCAGAAATGGCTCATGCCGTTGACGGCGATCAGCAACAACAAGCCGATGACCATGACCAGCGCGACCGCAATGCCGCCGGCGTTGAGCCAGACCCAGTGCTCGCCGCTTTTGAAGAAAGGTTCTCTCATCGCAATTCTTCCTTACAGCGAACCATATTTGCGCCGCAACCGCTGCCGCACCACTTCCGCCACGGTGTTGAACACCAGCGTGAACAGGAACAGCACCAGCGCCGACAGGAACAGGATGCGGTAATGCGAGCCGCCCACTTCGGCTTCTGGCATTTCCACCGCGATATTGGCCGACAGTGTCCGCAGACCTTCGAAAATATTGGCTTCCATGACCGGGGTGTTGCCGGTGGCCATCAGCACAATCATGGTTTCACCGACGGCGCGACCGAGGCCGATCATCACCGCCGAGAAAATGCCGGGGCTGGCAGTCGGCAGCACCACGCGCACCATCGTTTGCCACGGCGAGGCACCGAGTGCCAGCGAACCGTTGGTCAGCGATTTCGGCACGCCGAAAATGGCGTCTTCAGCAATGGAGAACACGCTTGGGATCACCGCGAAGCCCATCGCGATGCCGACGATCAGCGCGTTGCGCTGTTCAAAATCGATACCCCAGGCATGAGTCAGGTGATGACGGAAATCGCCATCAAACAGCGTGGCTTCGAGACCGCCGCCGAGCGCCAACAAGCCCCAGCCCGCGATCACGATCACCGGCACCAGCAGCGCGGCTTGCCAACCTTCCGGCACTTTTTCACGCACGACGATCGGCGCGTGGTGCCAGAGCCAGCCAAAACCGATGAACACCAGCGGCATCAGCATCAGCAAGGTGAATATGCCAGCGAGATTGGCCTCCGCGACCGGTGCCAACCACAGGCCGGCAATGAAGCCGAGAATCACCGACGGCAATGCCGCCATGATTTCAACAATCGGTTTGACCGTTTGCCGCATGGCCGGCGCCATGAAATAGGCGGTGTAAATGGCGGCGCAGATACCGATCGGCAGCGCAAACAACATGGCGTAGAACGCCGCTTTGAGCGTGCCGAATGCCAGCGGCATCAGACTGAACTTCGGTTCAAATTCGTCGGTACCCGATGACGACTGCCAGGTGTAACTCGGCTGCTCGTAGCTTTCGTACCAGACTTCTTCCCAGAGCGCGGCCCAGGAAATGTCCGGGTGCTCGTTGTCGACATGGTAACGGGCAAAGCTGCCGTCCTGATTCAACAAGACCAACTCGGTGGCGTTGGCATTGAGCGCCATTTTGCTCGGCGCGGTGGCCAGCGTTTCGGTCAGCACTTTGCGGTGCGAGGTGGAATAGAAAATGGCCAGTTCGCCATTAGCATCCACGGCGTAGAAGCCTTTGCGGCGCGGCTCGACGGCGATCAATTTGATCGGAGCATCAGCCAGCTGGAATTGCCGGACCGGCCGCAAGCGAAATTCATTGTGCTCGTCACGCAGGCGGAACCATTGGCTGATCTGGCCGCTGCTGTCACCGGCGAGCAGGCTGATGCTGCCCATCAGGAATTTCAGCTCGGTCAGCTGACGACCGGCAGCAACCACATGCAAGCGCTCGACCCGGCGGGCAGCTTCGCCACGCAGATCCCAGGCTTCAACGGCGCCGTCTTCGGCACCAGCGTAAAGCCACTGGCCGTCACCATCGATCAGAACAAAGCGGGTTGCCGTTTCGGTGTGCAAGGATTCCTGCTGCTGCAATTCCAGCGTCACGCTGTCATCCAGCATCGAGGTTTCGCTTTCGTACTTGCTGATCACCAGTTCCTGATCGGCCACTTGCGCCGCCAGCACAAACGCTTCTTCATCACCAGCGGCGGCCATGCGGGTAATGGCGCGGCCATCGCTGATCAGGCTCAGCGGTGTCTCACCGAACGGCCAGGCAATGACCGGCGTCAGCTGACGTTGGTTGTTCTCGTTGTACTGCGTTGTGTAGGAATAGGTCAGCAACAGCGCCTGGCCGTTGCTCAGGCCAATGGCCAGCAAACCGGCCGAGGCATTGATTTCGCTGGCGCTGGTGACGGTGACGCCAGCCGGCAGCGGCAGCGGCTGTTCCAGCACCGACTCGCCCGTGGCATTGCGCAGCACGCGGATCTGGCCGTCACTGCCGATATGGGTCGATAGCTCGCCGTATTCGTCCATCCGCATCAGCACCGAGCTGACCGGCAAGCGGCCGTCGTGGCTGTCATGGCGGTGCATTTCGGCCGAGCCGAACACCGGATACACGACCGACAGCAGGTAGAAGAAGATCAGCAGAACGGCCGCGATCACCAGCCAGCCGCCGAGGGCGATGGCGTAGCGGGCCAGCTTGTCCTTGACGGTGCGGACCGTGTGGCGGCCGCTGGCGGTCTGGGCATCCAGCAGCGCCCGGACACTCTGACGCACATCAACGGTATTCATCAGTCGCTTCTCTATAAGAGGGCTTTTTTCAGTGCCGCCATGCTATGCGCGGCATATGAAAGAAATATGACAGTTCGTGTTACAGGCCTGCCAGGCCAGGACCGACAAGGCCTTCCCGGCATATCCACAGCACGACACGCCATTGATTCTTGTCAAAAAAGCTTAATACTTGGACGGGAGATCATAGACCTCGCAGTCAGAACGACCAGTTACCCGTCTTCTACTCCATAACAAGGACCCCTGCCATGACCCAGAAACTTCTACCGTTAGCCGCGGCTATGCTTGCCCTGAGCGCTGGCGCCAGCCAGGCCGCGGATGACAAGACTGCGCCCAGCGTCACCCTGTACGGCGTCCTGCATGCCTCGGTAGACGTGCTCGACAACGATGACAGCACGGAAATTGCCGTCTCCAGCAACTCGTCCCGCGTGGGTATCAAGGGTGAGAAGGCGCTTTCCGAAAGCTCGACCCTGACCTATCTGGCCGAATGGCAAATCCGCGCCAGCGGTGAAGGCGAAAACCTGAGCCGGCGCAACCAGTGGCTCGGCGTCAAGCAGTCGTATGGTGAGTGGCGGGTAGGCCGAATCGACACCCCACTGAAAAACCTGCGCGGCAAGGTCGATGTGTTCTATTCCGATCAACTGGGCGAAAACCGTACCGTGACCGCCCAGACCGGCTTTGATGAACGGCTGGACAACGTCATTCAACTGGAACTTGGCACCGGTGCGCTGCGTGGTGTGATCTACTACTCCACCGACAGCAACCTGAGCGCTCTCGGTGGCAGTAGCGTCAATGTCGATGACAATGATTACGACGTTTGGTCAGTGACGGGCCTGTATGACACTGGCAGCTGGTTTGTTGGCGCTGGCTATGAAAGCCGTTCTGCTGAAGACAAAACAGCGCCGATTACAGAACTCGAAGATCCAAGCGCCTTGCGCATAGTGGGCGGCTTCAAGTTCGCTGGCGATCACCGCCTGAACGCCTATTACGAAACCGCCGACGACATCAACGGCGTCGAAGATGCCGACCGCGATACCTATGGCGTCAGCTATGCATTCAAAACGGGTGACAACACCTTCAAGGCCGGTCTCTACATCGCCGACGATATCGCTGATATCGATGAAACCGGTGGGCGGGTGCTGAGCTTGGGCCTCGATCACGCCTACGGCAAAAACACCATTGCCTATGTCGTTGCGGCTTTCGGCCAAAGCGATGACCTGACCAACATGTACAGCGCAGCACCGCAACGCACCGGCCACGATGGCCGTTTTGAAGACGACGGTGATGGCGTACCGGAAGCCGGCGAAGTCGAAGCTGGCGCCAGCACCACCGGCATTTCCGTCGGCATCCGCCATCAGTTCTGATTTGATGCATTGAACGTCCTGACAACGCCCCGGCTCGCCGGGGCGTTGTGCTTTATGCCGATCCGCCAGGTTTTTTCAGGTCATTGATCCGTCATCACCCTAACGTCTCCAGTCACATTTCTGTCACTTGCGATTCACAGAGCTGTCACTGCCAGCCCCTAGCATGCCCGGCCATGGATGTTGTGCCGGTTGTCACATTCCACCTGCACCACATCAGTTGTTCGCTCCTCACGCGATGCCTGCCGGCATTCGTACTGGATGACTGAACTGCCGCATCGGTCTTGATGCAGCGGTCGCAGCCCGCGGGGGACGAAACCTTTTTGACGATCGGCTTGCGCGATTGTCGGCAAGGGTTCGTGGACTGGCATTTGGCAGTACCGGTTTAACACCGTTAGACCTGAACGTTTCACCTTAACAACAACACACCCTGACTTGTAGAGAACGAGGAGTTCGTGATGAAACTGCGTTTGACCCTGCTGGCGGCTGCAATGGCAACCCTGAGCGCCCCGACTTTCGCCGCGTCGGCACTGGAGCTGTACGGCAAGCTCAACGTGACCGCGCAAAACACCGACACCGACACCGATGTCGACGCCAGCACTGGCGACATCTGGGAAGCCAAGAGCAACGCCTCGCGTCTGGGCGTCAAAGGTGAACTCGGTATCGATGAAGGCTTCTCGGCTTTCTACCAAATCGAACTGCAAGTGAACTCGGTTGAGTCCGCTGGCGGCTCTGCTCCGTTCAGCTCGCGTAACGTCGGCGTCGGCCTGCGTGGCAGCGCCGGTCAAATCCTGGTTGGCCGTTGGGACACCCCGCTGAAACTCGCGCAAGGCAAAGTTGACCTGTTCAACGACCTCGACGGCGACATGACCGCCATTTTCAATGGCGAAACCCGTGCTCCGAACATCATCTCGTACAGCTCGCCGAAAATTGCTGGTGGCCTGGTGTTCAACGTCTCGACCCTGCTGCTGGAAAAAGTGGATGACGGTACACCGGCCAACGAAGATCAAGACGGCCTGATGGATGCGTTGTCGTACTCAGTCGAGTGGCAAGGCAAGGATCTGTTCCTCGCCGTTGCGCAAGACCAGGATCACAACACCGGCACCTACCGTGACAGCGCTGAAACCACTCGTGTCGTTGCCACCTACAAACTCGGCTCGTTCCAGCTGGGCGGCATGTGGCAAGAGTACGATGACGGCGCAGACTTCAAAGAAGACGGCATGCTGTTCTCGGTATCGTACAAGTTCAACGATGAAAACACCTTGAAGCTGCAACACGGCGCCACCGACATCAAAGGTGAAGGCGGCGAGCAAACCTTCATCGGCTGGGACCACAACCTGTCGAAGAACGTGATGGTGTTTGGCTTCTACGGCGAACAAAGCTTTGACGACCTGACTGTTGCCACCCCGGAAAAAACCTTCCTGGCTGCCGGTCTGGAAGTGAAGTTCTAATCAGTGTCCAAGCTGATCCGGTCTCCCCGGTTAAAAGCGCCCTGCGGGGCGCTTTTTTTTCGCCGCAGCCTTTGCACACCACGCTATAGTGGCGGCCGGCCGGTTTTGTTGCAGCAACGAGGTTTACGATGAAAGCAAAAGGGTTAGCAAGTCTCTGGGCAGGCGTTGCCGCTTGCTTGTTGATGGTCCCGAATCTGCTCCAGGCAGCGGAACTGATTATCCCCGAGCAGTTTGATGTGTTGTCGGTCAACGGCGCCGACTACCCGTTCACCATCGGCCTCGAAAAAACCGTGCAACTGCAGCCCGGCCGCAATGTCGTGGTGCTCGAATACGACAAGATCTACGACGCCGTGTATGGCGACAGCCACGACCGGATCAAGTCGGCGCCATTTGGCGTGGTGTTGCACGTTCAAGCCAACGACAAGCTGCGGCTGGACGGCCCGGCATTTGATAACGGTACCGATGCTCGCCGTTATGCCAAGTCACCAACGGTTACCGTACACAATGCCGAACAAAAGACCGTCGCCGTGCAATTGGTTCCGGTTCAGCAGATTGGTGAGGCGCTGGTGGCGAAAACGGAAGGCCTCGCGAAAACAGAGAGCGTGGCACCAACGCCCAGCCCGACAAACGCTGAAAGCGCATCGATGACGGCAAGCAAGGCCATGGTATCGACAGCAAGCGCCGTTGCAGCAACGCCTGCTGCGGACAGCAAACCCGCGATCAACGCTCTCGACATGCTGAATTACTGGTGGCAGCAGGCGACGCCGGAACAACGTGCGGCATTCTTGCAGGGCATCGTCCGCTAACAGTCGCGCTTGTCACCAAGCGGCTCGACAGCCCTAGCAGTCGTACAACAAAAAGCGCGCCGAGATGGCGCGCTTTTTTTAACCTAACGATGTATCGGCAGTGGTTTAGGCGACATCCGATTGCGGCAGTACCGTGCTGATCTGCTGCTGCGGCTTGCCAAACAAATACCCTTGACCACCGCTGACGCCGAGCGACAACAGCATCTGCCACTGCGCTTCGGTTTCGATGCATTCGGCCAAAACAACGCAGCCGGCCGCGCTGCCGACCGATGCCAGACCCCGGACAAACTCTTGGTGCGAGGTGTCGGTTTCGATACCGCGGGTCAGGCCGCGATGCAGCTTTATAAAGCGATACAACCCGGGCTGCAAATAACTGGCCGAAAATTGCGGCTGACCAACATGCTCGACGGCCAGCGCTGCGCCACAGCGGGTCAGTGTTTGCAAAAAATTCGATTCCGTGTCGGTCAGATGGCAGGCCATCTGTTCACCTATTTCAAAAATCAAATGCTCGGCCAGCGGCCGGTTCTCTGCCAGATGTTCCAGCAACCAATTGCGGAACGCGACATCCTGCACCGCATCATGACTGAGGTTCACGGACAGCATTTGCCCAGCAATCGGTCCAAACAGCAAGGACTTCAACACCAGATCGCAGACCATGCGGTCAAACGGCACCGACAAGCCGACCCGGTGTGCCATTGGCAGAAAAGTCGCAGCGGTAAACAGCTCGCCGTTGTCACCGGGTACGCGCGACAGCACTTCATGAAAAGCGATACGTCGCTCCGGCCCCATCACCACCGGATGGTAGTGCAACACCACTTTGCGCTGCTCAACGATCCGTTCGAGCAACGAGCGCCAGCGCACCCGGCCCATCAAGCTGGCTTCCTGCACTTCGCCAGATTCAAACATATGCCAGCCGGTCGGCTGTTCGTCTTGCTGACAGAAGCGCAGCGCCATGTCGGCTTCTGACATCAGCTTGTAAGCTTCCGCGCCGGCCCGGTAACTGACCGCACCGATGTGTGCCAAGCGAGTTTCGGTGGCACCATGACTGCGTTCGACATGGTTGCTCAGTTCACGCAACAGCTTGCGACAGAAGTTGTGCACTTCCCGGCCGCTCATGCCGGGCAGCAGCAAGGCGAATGTGCTGTCATCGCGACGTGCCAGAATGTGTTGCGCATAAGCACCGCTGTGTTGATGCAAGAGCTGCGCACACAGCTTGACCAATTTGTGCTGGTTCAACTCGTCTTCGAATGGCGAGCCGAGTTCAAGCAATAACAGAATGCCGTGGGCATTGGCATCACGTTCACTCAACAGCACATCAAGGTGAGCATCGAAGTAGCCGCGGTTGCCAAGGCCGGTTTCGCTATCGACAAATGAACGCCGGCGCACCTGATCAATGGCCTGCACCTGAGCCTTGGCATACTCGCGGTTCTCACCGAGCAGCTTGGCAAACGCGGTCAACACGGTGCGGGCATCGTCTTCGGCGACCAGTTCCGGACCGCGCTCGCCGGCGATGATTTTGTCAGCGACTTCGCGGCTGCGCCGCTCGACGGCCAACAGACGCCACAGCAGCATGCCGGCCAGCAATGTCAGCGCCAGCCACAGTCCGGCCAGCGCCAACCACCATTCCTGCATCGGAAACAACTGCTCGGAACGCAGCGCCACTTTCAGCTCGCCAAGCCCCTCCGGCAAACGCACCGGTATCCGCAGCTGCAAGGCGCTCGGCGGCACAATGCGTTCGCTTTGCGGATAGTCCTCCAGCATGACGCCATCGGGGGCCAACAACTGCAGTTGATAGGGATCGAGTTGGGTGATGAGCTCGGCGAAGCTATGGCGCCGGCTTTCCAGATCTTGCCAATGGCCTGGCGCCTGAGCCTGCACCAGCAGCTGACTCATTTTCGGGTCCAGCACCGGCCATTCCCGCAGGCGCTGGGCATAGAAGCCCAGTATCAACACCAGCAGCAGCAAGCCACCGGCAAACAGCAACCACAAGCGACGAAACAAGGTCATGAGGCACCGGCGTCTGACGCGCCACGGTTGTCACGGGTGGTTCAACTATAGGTGGGGAAACGCCTTTTTGCCGGGATTCTGCCTGTTGCCGGCGGAACATTGCCCAAACACAAACGGCAGCCCGAACCTGATCCGAGCTGCCGTTTGAACGGTGATGTTACCGGCTGCCTATCGCAGCACAGGTCCCGTTTTACGGGGTTTCGTATTCCGACTCAGCCGGTGCTTCCTGAGCGTCCTGCGCCTGTTGTGCGCGTTGCACATAATCGTGATAGGCCGGAATCGCTACGGCAGCGATGATGCCGATAATAAAGATGAACGGCAGAATCAGCCCGGCAACGACCAGACCGGTCGAATTCGGTGCCGGTTGCGGACCATATTGGTTATCGCCCTTGGTGCCGGGCGCAAACAGCAGATACAAACCAAACACGGCATTGACCAACGGGATCAGCGACAGCAGCGATAGCCAGCCAGACTTGTCGAGGTCGTTGAGTCGGCGAACCACCAGAACAAAACCCACCACCAGCAGCGGGATCATCATAACGACAACCGCAACCATCATGGCCATTGGGCCCATGGCGCCTGCCAAAACTGCGCCGATTACTGCCATGCCCAAATAGGCCAGCAACGTGAACAGCGAGTAATAAGCCAAGTAGCGAACGCGGCCAATACGGCCACTCATTGCAAACATTTTCGGCTGATAGAACTGACCATCGGCCAGGGTATTCATATCGGCTGCCGGTGCCGAGTACGGATTAGACATCATGTTCTCCCTACAACTCGCTTTACTACGATTTTTCACGCCACCGTTACCGGCAACGCGACCCCAAAAACCTTAGAGCACACCACTTTCCTTGATGTCCAGATAGCGGTTGGTCAGCGCCACGCTGAGTTGACTCGGTATCACATCGATCAGATGGTTGGCGCGAAT
>CAMLNB010000073.1 GCA_946481205.1 uncultured Kangiella sp. | reverse complement strand
CTAATTTACGTCAGAAATGTTGTCGCGTGTACGACCAAATAACGGCTCGACAATAGAAGGACAGCATGAGGCAATCCACCGCCTCGAAGTTGATGCATATCGGGCAATCTAAAGCAATGCCGCTACACGCTGAATCCGCTTTACGCATTGTGAGCGTTTTACTCCAGTTGACCTGCGGAAACGGCAGCAATCCGGTAAGCATGCCTACTTAAATAGCATGTCGTCGCATTGAGTTACCTCAAACGACGTTTCGCGGCCGTCAATGCCAACCTTATTCCATTCAATGGGAGCTAAGTTATGTTGCCGGAACGACCTCCTTCAAGAATAGAAGTGGAACGCTGTCTACCACCTTCAAAGAAAAGCGCATGGACTCCTGGTCGAAAATAGCATTGCTTATCTTAGTCAAACGCCTCGCTCGTTGAAGGCGTATCGGGAATCATGTCCCCGGGCGATAACCTGAACAATCTGCTGATCTCCGGCCGCGTACGCTTCTGGAAACATGATGAATGCTTGGCATTCAACACCGACGTGGGGGTACTTGCCATGGGAGGCCCTCTACGATTAGATGCAGTACAACTGCCGGCAAAGTCATTGAGGTATTCGCCTTGGACCTACAACCAGCCTGTGTGGGCTTTAAACCAACTCTGATTTTCGCTGGTAGCCAGTACTGACACTCGACTTTACTGAGGTGGCGCGCAATCGGCGCATGCCCGCATCAAGGCGACCGCCAATGGCAAGAATACCCGGGGAGTCGGCGGCGGCGACCTGATGGGCAAACTCATGGCAGCAGCATATTTGACGAGGTTACTCCGCAAATCGGCTCGGAAGCCACCGGCAAAGGCAAGCCGCCGTCTCGCGCAAAGCATTACACTTGCAATTTCAGCTCATGCCAGCACACCAGAAAGGCATCCACATAGTCGTTCTTTGCTATGTGATTACCGAGAAAGTGTAAGCTTCCGAGAGAAATGTAACTGAGCTTGTTTCGAGAAAACACTGTCTCACTCCTACTCCGACAAACCCCAACCGAACAAGCAAAAGTTTTGACCTGAATGAGGCTTCCTTTATACTCCGCACTCATAGAGCCCTATGCATATATAGGTTTGAGCTGTCATGCCTACTTCGTTAATTGTAGTCGATGATTTCCTGGATGACCCTTACGTCCTGCGGAACGCAGCGCTTCGTTTGAATTATCCCGAAGTACAAGCGATGTATCCCGGGCGAAACTCAGCAGAACGTATAAATTTCGATGGTTTAAATAATGCTGTCTCACGATTGGTGGGTGAGCCTTTGATACCCATGACCCATAACCAAGCACATGGAAAGTGCAGGATTGCACTGGCATCTGACATTGGTACAGCTAAAGTGCATGTTGATGCTTCGCACTGGTCTGGCATTTTGTATCTGAGCAAGCCAGAGGACTGCAGAGGTGGCACAGAGTTTTTCCGCCATATCCCGACGAATACGGAACGGGCACCTTATAGTGATAAGGAGTCACTCGAGAAATTTGGGGCTCCCTCTGCTAAGCAATGGGTATCAGACCTATTGGATCGAGACTCTACTGATGACTCCAAGTGGGAGCTTACCATGAGGGTGCCCATGCGCTTTAATCGTCTAGTTCTACTGCGTCCTTGGCTGTGGCATACGGCAGGAGAATGTTTTGGCGATGAGCCTGAGAACGGACGTTTGGTCTATTTGATGTTCTTTGCCTCAGGGAAGAGTTAAGCAAATCTATTCCGTTTTTCACCTGGAACCACCGCCGCTGCTGCGAGATGATTCACTTCCAGTAAAAGTGTGCAAAAAACATATTGCACAGGACAACGAACGTCTTCGCAGCATGTCTCTATGCCAAGACAAGGGACTCCATTCTCCCCAAGCAATACAATCTCACCAAAATCTCGCATTAGTGATAAAAACAAAAAGTAGGAAAACAGCACAAAAAGATAGGCTGAACTTACCCACTAACGTCTTCCACCTTTCTTGTCCCATTCAACGAAACCACCAATAAATGAAATCAGAAACGCAACGATGCCACTCCCAATAAAGAATGTGGCATACAACTGAAACTCGTAACAATCCTCAATTTGGCGCCCAACCACCATAAACACAAAAGCTCAAATAATTACCCAGCCAAGGCACGGAATGGCAACCGAAGGGCCGTCCATAGCTGCGTCTGGAGTAAACTCAGTTGCTCTGCCATGATAACCCCTTTAGTTTCTCCAACAAAGAATGAAAACTCGAAGGGTAGATTTCATACTTTACATCAGCCAATGTAGATGCAATTAGCTTAGCGTAACCGTAGGCATGATAGGGAGACTACCCGTGAAGGACATGAATTACATTCTTCTCGGCCTGCTTGCCTTAGCCTCCTCCATCGCAAAGGCTCAGGATGGACAACAGAAGTCTGATCGTTTCGTTCGGATTACCCCGAACGAAGCTGGCTACTCGGCCGAGAAACTGCAGGCGCTTGATGCTTTTCTGGCACAGTCTGGATCCAGCGCCTTGCTGCTGTTACATGACGGGAACGTGTTTCATCAATGGGGCAATATCCGGCAAAAGCTGCTGGTGCACTCCATGCGGAAAGCGCTGCTCAGCTCGCTCTATGGCGTGCAGACCGGCCGCGCAACAGTGGATTTGCAGCAAACGCTAGCCGAATTGAATGTGGATGACAGAGCCTCGCCACTGACACCCAGCGAAAAGCGCGCACGGCTAGTCGATCTGCTGCAATCCCGATCCGGGGTGTATTTACCCGCTGCAGCCGAAGCCGAGTCGATGGTACAGCAGCGCCCGGCTCGCGGCAGTCATGCTCCTGGCACGTTCTATTACTACAACAACTGGGATTTCAATGCCGCTGGCCATATCTACGAAAAGCTGAGCGGAAAGCGCATTTTTGATGCTTTCTATCGCGAGATTGCCACGCCGCTTGGCATGCTCGACTTTAACAACACGATCACGACGTGGTCAGCGGATCAGCCGCTGCCCACTGGTGACAATGATGGCTTCTATGCATATGAAACGGATCGTTCACAGTATCCGGCTTACCATTTTCGGATGTCTGCCCATGATCTGGCGCTGTATGGTCAACTGTTTCTCAATGGCGGTCGCTGGCAAGGCAGGCAGCTGATTCCAGAAGACTGGATCACCCGCAGCACACAGGCGTACTCCATGACTGAGCCGGAATATGGCCTGGGTTATGGCATGCTCTGGGGTGTGGTGGTGCCAGACGCCCCTAACGAACCGCCGTCGTTCTATCACACCGGCGCTGGCGTGCACATGCTCGGCATTTATCCCAAACACAAGCTGGTGATGGTGCACCGAGTCAACACCGAGCAGGACTATCGCTTCAATGATGGCGATCTTTATAAAGTGATCAGGATGATGCACGGTGCGCGGCTGAAACCAGCAGAAGCCGCCAAGAACGCGTCGGAGCCATGAAATGCTCAGCGCCGATGGGATTTCCAATAGTTGACTGGAGTCTTGCCAACGAGGGTTTTGAAGTCACGGATAAAATGCGCCTGATCACTGTAACCGAGTGCCAAGGCAAAGCTGGGCCAGTCTGGATCGACCACCGAGGCCAGTTGCGCCAGTGCTTCATGCAGCCGATAGCGTTGGATCATCCATTTGGGGCTGATGCCGACATAACGCTGGAACAATCGCTGCAACATCCTTGCGCTGAGCGCAAACTCATCCGTCAACTGCTCCACTTTGATCACGCTTCGGTCGGCACGCACGCGTTCAACAATGCGGTCGACCAGCGCAACATTGCTGTCCGGGTCGGGCAGTCGGTTACGGAGGAAGGTCTCCACCTGCCCCATGCATAACTCGTCCGAGACCGCATTGGCAACAGCGTCGGCCAAGTGCTTGCCATCGAGGCCAAACGCCTCCGCCAACGACAAGCGCTTGTCCACCAACTGTACAATCGGCCGTAGCCAAAATGGATAAAAGCCGCCCGGACGGAATTTCACGCCAAAGACTTCGCCATTGCCAGCCAGCGTGCGACTGAACCGGCCACGGTGTATGCCAACCAGCTCGGCGGTTTTGTCCCGCTCGAAAACCATGTGCACGGATGGGTGAGGCAATGTTTCTACGATGCGAGCCGGAGAATCCGCCAACTCCCAACTGACCCACCAGAAGTGTTCGACAAAGCCACCGAGATCAGCGGCGGGCAACAACCGAACATGACGTCCAGCGACCGGTTCGCTATGCAGAATACCGCGAGGTGGGGTGGCAGAGGCTCGGCTTGTCATGGTTGATGTCGCGTTTTTACAATACTCGGCGGCGTGGTCCTGACACAATCGACCCATCGCAGCACCTGTGCTGCAGAACTCGGGTCAGCGGCACCAATGCTAACGCGCACCGCTGCCAATCACCAACGGAGAGGCAAGATGATCTTCCCCGCAAATGGGCACGACAGGGTTCGCCGTCTCTGCAGCATAATCGGCGGCCTGCTGCTGACGCTTGCCGGCTGTACACAGATTAATGCGCCCTCTACGGCAACAACACCATTCACATCAGCAGGAGACGAACGCGTGATCAACAAGGTGAAAGGCCATTTTGAGGTGAAAATGGTACCGATGACTGCAGAACCCGAGGTGGGTGATGCCAGCGTGGGGCGCATGAATTTGCAGAAAACATTTCATGGCGATCTGAATGCCACCGGTAAAGGCCAGATGCTCACGATGATGACCGACGTGAAAGGTTCAGCAGGCTACGTCGCCATGGAGCGGGTAACCGGTACACTGCAAGGCCGCAGTGGCAGCTTTGCCCTGCAGCACAGCGGCACCATGACGCGCGGTGAGCCCTCACTGGAAATCCGCATTGTGCCCGACTCCGGCACGGACCAGCTCACTGGCATCACGGGTCGCTTGTTGATTGATATCGTCGAAGGCAAGCACTTTTACACGCTGGAGTACTCGCTGCCTTGAAGTCCGCCACATAGCGCGGACAGCTGAGCGTCAGAGCAACGTTAATACGTGACGCCACCGTTTTCAGAATGCCGGCGACATCAGCAACAGTGCGGAAAGCAGCGCGCCGAGCACAGGAAAACTGTGCAGCGGCGATTCAATCGTGAAAATCGAAACCAGAAGCGGGACAAGTAATGCGCGCATCGAGCGCAGTGCACATTACTTGTCCGTTGAGCAGAGCAAACGCTTGCTCAATTCCGTCAGTTTCAAGCCCTGTCCTGAAGGCGATATCACGGTGTGCCGGCTATACCTTCGGCTTTTAACACGTCTTCTGGTCGGATTGGGTCCATGTGCTCTTTGAACAACAACGCGCTGGCGGCAATCCAGCCATCCTTGCCGTGACCTTGCAACACATAATGGCCGTCAGGCGTGTCAAATCCTGCCACAGTCAACACGTCGCCGCGGGTGATACTGCCACTGTAGGTTTGCCCATCACTGCCAGCGATATGTCCATGCCAGGTAATGCTGGCGTAGTCATGTTTCTCCACGTTGTCGATTGTCAACTCGTGGGTGTTATTGGTATCTGGAATGGTGATTTCGACAACATCACCGGGGACCAATGTTTCAATTTTCAGATCATCAATGGCAACGAAATGCCTGCCATCGGTAAACTCTTCCGGCTTCAACGGTAGATGCGTGGGCGTGCTATCGGCCTTTGACCAAGCGGCAGGCTGCGCGACTTTGGCTTGTAACATGGAGGCATCAATAGCCAGATGCGGACGCCGCATCCGAATGGCATCCATCCTGTCCTGCAGAATCGCTGGAACAGCCTGTTCCTCTTTTAATGATGCCAGCGATTGCGCGCTACCGGGTAGGTGCGCTGCATCAGATCTGACAGCCAAAGCAGTTTCGGGGTGTGCGGTATCGTCTGCCGATGCCTGCTCATGATAGGGCTTCCAGTAGCCGACGACAGCAACACCTGTCACCACAACCACAACCACAACCACAAGGCAGAGATAGTGATACTTGTTCATGGCGATATCCCGAGTGCATTGAAATGTTTGCCGGTACCGCGCCAACCGCGCGGGTACCGGCCGAGATCACAGCAACCGCTCTGCTTTAGCGCCTGATACGAATCCAGTTGAGATTCCATCCCCCGGTCTTGGCGAACACGCCGAGATTGTAGGTACCGGCGTTGATGTTGACCGTGTGGGAAACCGTGGTCCAGTTCTGCCAGCCGCCTGTTGAGGGAAGCGACAATTCACCCAAAACAATTGCGCCACCATTCAGATCCAACGACAGCCGGCCACCACCACTCTGGCTGGCGACACGATATTCCACCGTGTAGGTTCCGGAAGTCGGAATGGTTACGCTGCTGTAGGCCATCCAATCATTGGCATCGATCCAGCCAACATTCTGGCCACCGCCCGCGTCGGTCGTCGCTTCGGTTTGAATGCCAGACATCGAAAAATAGTTTTCCGCCTGGATTGTCACGCTAAAGCCGGCTCCCACGGCCGCAACCCGCACCGAACTGACGGCATCGTTCCAACCATCGTCGACCAAGCAACTGTCATCAGCGGTTTTGGCAATCGAACTGCCGCCGAAATTGTCATCCTGGTACAGCGTCACCGTGTAACCCGACTGCACACGAAGAGACGAAATATCATCATTATTGATACCGCGCGCCTGCAACTGGCTGAGTGTGTAGTTTCCAACACCGAGGCCTACGTTGTAGCCGGCGAAATTGCAATCCTGCGCCAAGGTCACGGAGCCCGATGTACCCGCTGTCGGGCGAAACCCGGCCATTTCATCACGAACATTGTGAATCGCCAGCGCACCGTAAGCCTCTTCTGGCTGTCCAACCGGAATACCACAAGGCAAGCCACGACAAACCAGGTTGGGATTGGAGAATTTATTAACGCGAGTGGTGTTGAACACACCCTCATACGCCATGATGTCAACAAAGGTATTTTGTACGCCGTAACCCACGCCGTAACGGAACCGGGCGCCGCTGGTATCCCCTTGTTTGCGCGAGTGATTCAGACCCATGTTATGACCCAATTCATGGGCCATAACCATGGGACCGCAGTTGGGTCCGGTTACGTTCCAAGTCCAGTTCTTGTCGACCGCCACATAACCGACACCGCACGCCCCTCGTTCATGGACATACGAGACAAAATCCGCACCCAACTGATCACGCAAGGCAATGGCCGCGCTATCCACCCGGAGATTCCCCAGAATGGCGCCCATATCAGCACCACCAACACTGCTTGGGCGAACGCCCACCAACCGTAACTGGATATCGACCTGGCTATCGCGATACGCCGCGTTCATCTGGCTTACCCAGTTGGCCATCGCCGTTTGGGGATCGCCGCTGAAGTAATTTTTTGTGTAATTGTCATAGAGGACCAGCAAGTCCAAGGTAGCCGCCTGAGCTCCGGCGCCCGTTAGTGCACAGATGGAACCGCCAATAAGCATCACGTTTCTGGCAACTGCTTTTGCCTTTCTGAACAACATGGATTTCTCTCCGTTCATTTTCGGGACATGGCTGCTTCGCAAATCAGGAGCAGATGGAAACATGCCGCGACATGCCGCCACCCCGCCGACAACCAGAATGACCACTGCTGGCGGACGAATTTTTCAACCACCCCTTGCAAGCGCTTTCATGGATGGCTGCGGAAAACTACACAGAGAAAGCGCATACATAACCAACGGATTTCACATTTTTCAGAAAGCCCATGCGAAATGCATGATGAAAAAACCATCAAATGCACACTTCTGTGCAAATCGAACCGCAGTCTAGGACTAATGAATCAAAACCCTCGGATTTTGAACCCTGTCCCACATTCATACATAACACCATCAGCTCTTGGACTTTTCACGCAAGCATGCCGGCGCACCATTGCCAGCCCCTGACTTTCTGATCGTAATCTTTTGCTGTACTGCGCACCGAAATAAACCATCGACCACGATCGGTTAACGAATCACTCTTGTTACGAAACCTCCCGAACCCTGCCGTTCTGCAACATCAAATGGGGAATGACATGAAAGTCTCATCATCGCGAATGAGCAATCGCATCAGCACATTTGCCACCATTACCGCAATGTCTGCATTGTTAATAACGGCACTGCCCGTGACTGCCCAAACCAAAATCATCGGCTACGTTCCCTCTTACAAGAACATTCCTGCCGTCATTGATCGCACCGACCTGAGCAAACTGACACACATCAATCTGTCTTTTCTCAACCCCAACGCCAATGGTGCGGTGATGAGTGGAGGCAATCTGCTTTGTATGGAGGGAGCCAGCGCCAGCGACATCACGTATGCGACCCAAAAGGCCCACGCCGCCGGTGTAAAAGTACTGGTCTCAGTAGCCGGTGGGGTACTACCGGGTTGTTCTGGAAATTGGCGTACGCTGCTGCAATCCGGTAGCCGAACCACTACCGTCAACAACCTTGCTCAGTTTGTGACGACTTTTGGTTTGGACGGCATCGATATCGATATCGAAGGCGCATTGCTGACAAGCATTGACAATGATGGCAACTACACACCATTCATCCAGGCGTTGCGCAATGCACTACCCGGAAAGCTGGTTACTGCCGCCACCGCGTCCTATAACGGCGGCATGATTCCCATCTCGTCACTGCCATACTTCGACTTCGTTAACCTCATGTCTTACGACGCTATTGGCCCGGGTTGGGGCACCGCAGGCGCCGAGCATGCCCCCTACTCCATGGCACAAAGCGACATCACAACCTGGAAATCACGCGGCCTGCCGAAAGAGAAGCTGGTGCTGGGTGTGCCTTTCTATGGCTATGGATTCAATGGCTATAGCGCGTCCTACGATTTCAGCGCCATCCTCAGCCAGTTCGGTGCTGCAGCAGCACAAACCGATCTGATTGGTACGCGTTGTGCGGGTTGCAGCTACATCACCTATAACGGCATCCCAACCATCCGTTCGAAGACACGTCTTGCGTTGCAGGAAGGCAGTGGCGTGATGATCTGGGAGCTTTCCCATGATGCGACTGGCGTGAACAGTTTGCTGGCCGCCATCCACGCCGAGATCGCCACGACGCCTGCCGTCGCGACGGTATACCAGCACTGTAGCTTTGGCGGTTATGCAGTGGGATTGCCGGAGGGCAGCTATACGTTGGCCCAGCTAAATGCGAGGGGCATTGGCAATAACGATTTATCTTCCGTCAAAGTTCAACCCGGCTACCAAGTCCGGCTGTACAACAATGACAATTTTGATGGTAACGCGCTCAGCAGAACGGCGGACGACAGCTGCCTTGTCGACGACAGCTTCAATGATCAAACGACCTCTCTGATTATCTCGAAGAACAATACCGGTCCATGGTCTACCCATATTGAAGCCGAAAATTTCACCAACCAGAGCGGCGTGCAAACGGAAAGCTGTGCGGAAGGTGGTCTCAATGTGGGCTGGATTGATGCCGGTGACTGGATGGTATACGGCAATGTCACGTTTCCTGCCAGCGGTAGCTATCGGGTCGAGTACCGCGTTGCCAGTGTCAGCGGTGCATTGTTGTCGCTGGACTTGAACGGTGGTGCGATCCAATTGGGTCAGCTCGCTATTCCGGCAACCGGCGGCTGGCAAAACTGGACCACGGTTTCGCATACTGTTTCGATCAACGCCGGCACCTACAATGTTGGACTTTACGCGCCACAGAGTGGCTGGAATGTAAACTGGGTCCGGTTCACCAAACTGTGACCTGTTCTCAGCTCGCCACTGCCGTGGTTGGACGCGGTGAACGCCTGCACGCAGATCACTGCATCGCAGTGCAGGCGTTCGCCAACAGCAAGCAATTCCGGAGCCGCTAAAGCCAATGCCCGATATGCCAACGGCGTTTGCTACTGCCAGCCAGGCAACTGGTGATCGGCCCGGGAAATGGCTTGCTCAAGAGTGGTGATGAGACGATGAGCCGCCCTGTCCGCTGCCCTATCGAATCGGATTGCGCCATCGTTCAATGATTCGCAATCGATCAACCCTTAGCATGCTGTCAACGACAGGCCAGCGCCTGCGTTAAGGCATTCAGCCGCGATTCAGCCTGGCCGGTATGGAATCGCGCGGCAAAATTCAGCGGCGTCTGAGCCGTACTTCAGGACGTATTTCTCAACAGGGAGTGACCGATGCGAGCAGTGTCTGTTTTTCGTAGCACCATGAAAGCGGTTGTGGCTGGCGCTATGCTGGTCGGTGCCGTACAGGCCTTGGAATGGAATTCCAAGGACGTGCAGGGCTCGAAGGATCATCCGCTCATTCAACGCTTCACTGGCTCGTGGCTGGTGGGTTACCAGCAGATCGGTTTTGATGCGACGGTTGTCCCGTCCCGGTTCGGCCTCGAAGGCATGAACGAGCTGATCAATCCGACGACTGTCGAAGGCCAGATCACCCGCTTGCTCTACTTGGCGCCACCCGGCAAGCGCCCATATGAAGTGCAGAAGAACTACGTCACGGCGCTGAAAGCCGCTGGCTACAAAGAGTCGCTGGCTTGCGCTGGCGAAGACAAGTGCGAATCGACCTCGTACGGCCTGGAAGGCGGCATGGAGGAAATGACGATTCTGGATTTTGGCGATGCGGTACGGGCAAATGCCGCGTTGAAGGACATCCTTTACCGCGTTGACAACGGCGGCAATATCTTTGGTGAGCACGGCAAGCTGCAGCAGATGAGTGTCGGCACGATTTCCGCCGGCGGCAAAACCGCGCATGTGCTGGTGTCGTCGGATAAGCACTACTCGGGCGATATCACCGTCACCTATATCCAGATTGTCCAACCGGACGATATGCCGCTGGGCCAAGTCAGCGTAAATCTGGCTGGCTTGCAGACCAAGGACAAAATTGCCTCGGAGATTTCCGCACAAGGCAAAGTGGCGATTTATGGCGTGCACTTTGACACCGGTAAAGCCGATATCAAGGCCGAATCCAAGCCGCAGCTGGCCGAGATGGGCAAGTACCTGCAAGAAAACCGCGACAAGAAAGTTTTCATTGTTGGCCACACCGACAATCAGGGCAGCTTTGCCGCGAACATGAAGCTGTCGCTGGATCGAGCCAAAGCTGTGGTGGCTTACTTGAGCAAGGAATACGCCATCGATGGCAGCCGTATGCTGGCGCAAGGCGTTGCCAACCTCGCTCCCATTGGCAGCAACAAAGCGGATGATGGCAAAGCGAAGAACCGTCGGGTGGAGTTGGTCGAGCAGTAAACGCCGGACTTGCGAAAGAAACGGCAACAAAAAAGGTGACGCTTGCGTCACCTTTTTTTAACGGGCCGGCTCATTAAAGATAGTAAGCCTCGACAGTGCCTTTCAGTGTCACCAGCAACGGCATGCCGTAGCGGTCGACCGCCTTGCCGGCCGGGACTTTAACCCAGCCCTCGCTGATGCAGTATTCCTCGACGTCGGAACGCTCTTTGCCGTTGATCCGGATGCCGATGTCATGCTCCAGCACGGCGGCATTGTAATGCGGGCTGCGCGGGCGGACGGACAGGCGGTCCGGCAGAGCCGGCCGCGAAGGAGTGTCGTTCATGGGCTATCACTTCTACGTGGAAAAAACCGGCGCCATTGTGAGCGCGACGCCGGCGCGGTTCAAGCCGCCTCCAGCCTGCCTGGCGTGACCCTTCCCCCTACTCAACCGCCCCGGAACACCTCGCGCAGCGCCACCACATAGTCCGACGGCAGGACATGCCCGGAGTCGTACTGCAGATGCCGCTTGCGTGGGCTGGCGATGGCAGCGAACAAGGCGAGGTTGTCTGCCTGACTGGCGTACGGGTCATCGTTGGCGGTCAGCAGCAGTACCTCGGCTTGCCGGATCAGCGGCGCGGCGTTTTTCGGCGCGACCACCGCGTTGCGGTCATCGAGGTGTGGCGGCACCATAGCCAACAACCGGTGAATGCGCTGGTCGACGCCGCTGAGCAGAAAGCCGACTTGCGCGCCCATGCTGTAGCCGGCGACGCTGATGCGCCCCATATCCAGCTCCGGTTGCAAAGCGAGCTTGTCGAGCAACAGCCGCAAATCCATGGCAGTGCCATGCACCATCTGCTCGTAATCGGTTTTGTCACCGAGCACGTGCAGCCGCCACATGATGCGGTCGATTTCGTAAGCCGGATCTTTGCGGCTGTCGGTAAAGCGATTGTCGATCGCGACCACGGCGTAGCCGGCGGCGATTGCCATCGCACGGATCTGATGCGTCTCGGTGATGGTTGGTCGATCTTTGTACTCCGCCTGCCACCAGCGCTGCGCGCTGTGGCCCATCGCCGAAATGCCGATCAGCACAGGTGCCGGCGTCGTCGCGGAAGCGGTGGCCGGCCATTCGATGTAACCGTGCACGGTATCGCCCTGATAGCCGACAAAACTGAAGCGGGCGCGCCGCTCGCCGACCGCGGTAAAAACCAGCGACTCAGGCGCGGACGGTGAATAGTCATAGCGGCCGACAAATTCTGTCGGACTCAGCGGCGTCGCTGGCATGGCCCACAGAAAACGCCAAGCCAGCGCCAATGCCGCCAACACCACTGCAGCCAGCAGCAATTTTTTCCACCACATGATTCAGCTCCTGTTGAAAACGGGAGCCGCATGGTGCCGGACCGCTTGTCAATTTCCTGTCAAATGCCATTTGACACGGCTTTCACATCTGCCACGGCACGCTACTCCGGCATCTGATGCAACGACAGCGAGGAGATGGATGATGCGCAAAGCAATTCTGGGTTTTATCGCAGCCTGCCTGTGTCACGGGGCTGTGACGGCAGCGACTGCAGAACGCGTGCTGATGGTGATCAGCGGCCATGGCAAAGACGGCGGCAAAACGCAGCCGGGTTACGAGTTTGATGAGTTCGCGCAGGCGTATCTGATCTTTCGTGACAATGGATTTGCTATCGATGTCGCCAGCCCGCAAGGCGGTAAAGTCGAGGCCGATGAATACGATCCGGAGAAACCGTATAACGCGGCCCTGATCGCCGACGCCGATGCCACGCGCAAACTGGATCACACGCTCGCTACCCATGCCCTGCGCGACCAACACTATGCCGCGGTGTTTGTCGTCGGCGGCAAAGGCGCG
Organism: uncultured Kangiella sp.; assembly: GCA_946481205.1. Next base: position 1,849 of record CAMLNB010000073.1, on the reverse strand, counting down.
ATGTTTGATCTGCCCAAAGACAACGCCTTGCAGGCCTTGTTGCGACAAACCTGGCAGCGCCATGGTGTGGTGGCAGGCGTCTGTCATGGCCCGGCCGCTTTTGCCGATCTGCGCTTGACCGACGGTACGCCGCTGGTGGCCGGCAAAACGGTGTCGGCATTCACCAATGAAGAAGAGGTGTTGTTCGGCAAGAAATGGAGCAAGCAATACCCATTCTTGCTCGAAGACAAACTGACCGCCAACGGCGCGCGCTTCCAGAAAGCCGACTTCATGCTGGCCCAGCTCAGTGTCGATGGTCGCCTGATCACCGGCCAGAACCCCTACTCGACCACAGCAGTTGCCGAGGCAGTCGTGCGCGCATTGGGCAAGCAACCGGTAGCACGCGAACTGTACAACGACGAGCGCAGCATTACGCTACTGGCACGTACGCTGAAAGGTGAGCAAGCGTGGGCGACGTCCGAACTCGCCACGCGCACCGGCCAGTACGATGTGCCCTTGATTGCCATGTACGGCTACTACCGCTTGCAGCACGCGACGCAACCGGCCGAAAAGCAAACCGCCATCAACATCATGGCTCTGGCCTCAGCGCATTGGTACCATCCGAAACTGCAGCTGGCGCTGGCGAAAGGCCATCATGAACTGCAGCAACCTGAGCAAGCCCGGCAGGTGTTGCAAACGTTGCTGGCCAAAGAGCCCAACTTGCAAGAAGCCAAGGAGTTGCTGGCGCAGCTGTAGTGCAGTGCCAGCGCCGATGACGTTTCCGGCACAGCGTGATGGTTTACGATGGCAGTCTCTGTCCCGGGACTGCCATCGCGAAAAGGCAACACTGTGTCGAACACATGTCACCCGGCGAAAGCCGGCATGACAGATGAAGCGTTAGTCAACGACATTGCCAACCAGATCGCAGGCGCAGGGCCGCTCCACACCATGATGGTTACCGATGAAAATTCTGCTCATTGAAGACAACGCGGCGTTGGCGGCCAACATCGGTGACTATCTGGCATTGCATGGGCATGTTGTGGATTTTGCCGGCGACGGTCGCAGCGGCCTGCAACGGGCGCTGGCCGAATTCCACGACGTGATCGTGCTGGATTTGCAGTTGCCGAAACTCGACGGGCTTGCCGTGTGTGAAATCCTGCGACACCAGGCTGACCGCCATATTCCGATCCTGATGCTGACCGCGCGCGACACCTTGCAGGACAAGCTGCAAGGCTTTTCACATGGTGCCGACGACTACCTGACCAAACCGTTTGCGCTGGAAGAATTGCTGGCGCGCTGTCTGGCCTTGTCGCAACGGCATCGATTGCAGCAGTCGCGCCAGCTGCAGATCGGCAATCTGCTCATCGATCGCGACAAGCAGCAAGCGAGCCGTGCCGGTCAGCCGTTGCGACTGCAGCAGATTCCGTATCACATTCTGCTGATTCTGGCCGAAGCGCATCCCCGCATCGTCACCCGCTCGGAGTTGAGCGAACGGATTTGGGGCGATGAGCTGCCGAACTCCGACACCTTGCGCTCCCATCTCTACCTGCTGCGCCAGCAGCTCGACAAACCATTTACCACGCCGATGCTGGTCACCGTACACGGCGTCGGTTTCAAACTGGATGCCACCGCATGAGCACTGCGTTTCACAGTTTGCGCCGTCGCCTGGTTCTGGCGTTTGTGGTGTTCTCGCTGCTGACGGCGCTGCTATTCAGTTTCCTGAGCATAGTGTTTGCCTACTCGGTGGAAGACAGCTTCTTTTACCGGATGCTGCGGGATGAAGCCGCCCACCAAGTCGCCGCCATTCAACAAACAGGGCAGCTGGCACAGCCCAAGAACGAATTGATCCACGCCTACACTGACCCAACCG
>CAMLNB010000072.1 GCA_946481205.1 uncultured Kangiella sp. | reverse complement strand
GACTCATGGCGGGGGCGGCGGGTTCGGCATGTGCGGCAGGGTAACCGAAAGCGGGACGAAACCAGCGGGATGAAACCCGAAACAAGAAGCAACCCGAAACGGGATGCAACCAGAAAGAAGAGGGGACGCCTGCCGCCTGTGCCGTCTGCGGGTTTAGCCCTGGAACCATAGGCTCCAAGGGGGTACATCCGGCGTCGGATCAGGCTTTCCGGTCGAAACGGACTTGCACAACACCGAGCGGCTCGAACGCACCCTATAACGCAAATATCGGCTCGAGGACATGACGCCGCGCGCGAACACCGCAGCAGGCGCCCTTTCTAACCTTCACATTTATTATCGAACCGAGGGCGTCACTCAGGCCGCTGGTTCGCCAGCGTTGGTGACGTTCTCGCGGCGGTTCGCGAGGGGTGTTACTGAGGAAACTGGGGTTTCGGCGGTGTTTGGCAAGGTTCTCGGTACCGGACCGAGGCCAAAGCCGTTGCCAACCTAGCCGAGTTCCAATTGTCGAGTCGCCCGCAGGCTGTCGTCAATTTTTTCCTGCATCCGGCGCAGGCGGGTGCCGAGATCGGCGCCGCTGTTGCCGGCTTGTTGCACTTGCATCAATTCATGCGCCAGATCCAGCGCAACCATCAAGGCGATTTTTTCGACACCGGCGATCTTGCCGCTGTCGCGCAGCGTCCGCATCCGGCTGTCGAGTTGCTGGGCGGCGGCGAGCAGTTCGTGCTGCTGCTCCGGCGGACAGGCAACTTTCAGTTCGCGATCCAGCAGTTTCAGGGTCAGGACATTGCTCATGGCTGGTGCTTAACCCTCGGCCCGACGGCTTTCGCCGCTGCTCTTTTCATGGCTGCGTTGTTCCAGCCCGCGCAAACGGGCCAGCATGGCTTCGACCTTGTGCGCCGCCAATTCGTTTTTTTCCAGCAGCCGGCTGCGCTCCGCCGCCAGCTCGGCGGCCTTGGCGCGCAGCTGGGCGTTCTCGCTCTTCAGGCGCTGAAACTGGCTCAGCAGCTGATCGAGCTGGAGTTCGAGGTTTTGCAGATCGGCCTGGCTCATGATGACCGCAGTGGATGAAAACGACGTGTCACTATAGGGCTTCGCCGGCAAGCTGTGCAATTGGCGCCGACCACCGCTACCATGACAAACCTTGTCCCCGCTCACAAATCCGGCACCATGGTCAAAGTCGCCGATTACGCCCGCCGCCGCCGCCGGCTGATGCAGCAACTCGGCAAGGGCAGCATTGCCATCATTCCGTCTGCGCAAGAAATCGTCCGTTCCCGCGATACCCATTTCCGTTTTCGTCAGGACAGCGACTTCGCCTATCTGACCGGGTTTCCGGAGCCGAACGCCGTGCTGGTGTTGATCCCCGGCCGGCCACAGGGCGAAGCGGTGCTGTTCTGCAACGAGCGCGATCCGCTCGCCGAAACCTGGCATGGCCGCCGCTACGGTCCCGAGCGCGCCGCCGCGGCGTTCCAGTTTGACGATGCCTTTCCGATCGACGACATCGACGAGATCCTGCCCGGGTTGATGGAAGGCCGCGATCGCATCCACTACGCGCTCGGCCACAATCCGGATTTCGACAACACCGTCATGGGCTGGCTCAATGCCTTGCGTGCGCAGGTGCGCAAAGGCGTGCACCCGCCCGGTGAGATCATCGATCTGCGCCACCAATTGCACGATATGCGCTTGTTCAAAGACGCGGCCGAGCTCAAGCAAATGCGCGCCGCTGCCCATGCCGCGGCGCAAGGCCATATCCGGGCGATGCGCGCGGCCAAAGCCGGCGTCAATGAAGCGCAGCTCGCTGCTGAACTGAGCTACGAATTTGCCCGCCACGGCGCTCACCACTGTGCTTACAACAGCATTGTTGCCGGTGGCGACAATGCTTGCATCCTGCATTACGTCGAAAACAACATGCCGTTGAAAGACGGCGATCTGTTGCTGATTGATGCCGGCGCCGAATACGAATGGTATGCCTCCGACATCACCCGCACGTTTCCGGTCAACGGCAAATTCAGCGCACTGCAGCGTCGCTGTTACGACTGGGTGCTGAAAGCGCAGCAGGCGGCGATCGAACAAGTCAAACCGGGCAACACCTGGAACCAGATCCACGATGCCGCTGTGCGTACACTCACGCAGGGTCTGATCGATCTCGGCGTGCTCAAAGGCAAGCTGAGCGATCTGCTCGATGGCGAAGCCTACAAGCCTTACTACATGCACAAGACCGGTCACTGGCTCGGCCTCGATGTGCATGATGTCGGCGATTACCAGATCGACGGCCAGCCGCGCGTGCTCGAACCGGGCATGGTGCTGACCGTGGAACCGGGCCTGTATTTCGCGCCGGGCACAAAGGGGCTGGCGAAGAAATTCCACGGCATCGGCATCCGTATCGAAGACGATGTGTTGGTCACCAAAACCGGATTCGACGTGCTGACGACGGGCGTGCCGAAAGATCCGGATGAAATTGAAGCGTTGATGGCGGCGTGAACATGACCGACAGGCAAACCGATTTTGACGTCATCATCGTTGGCGGCGGCCTGACTGGTGCTGCGCTGGCGCTGGCGTTGACCCAGGCGCCGCTAGCATTGCGGGTCGGTCTGCTCGATGCGGGTAACACCAATGCGAATGAGTTGCCCTCGTTTGATGAGCGCGTGCTGGCCTTGTCGGAAGGCAGCCGGCGGTTGTTGGTGGCACTCGGTGTTTGGGAAACGCTGCATTTTTCTGCCTGTCCGATACAGCAGATTCATGTCTCTGATCGCGGCCAGTTTGGTCGCACCGTGCTGACCGCTGCCGAGCATGATATTGCAGCGCTCGGTCAGGTGATTCCATTGCGGATCATTGGCCAGGTGTTTTATCAGACGCTGGCGGCAGGCCCGAACGTGGTGCGCTTGCAGGGCAAGGTGACGGCATTTCATCAGCGCAGCGATTCAGTGGAGTTGGTGCTGGATCAAAACGAGATGTCGTCGTCGATTGATGCCCGCGTGCTGCTCGGCGCTGACGGCGGCCCGTCCGGTTTGCGCGCGATGGCCGGTTTGCCGGTCGATGTGATCGATTATGAACAGAGCGCCGTGATCGCCACCGTGCGCGCCGAGCGCGCGCATCAGCACTGGGCTTACGAACGCTTTACCGAAACCGGCCCGCTGGCTTTGTTGCCGATGACTGACAATCGCTTGTCCTTGGTGTGGACGCAAACACCGAGCGAAGCTGAGCGTTTGCTGAGTGTTCATGACGCCACGTTCTTGCGTGAGTTGCAAACCGCGTTTGGCTGGCGACTCGGTAAATTCCTGCAGGTCGGTGTGCGGGAAAAATTCGATCTGCGCCGGCTGCGCAGTCCGGTGCGCCGGCAAGGCCGTTTGCTATTGATGGGCAATGCCGCGACCACGCTGCATCCGATCGCCGGTCAGGGTTTCAATCTGGCGCTGCGTGATGCGATGGCGTTCGCCAACGCGGTTCGTCAGCAGCAAGCCTGTGGACAAGACTGGGCGTTGCCCACGGCGCTGGATGCATTTGTCGAGCAGCGCCATGCCGATGCCGATCGCGTTGCCGGTGTCACTGACAGTCTGGTGCGCTTGTTCAGCAATCGCTATCCACTGTTGCGGCCGCTGCGTGGCTTGGCTTTGTCGGCGCTCGATGCGCTGCCGGCCGTAAAGCGAGCGGTTGCGACCGGGGCGATGGGCTTGCGCGGCTAGCGAAGTTATTCCGCCAACGTTCAAACAATGCCTGTGCGCCCGAGCGCGATCAGGCTGGGGCAAACCGGTAGGTTGTTTCGCACAGGCGCTACCGGATATCGGCTGGTGTCGGTGTGACCACACCAGCCCAGCCGAACCCGACCCTCTGACCCCAACTCGCGACCCTGACGCGGTCCACGGAAACCCGCTCGCTGTCGGGCCGGCCGTTACGTTGCTTGGCACAGTTCGGATCACTGCCAGGGCTGGCATCCTGCTGACAGATATGTCCTAATCGCCGACCATTTTTGGCCCTGCATCCGGCATGGCCATTGCGTTGCAGGGGAGTTGGCGATGACCGTGTCGCAGCGTCGGGTTTGGCGTATTCCGCAAGCCGGCGATTTGGCGCAGCTGGCGCAGCAGACCGAAGCCATGCCGGCGCTGGCCGCCGATGCGGTGCGGATTGAGGTCAAGGCGATCGGGCTCAATTTCGCCGACATCCTGGCGTTGACCGGCATGTATTCGGCGGCGCCGAGCGGTGCTTTTATTCCAGGGCTGGAGTTGGCCGGCGTGGTCGCCGGAGTCGGCTCGGCGGTTACCGGCTTCAAGCCGGGCGACCGGGTCATGGGCTCGGTGCGGTTCGGCGCCTATGCGACCGTGGTCGATGTCGCCGGCGACCGCTTGCAGCCGCTGCCGGACGACTGGAGCTTTGCCGAAGGCGCGGCCTATTTCGTCCAGACCTTTGCCGCTTGGTATGGCATCCATCATCTTGGCGCTGGCAAGCCCGGCCAGCGCGCAATGATTCATTCCGCTGCCGGCGGCGTCGGTCTGCAGGCCGTGCGGATCTGCCAGAAGCTGGGTATCGAGGTGGTCGGCACAGTTGGCAGCCCGGACAAGGTTGCTTTTCTGAACCAGCAAGGCGTTCGCGATGTGCTGGTTCGCGAGCCGGATTTCGCCGCCCAGCTCAAGCGCGAACTGGCTGACAAACCGATTCATCTGGTGCTCGATGCGGTCGGCGGCAAAGTCCAGGAAGCCTCCTTTAAAGCACTGGCTCCGACTGGCCGCTTGGTCGTTTACGGCGCTACGGTGTTCGCACCCGGCGCGCGCAAGATGCGCCGCTTTCATATGTTGCTGGAATACCTGCGCCGGCCGCGTTACGACGCGCTGTCGATGATCAGCGAAAACCGTGGCCTGCTGGCCTTCAATTTGATCTGGCTGTGGGAGCAACGCGCGTTCTTCGAGACGATGATCCATGAGCTGGCCGCGCTGCATTTGCCGCCGCCACATGTGGGTCATCAGTTCCGTTTCGATGAAGCGCCACAGGCACTGGAACGGCTGCGCAGCGGCCGCTCGGTGGGCAAAATCGTGTTGACGGTCTGAGCCGATGTCGCTGGCGAGAAAAGCCCGGTCGCGGCATTGCCTTTGCGCACACCTCCCGATAGCATGGCGCCCCTTTCCCGAGCGGTTAAAATTTGACCTATGGCCAGTTCCAACTGCCGGGGCGGCGTTGTGATGCGGCCGGTTGTGACACGGATGTCGTAGCCCGATGCAGGCCCTGACACTTCCTGTTCGACGCTGGCACGCCTGGGCGCCCGGCTTGGCGGATGCGACTGCGTGGCAGGCATGGTTTGCCAGTGGCATGCAGGCCTTGCCGACGGAATCGGCCACTGCTCCGGTTGAGTTTGTCGAGCCGATGCTGCGCCGGCGTTTGTCGCCGTTGTCGCGAGTCGCGCTGCATTGCGCGCATGCGGCGCTCGCTGGCGCACCGGCCGAACAACTGATTTTTGCTTCACGCCATGGCGAATTGCCGACCACGGTGAATTTGCTGCGCCAGCTGGCGCAGGGCGAAGCGCTGTCGCCGATGGGGTTTTCGCTGTCGGTGCACAACAGCGCCGCAGGTTTGTACGGCATTGCCAACAAAGACGCGACGCCTGCCACCGCGATTGCAGCCGGTCGCGACAGTTTGCTGGCCTGCTTGCTGGAAGCGGCGGCAATGCGCGCCAGCGGTGTGCGCTCGGTGTTGATCAGCTATGTCGAGCAAGATTTGCCAGCGCCGTACGCGCAGTGGCAAGAAGCGGAAGCGCCGCTGCTCGGTTTGGGTTTGCTGATCGCCGATGACGGTGTGCCGCTGTGCCTGCACGCCGACGCAGCGGCGACGGCCTACCATTCACCGGCATTGGCGCTGTTGCAGGCCTTGCTGTTGCGGCAGCCGAGTGCGTGGCGTGGCGAGCAGGGCGGTTGGGCGCTGAGTCATGGCTAGACCGATGAACGAATTGACGCGTGCGAGCCCGGCGTATCCGTTCTGGCAAGGGCTGGTGCGCGGCATCAATTATGGTTGGCGGGTGCTGGCAACGGGCTGGTGTTTTTTCAGTTTCAGTTTCGGTGGATTGCTGCTGACGCTGCTGGCGTTTCCGATCATCAATATCTGCTGGCGTGATCCGGACCAGCGCCGCGATCGGGCGCAGCGGGTGATCCACCAGAGCTTCCGGTTCTTTATCGGCCAGATGATTTGGCTTGGTGTGATGAGCGTCGAGTTGCGCAATGCCGAGCGCTTGCGCGAACTGGACGGTGTGCTGGTGCTGGCCAACCACCCGACGCTGATCGATGTGGTGCTGATGATCAGCCTGATGCCGCGCGCCGACTGCATCGTCAAGGAAGCGTTGTGGCAAAACCGTTATCTCGGTGGTGTGGTGCGGGCGGCGCAATACATTCCGAACCGCGGCGCCGAGCAATTGGTGCGCGATTGCGGCATTGCGCTGGCAAAAGCGCGACCGTTGATTGTGTTTCCGGAAGGCACCCGAACGGTGCCCGGTGAAGCGTTCAGTTTTCAGCGCGGCGCTGCTCATGTGGCACTGGCCAGCGGTTGCGCGATGGTGCCGGTGATTTTGACCTGCAACCCGCCGACGCTGACCAAGGCGACGCGCTGGTATCAGGTGCCGCCACGTCGGTTTCATGTCCGACTGGAGGTGCTGGATCCGATCCGTGCCGATCAGATCATTGCCAGCGGAACGGAAGCGCCGTTGGCCTCGCGCCAGTTGACCCGCTGGTTGCAACAATTTTTTCATGACGCCGTGGCCAAGGCCGATGCGCAATACGGTGTCAGCAGTGCAGATGGTTTTATTGGCAGTACAGATCAAGGTAGCAAGCAGGCATGAACGCATTGGAACACGAGCTCAAACAGCTGATCATCGACACGTTGGCGTTGGAAGACATGACGCCGGCCGACATCGACAGTGAGGCGCCGTTGTTTGTCGAAGGTCTAGGGCTCGATTCGATCGATGCGCTCGAACTTGGCGTTGCGGTGCAGAAGAAATACCAAGTCAAGCTGGACGCCAACAACAGCAGCAACAAGGAGCATTTTCGCTCCGTCCGTAATCTGGCCGCATTTATTAGCGGTCAGCAGCAACAGGCCGTATGAGGTAAACGCCATGAAATCCCAGAGCGAAATTTTTGAGGCCCTCAAGGGCATTCTGGTGGATGTGTTCGAGGTCGACGGCGACGCGATCACCATGGAGTCACGCCTGTACGAAGAGCTCGACCTAGACAGCATCGATGCGGTCGATTTGGTGATCAAATTGCAGGAGCTGACCGGTAAAAAAATCAAGCCGGACGAGTTCAAACAAGTTCGCACCGTCGGTGATGTTGTGCGCACGGTGAGCGGTTTGCTGCAGGCCGCCTGATGCGGCGACTATTGCAGGCGCTGGCCGTCGGCCTGCTGCTGCTTTATCCCTTGCTGGTTTTTATCGGCATCCAACGCTGGTCCCCTCGGGGGCTGGCGTTGTTGTTATTGCTGGTGCTTGGCCTGCGCATGCTGACGCTGCCCAATGCGGCGGCTTGGCGTGATTGGCGTTGGCCATTGCTGGTCGGCGTGAGTTTTGCGGTGTTGGCCCTGTTGCTCAATGATGCGCAATGGCTACGCTATTATCCGGTGTTGATCAGTTTGACGATGCTGGTGCTCTTTGCTGGTTCTCTGTGGTTTCCTCCGCCCATCATTGAGCGCATTGCCCGGTTGGAAAAAGGCGGTGAGCTGGATCCGCGTGAAGTGTGTTACACCCGCAAGCTGACCCAGATCTGGTGTGTGTTCTTTTTGTTCAACGCGAGCATGGCGCTGCTGACGGCCTTGCTGCCTTCGGTCGTCTACTGGGCGATCTATAACGGTCTGATTTCTTATCTTCTGATGGGCGTGTTGCTACTCGGCGAACGCTTGCTGCGCGCACGTCTGCGTGACTGGTTGGTGCCATGAGTGCATTGGCGGAACTATACGGGTTTGCCAACTGGCGACGACCCGCGAGCACGCCAGTTGCTTGGCAAGGCGAACGACTTCGTACCGAGGCAGAGCTGCGCCAACGCGTTGAACTACTGATGCAGCAACTGCCGGCCAAACCGGGTCAGCGCTGGTTGCTATGGTGCGATGACAGCTTCGAATTTCTGGTGGGTTTATTGGCGCTGTGGCAGTGCGGCCATTGTGCAGTCTTGCCTGCCAATGCCCAGAGCGAAACGCTGAAGCAAATCGGTAGCGATTGCGCCGGCCTGCTCAGCGATGTCTTGTTCAGTAACGACCTGTTCAGCAATGTCCCGGTGAATGACAGCCAGCCCGCTGTCTTGTCAACCCAAGCCAGTTCCTTGCCGCAGGCATCGACCCAGACGCCGGCTCCACGTCAGCCGTTGACGCTCGATGCTATCGCGCTGCAACTGTTCACCTCCGGCAGCACAGGATCGCCCAAGGCAGTCACGCGTACGCTGCGGCAATTGCAAGCGGAGTTGCAGGCTTTGCAGCAGCAATTTCCGCTGCCAGCGGCGACGGTGGTGGCGACCGTGCCGCATCACCATATCTACGGTTTGCTGTTCCGTTTGCTGTGGCCACTTGCTGTGGCCCGACCGTTCGTCACGCAAGTGGAACATTATCCGGAGCCGCTGCTGGCACAAATCGAACGCCACGCACCGGTCATTCTGATCAGCAGCCCCGCGCATTTGGACCGCCTACCGGCGGCGATCGATTTGCCGCGAATTGCCGGTCAGTGTCTGGCCCTGTTCAGTTCTGGCGCGCCGTTGCCGACGCACACTGCCCTGCAAATGCAGCAGGCGCTCGGCGCCGCACCATGGGAAGTGCTCGGCAGCACCGAAACCGGTGGCGTTGCCTGGCGCCAGCGCGATGTCGCGCGTACCGATGAGGCCTGGCAGTTGTTGCCGGGGGTTCGAGCCCGGCTTGATAGCGAATCGGTCTTGGAAGTGTTGTCGCCGGCAGCGGAAAAGCAGCAATGGTGCCCGCTCGGTGACCGGGCCACCCTGTTGAATGAGCAACGCTTCCAGTTGCTAGGCCGTGTTGACCGCATCGTCAAAATTGAAGCCAAGCGTTTGTCGCTGACGGAGCTGGAGCTGCAGCTGCACACGCATGAGCTGGTTGACGAGGCCGCAGCGCTGGTGCTGGACGGTGCCCGCAGCGTCGTGGCGGTAGTCGTGCGGCTGACGGCAGCAGGCGAGCTGTTGCTGCAGCAACGCGGCAAGCATCCGGTCAATGAAATGCTGCGTCAGCATCTGGCGCAGCGGTTTGAACGGGTGCTGCTTCCCAAACGTTTTCGTTATGTTGGCGCGATGCCACGCGATGATCGTGGCAAACTGACCCAGCAGTCGCTGCGTGCGCTGTTTATGGATGAGCGCTCGTTCACCAAAGAGAATCCGCCATGACCGCCGCCCCTTCATCATTGAAACTGCCAACACTTATCCGCAGCGAACGTGCCGATAACACAGTGACACTGACCCTGAACGTGCCGGCTGGGCTGGTCCACTTCCCTGGCCATTTTCCGGTGCATGCCATTTTGCCGGGTGTAGTGCAGATCGATTGGGCGATTCATTTCGGTCGCCAGCATTTCCCGCTGTTGCCGCAGTTCCGCAAAATGGAGGCGCTGAAGTTCCAGGCCATCATCGAGCCGGAGCAGCAGATCACGCTGCAGCTGGAGCACAAACCGGGCGCCGGGCCAGAGCAACCGGGCAAATTGTTGTTCACGTTTGATTCCAGCCGCGGTCGTCACAGCAGTGGCCGCATCGTGTTCGGCACCGAGGCCGCAGCATGAATTTCAAACCGGCGTTTCTGGTTCCGAACTACAACCACGGTGGCGCCTTGCCGGCGACTGTGGCTGGCTTGCAACGTTTTGGTTTACCGGTGCTGATTGTTGATGATGGTAGCGGTGTTGATGACCAGCGTGTGCTTGATCAGTTGCAATCGCTGCCAAACGTGTTCATCGAGCGCTTGCCAGTTAATCGTGGCAAAGGTGCGGCCAGCATGCACGGCTTTCGTTGGTTGCATCGGCACGGTTACAGCCATGCGTTTCAGGTTGATGCCGATGGCCAGCACGATCAGCAAGTCGTGCCGCAGTTTCTGGCCGCCAGCGCGGCAGCGCCCGAGGCGATGGTTGGCGGCAAGCCGGTCTATGACGCCAGCATCCCGAAAGCCCGACTCTATGGCCGCAAGATCACCGATTTCTGGGTAGCGCTGGAAACCCTCTCGCTCGACATCGAAGATGCCATGTGCGGTTTTCGCATTTACCCGCTGACGGCCACCTGTGCTCTGATTGATCGCGTAAGCATTGGCGAGCGGATGGAGTTCGATATCGAGATCCTGGTCCGGTTGTATTGGGCCGGGGTACCGATGCAATTCCTGCCATTGGCAGTGACTTACCCGCAGGATGGCGTGTCACATTTCAAGGCGCTGCGCGACAACCTGATGATTTCGCGCACGCATGCTTGGCTATTCTTCGCCATGTTCCCGCGCATTCCGCTGCTGTTGTGGCGGCGCGTGCAACGGTGGTGGGCACCGACCGGCAAACCGAAAACCTTGTCGGCAGCAGTGAATGAAGCGCATTGGTCGCAGCAGCAGGAACGCGGTTCAACGGCCGGCATCGCCGTGCTGGTCAATGCCTACCGGGTATTTGGCCGGCGGGTCTTTTCCGCGCTGCTGTATCCGGTGATGCTGTACTTCGTGCTGTGCAACCGGACCGCGCGCACCGCCTCGCAGAATTTTCTGCAACGGGTTTATGAAAGCGGCAGCCCGGCGCTGCGCCATCCGCCTAGCTGGCGTGACTGCTTTGCCCATCTGCGCCAGTTCGGCGAAGCGCTGCTGGACAAGATCGCCGCTTGGCGTGGCGACATTGATGACCGCGCGGTGCTGTTTGATCAACAGGCCGAGCTGCAGCGGGTCAAGGCCAGTGGTCGCGGTGCGTTATTGATTGGCAGCCATCTCGGCAATCTGGAGTTGGCACGGGCGCTGAGCCGGCGTGATGATATTGTCGTCAATGCCGTGGTGTTCACCGAACATGGCCAGCGGTTCATGGATTACCTGAAACGCCAGCATCCGAATGTCGCCGAGCATCTGATCGAAGTGCAGGACATGGGCGCCGACACGGCGATGCTGCTGCGTGAACGCATCGACCGCGGCGAGCTGCTGGTGATCGTTGGCGACCGCACGCCGGTGCACAGCGAGGGTCGGGTGCAGTGGCAAGAATTTTTGGGCAAGCCGGCAGCGTTTCCGCAGGGGCCGTTCATCCTCGCCAGCCTGCTGGATTGCCCGGTCTATCTGTTTTTCTGTCTGCGTGAAGGCAATCGCTTCCGGTTGACCTTGGAACATTTTGCTGACACGTTGGCGACGCCGCGCAAAGCGCGTAATCAAATGCTGACCGACGCCACGGCCCGATACGCCGCACGCTTGGCGCATTTTGCCAAGCAGACACCGCTGCAATGGTTCAATTTTTTCGATTTCTGGCGACAACCGCCAGGGCAAGGCTGAAACGTGAGCGACACCGCAAACAAGCCCATCGTATGGATTGGTGGCAATAAACTGACTATCGAGCAACTGGTTGCAGTTGCCGAGCAACGTGCCGCGCTGCAACTCAATCCGGCGCAGAAGCCGTTGATTGATCGCGGCGCCGAATTTTTGCGTCACTATCTGGCGCGTGACGGCATCATCTATGGCGTCACCACCGGTTATGGCGATTCGGTGACGACGACGGTGCCAGATGAGCTCGTGCGTGAGCTGCCGCTGCATCTGACGCGTTATCATGGCTGCGGTCTCGGCCGTTATCTTGATCCGGTCTCGACACGCGCTGTCCTGATCGCACGACTCAATTCCTTGGCGCAAGGATTCTCTGGTGTGCGCTGGGAATTGCTGGAGCGCTTGGCACTACTGATTGAGAAGAATTGGCTGCCATTCATTCCGGAAGAGGGGTCGGTCGGTGCCAGCGGCGATTTGACGCCGCTGTCCTACGTGGCGGCCGCGCTGGTTGGTGAACGCGATCTGCTGGTCAATGGCGAGCGCGTTGCCGCAGCCGATGTTTACGAAAAGCATGGCTTGCAGCCACTGACGCTGGCGCCAAAAGAAGGGCTCGCGATCATGAACGGCACAGCCGTCATGACCGCGCTGGCAGCCTTGGCGTATGAGCGTGCCGAGTATCTGGCGCAATTATCTTGTCGCGTTACTGCATTGGCGTCGCTGACGATGCAGGGCAATCGCGGTCATTTTGATCCGCGTTTATTCGCGGTCAAACCGCATGCCGGCCAGCAGCTTATCGCTGAACGGATCTGGAATGATTTGGCACCAGGCCAGCCGGAGCAGGGCCCGCGTCTGCAAGATCGCTACTCCATCCGCTGCGCGCCGCATGTGATCGGCGTGCTGCAGGATGCGCTGTCGTGGATGCGCCGCGACATCGAAAACGAAATCAACAGTGCCAATGACAATCCGATCATCGACTGCGATGAGGAAGTCGTGTTGCATGGTGGCCATTTTTATGGTGGCCATATCGCGTTCGTGATGGACAGCATGAAGAACACCGTCGCCAATCTCGCTGATCTGATGGATCGGCAGTTGGCGCTGCTGGTCGATCGCCGGTACAACCACGGCCTGCCACATAACCTGTCCGGTGCCCACGGTGCCCGCGCGCCGATCAATCACGGTTTGAAAGCGGTCCAGATCGGTGTCTCGGCCTGGACGGCGGAAGCGCTGAAACTGACCATGCCAGCCAGTGTGTTCTCGCGTTCGACCGAGTGCCACAACCAGGACAAGGTCAGCATGGGTACCATCGCGGCGCGCGATTGCCTGCGCGTAATCGAGCTGACCGAGCAGGTCGGTGCCGCCATGTTGATGGCCGTTGCCCAAGCTTATGAACTGCGCGCCAGCGCCGGCGAGATCGTCAGCGCCGCGCATGCGCCGGCACTCAGTCAGACCATCAATGACGTGCGTCGCTATAGTGGCTTCATCAGCGAAGACCGGATGCTGGAGATGGAATTACGCGAGCTGATGGCCGCAATTCAGCAGCGTCGGTTTGCGTTATACAACTGAATGAGCCGGAAGCCGCCCTGTGACAAAAGTGCTACGCGAAGCTGAAGTCGAGTTGGAAATCCCCTTTCATGACTGCGACATGATGTCGGTGGTCTGGCACGGCAATTATCTGCGCTACTTCGAGATTGCCCGCTGCGCATTGCTGCGCACGTTCCAGTATGACTACATGCAAATGCGTGAGTCCGGCTACCTCTGGCCCATCATCGACACCCAAATCAAATATGTTGGTTCGGCCCGGTTCGAGCAGCGTATCAAGGTGCGCGCGCAGTTGCTCGAGTGGGAGAACCGGCTGAAGATCGAATACCTGATCCGCGACGCCGAAACCGATGCCCGCATCACCCGCGGCTACACCGTGCAGGTTGCCGTTGCCATGGCGACCGGTGAAATGCAGTTGGTGTCACCGCCGGTGTTGGCCGAACGGCTGGGCTTATCGTCATGAATCGCAACTCGCTGACGCTGATGTTGAGTCTGCTGCTGTCATGCCCACTTGGTGTGGCAGAGGCCGGCGAGCTCACTTTGACTCGTCTGACCGAGCAACTGGCCAGGCATTTGCAGCAGCGTTCAAGTTTCGTGCAGTTGAAAACCGTCAAAGGGCTGAGTCGCCCGTTGCGCTCGACCGGCGAAGTGCTGGTACTGCCTGAGCAAGGCGTGCTGTATATGTTGCAGAAGCCGCTGGCCGCGCGTTACGGCATCGGCCGCGACAAGATGCTGCTGGAAGAAGCCGGCCGGCAAAAACTGTTGCAGGCCAACGAGGCGCCGTGGTTGCGCACGCTCGGCCGTTTGCTGCACAGCATGCTGGCCGGTGAACTGGCCGCGCTGGAACAGGATTTTCACTGTCAGCTCAGTTCGACTGCGACCGGTTGGCAGTTGTTGCTGACGCCACGTCGTGAACCGCTGTCGCTGGCGTTGGCGGAAGTGCAGTTGACCGGCGGCGATACCGTGCAGCAAGTCATCATTCGCGATCGCAATGGCGATCAGACCGAGCTGCAGTTTCAGGCTTTGCCAGTGGCCGAGGTGACAGCGGCCGAGCAGGCGCTGCTGGATCTGATCAAGTGACGGCACTGCGCTCGCTGCGGGTTTGGTTGTTCCTGCTGCTGCTCACGCTGGCCGGGGCATTTGTTGCGCAGCGTTTGCAGCAGGGGGATGCGTTCAGCACCGATCTGCTGGCGTTGCTGCCGGCGACGGAGCGCGACCCACTGGCCGAGCAGGCCGCTCAGCAAGTGCAAACCGCCATTGGCAGTCATACCGTTTTTCTGATCAGTCATACCAATCGTGAACACGCACGCGCCGCCGCCAGCGAATTTGCCGATCAGTTGCGGCAAGCCAAGGTATTCGACCGGGTGCAGTTCGAGCTGCCGGCAGACGCCCAGCAGCAGCTGATTGAGCGACTTCTACCATATCGCAGCGCGCTGTTGTCGAATGCTGATGCCGCGCTGATTGCGGCCGGCGGCGAAGCGCTACAGCAGCGTTTGCTGCAGGCGCTGTACTCACCGCTCTCGGTTGCCGTACCGGGCGCGGACCCATTCGGTTTCTTTGCCAACAGCCTGCAACAACTCGGTGCAGGCGCAGGCGTCGCGCAAGTGGACGACGGTCTGTTGACGGTCACTCGTGACAGTCGCTTCTATCTGCTGGTCGATGCGGTCTCAAGCCAATCGGTTTTTGATGACCGTTATCAGCGCCAAGCCACCGCTGCCATCGAACAAGCGAAGGCACACGCCATTGCCGCTGGTGCTGAAGTGCTCGGCACCGGCACGCTGCGATTTGCGGCCCAGGCCCGTGCCGAAGGCGAACGCGATGTCAGCGTCATCGCCAGCATCAGCACCATCGGCGTGTTGCTGCTGGTATTGCTGGCTTTTCGCCGGGGCGCGCCGCTGCTGCTGATGTTTGCGGTGATCGGGGCGTCATTGCTCGGTGCTACTGCACTGGCGTTGCTGATCTACGGCAAGCTGCATTTGCTGACCTATGTTTTCG
>CAMLNB010000071.1 GCA_946481205.1 uncultured Kangiella sp. | reverse complement strand
TCTTCCTGTGAGCGGTCCTTGCCAGCAAAGAACTGGATGTCGTCGATCAGCAGCGCATCCAGCGAGCGGTAATAACGCTTCCATTGCTCGATGCTATTGGTCTGCAGTGCCTTGACCATGTCCTGGACATAGCGTTCGGAGCGGACATAGACGACCTTGGCGCCCGGCTTCTGCTGTTCAATGGCGTTGCCAACCGCATGCATCAAGTGCGTTTTGCCCAGACCGGTCGCGCCGTAAATAAACAAGGGGTTGTAGGCCCGACCCGAGTTCAACGCAGCCTGTAGTGCTGCCGCCTTGGCCACCTGGTTCGATTTGCCTTCGACAAAGTTATCGAAAACGAACGCCGGGTTCAGGTTGCTGCGATGGGTTGGCGCGGCCGGCACCGGAGTTGGGTCTTCCATGCGACGTTCAGCCACGAATTCAACCCGAGGCATGGGTTGGCTGGCTGGGGCGGCTACCGGGTTCGTCCCGGCTGGACGAGCGGGTTCACTCGCGCGTCGTTCGCCAATCGCCAGCTGTACGGTCGGGGCTTTGTCGCCGGCCAGTTCAATCAGAAAATCCCGGATCCGCGGCAGATAGCGATCGCGCACCCATTCCAGAACAAACCGGTTCGGTGCGAACAAACGAACATCCTGGCCTTCTTCCAATGCCTGCAGCGGCCGAATCCACATACTGAATTCGTCCGGCTTCAATTCATCTTGCAAACGGGCTTGGCAATGCGGCCAATAGGTTCCCTGGCTCATTCTTGACGGCTGTACTGGGGTTTCCGGGAAAGCAAGCGGCGAGTCTAAGGACTTGATCAAAAATAATCCACAGGACAGCTTCAAATTTGTTTTGCTTGACAAGCTTTGATCGGATCGGATCTTGCAAAACGGTTGTGTCGTGATCCGGATCTGGATAAAAAACCAGACTTTCTGTGTATATCTCAAACAAATTACTATAAGAATAAGTTTTATCAACAGATACGAAGATTCCATGCATAGCTTTGCGTCGAGTTACCAACATCTTAAAAGAACAAATATAAATATATAATTCAATAACTTAAATCAGTTAATAACAGATATTTTCGGCTTAGTAGTTAATAACAGTAAGAAAAGATCTTTTTCCATCAAAAGAAGATTATTAGGGTTTTGACTGCTTGTTTTCGGTTCGTTAAAGTTCTTGACTGCGACCAAAACAGGCTGTTATGTGGATAAATAACCGGCGATTGCATCGCTTAAAAGTTATACACAAAAGCCGCTGTGATCGGACCGTTGCAAGCCCTTGAGATCACAATATCTAGTGGCTGATCAAGTTTTGATCATCGATGGGTTGTGACGCGACCACCGAACGGGCTGGTACGGCCGCTGCTAAGTTGCCGTTTTTCCTTGAGTTTTTCGGCGGATTTTATTGACCCGAACAAAAGCTGCGCAGTAGAATGCGCGCCCTTTTCCGACCCGGCGGTCGCTTGCGCGAACACCGGGCTATGCCCTGATGGGCCCGTAACGCAGGTGTGTCATGAAACGTACTTTCCAACCCAGCAACCTGAAGAAAAAGCGTGACCACGGCTTCCGCGCCCGTATGGCCACCAAGAACGGCCGCCTGGTGCTGAAGCGCCGTCGTGCCAAAGGTCGCAAGCGTCTGACGGTCGTCTAAGACCGCCCGCTTCACGCTGTGCCGGTGGCGGAGTTTGCCTTTACCCGGGCGCTTCGCCTCACCGATCCGGCGGAGTTCCAGCAGGTCTTTGCCGAAAATGAGCGTCTCCACGCGACCGGCCTGACCTTGCTGGCCCGACCGAACCCGCTGGGCCATGCCCGGCTGGGTCTGGCGATAGCCAAAAAGCACGTCCGTCTTGCCTCGAACCGCAACGCCATCAAGCGGGCGATTCGGGAAGCCTTCCGGTTGGCACAGTCCGAGTTGCCCGCCCGTGACGTGATCGTACTGGCCAAGCCCGGCGTCGACCGGCTTGCGCCGCCAGAACTCCGCCGTCAGGTTCAGCTGTTGATGACCCGGCTGGCGCGCTTACCGTCTCCTGCTCCTACACCCGATCGCACTCAAGGCTGATCTTCCATGCTCGAATCGCAACGCGGATTTTTGTTGGCGGCCTTCGCCGGCGTCAGTTTCCTGCTGTACCTCAGCTGGCAAGAAGATCAGCAAGTCAAGCTGCAGGCTGCGCTGCGCCCAGCCACCGAAGTGACGACCACCGCACCGGTCGTCGATGCCGGCGCCGATGTCGCTGCCAGCATCAGCTCCGGCACTGACGTGCCGGTCAGCCCGACCGCAACGACCGAACCAGCCCCGGTTACCGAAGCCGACCGCTATGTCGAGCTGAAAACCGATCTGCTGCGCGTGGTCATCGACCGGGTTGGTGGCGACGTGGTCGAAGCCGATCTGCTGAAGTATCCGAAAACCCTGGACGCTGCCAGCGAGCCGACCCGGCTGCTGCACTACCGCGACCAGCGTACCTTTATCGCCCAGAACGGCCTGACCGGTACCGGCGGCCCAGACAGTGGCAGCGGCCGTGCCACCTACGCCGTGCAAGCCGCTGCGACCGAACTGACTGCCGATGCCAACGCCGTTTCGGTGCGGCTCGACTGGCAAAACGCCGATGGCCTGACCGTCAGCAAGATCTACACGCTCGACCGTGGCAGCCACACCGTCAAGCTCGACGTCGAAGTGAAAAACGGTAGCCAAGCGCCGTTTACCGGCCGGCTGTTCACCCAGCTGAAGCGTGACCGCTTTGCCGAGAACAGCGGCAATGCCATGGGCCTGTCGGCCTATACCGGCGCCGCCTACAACACCGCCGAGCAGCGCTACGAGAAATACGACTTCGACGAGATGGACGAAGCCAAGCTGGACATCAATACCAGCGGCGGCTGGATCGCCTATCTGCAGCATTACTTTGTCGCGGCCTGGGTGCCGGCCGACAAAACTGCCAACAACATCTATTCCTCGGTCCGGCCGGACAAGCAGTCCATCGTCGGCATCCAGCAGGCGCCGTTCACGCTTGCCGCCGGCGAAGCCAAGACCCTGCAAGCCAGCTTATATATAGGCCCCAAGATCCAGGACGATCTGGCCAAGGTCGCCGAAGGTCTCGACCTGACGGTCGATTACGGCTTCCTGTGGTGGATCGGCCAGCCGCTGTTCTGGGCGCTGACCGCGATCTACTCGGTCGTCGGCAACTGGGGTGTCGCCATCATCCTGGTCACGGTGCTGGTCAAGCTGCTGCTCTACCCGCTCGCCAACGCCCAATACCGCAGCTTTGCCAAGATGCGGATGCTGACGCCGAAATTGACTGCGCTGAAAGAGCGCTATGGCGACGACCGTCAGGCCTTCTCGCAGGCGATGATGGAGCTCTATAAAAAGGAAAAGGTCAATCCGCTCGGTGGCTGCCTGCCGCTGCTGCTGACCATGCCGGTGTTCATCGCGCTGTACTGGGTGCTGATGGAGTCGGTTGAGCTGCGCCACGCTGGCTTCATGCTGTGGATCAAGGACCTGTCGGTCATGGACCCCTACTTCGTGCTGCCGATCCTGATGGGCATCTCGATGTGGGTCATGCAGAAGATGCAACCGGTCAGCCCGACCATGGACCCGATGCAGCAGAAAATCATGCAATACCTGCCGGTCATCATGAGCGTGTTCTTCCTGTGGTTCCCGGCCGGTCTGGTGCTGTACTGGCTGGTCAACAACCTGCTGTCGATCGGTCAACAGGCCTATATCACCAAGAAGATCGAGGTCGAGGCGGCGCAGAAGAAGTAAGCGCCAAACCGGACCCGCAAGCTTCCGGCATAACCGATACGGCCCCGACATGGCATTCCGCTAAGATGGATGCGATGCCGGGGCCGAGTCGTTTGTTGCCGGCGAAAAATTTTCGGCTTCGCTGCACTCAGCCACCGTACTTTCTTTGTGACTCGCGATGACCATTAACACCGAGACCATTGCTGCTATCGCCACCGCCGCCGGCCGCGCCGGCGTCGGCGTCATTCGCGTTTCCGGCAGCAAAGTACCAGCGCTTGCCGAAGCCTTGCTCGGCAAACTGCCGACACCACGACTCGCCGTGCGCGCGTTGTTTTGCGACCGCGATGGCGCTGCAATTGATGATGGTCTGGCGCTCTATTTCCCCGCGCCGAAATCGTTCACCGGCGAACACGTGCTCGAGCTGCAGGGCCACGGTGGTCCGGTTGTGCTCGATCGCTTGCTGCGTCGCTGCGTTGAACTCGGCGCCCGCCTCGCCCGGCCTGGCGAATTTTCCGAGCGCGCATTTCTCAACGACAAACTCGATCTCGCGCAAGCCGAAGCGATTGCCGATCTGATCGACGCCAGCTCGGAAACGGCGGCACGACTGGCGATGCGTTCGCTGTCCGGTGAGTTTTCCAGACGGGTGCATGCGCTGGTCGAACAGCTGATTCATCTGCGCATGTATGTCGAGGCCGCGATCGATTTTCCAGAAGAAGAAATCGATTTCCTGTCCGATGGCAAAGTCGCCGCCGATGTCGCTGCGCTGCAGAAAAATCTCGCCGAATTGTTATCGGCATCCAAACAAGGTCAGGTGCTGCGCGAAGGCATCAAGGTGGTCATCGCGGGCAAACCGAATGCTGGTAAATCTTCACTACTGAACGCGCTATCCGGCAAAGACAGCGCCATCGTTACCCACATTCCCGGCACGACGCGCGATGTCCTGCGCGAGCTGATCACGGTCGATGGTTTGCCGATACACCTGCTCGATACCGCTGGTTTGCGTGACAGCGATGATCCGGTCGAACAAATCGGCATCGAACGTGCGCGCAGCGAAATGCGTGATGCTGACGCGCTGCTCTTGGTGGTCGACAGCAGCGACAGCCAACAAACCGATCCGGCACAACTTTGGCCGCTGGCCGAGCCGTTACCGGTGGCGCACAACAAAATCACGGTCATCCAAAACAAGGCCGATCTGAGTCGACTGCCAATCGGCGCCCACCCCGAACACGGCGCCACCGTGATCGCGTTGTCGGCGCAAACCGGCGCCGGCTTGCCGGTCTTGCGTGAACGCTTGAAACAGTTGGCCGGCATTGTCTCGCCGGAAGAAGGCCTGTTCATGGCGCGGCGCCGGCATCTGGACGCGCTGGAGCAGGCGCAAGCGCTGATTGATCATGGTGCCGCGCAACTGCAACAACGGCGCGCCGGTGAATTGTTGGCTGAAGATCTGCGCGTGGCGCAGCAGGCACTGAACAGCATCACCGGCGAATTCAACGCCGATGATCTGCTCGGCAAAATCTTCAGCTCGTTCTGCATCGGCAAATAAACCCCGACCGACGGAGTCGCTACCCCGACCATGAACTCTGGCTTGCTCGCGGCGTTCGGTGCCATTTTGCTGTGGTCTTCCCTGGCGGCGATCGCGGCCCGGTTATCGACGCTGCCACCATTTCTGCTGACCGGCCTGGCCTTGTTGCTGGGCGCGCTGGTCTGCCTGCCGCGCTGGCGTGAGTGGCGGGTGCCGTGGCGGACCTTTGTCATCGCTGCTGGCGCGCTGTTCGTTTACCACCTGCTGCTGTTTCTGGCGCTGCGTTGGGCGCCGCCGGTGATCGCCAATTTGATCAACTATCTCTGGCCTTTGCTGATCGTGCTGTTGTCGCCGCTGTTTGACCGCAGCCTGCCGTTGACCGGCCGCATCCTCTGCGCCGGGTTGCTCGGTTTTGCCGGCGCGGCCGTCGCGGTCTGGTCCGGCAGCCGGGTCGAGTTGTCGGCACTGGCCTGGCTCGGTTTCCTGTTGGCGTTGCTGGCGGCGCTGGTTTGGGCGCTTTACTCGCAGACGTTGCGCCGTTTGCCGCCGTTTTCCAGTTGGGCGGTCGGCGGTTTCGCCGCGGCGGCGGGCGCGGCTTCGCTGCTCGCTCACCTGCTGTTCGAGCCCAGCGCCAGCATTGCCGACCGCGACTGGCCATGGCTGCTGCTGCTCGGTCTGGGTCCGATGGGTTTTGCTTTCGTGCTCTGGGACCGGGCGATGAAAACCGCCGATCCGCGCCGGGTTGGCGTACTGGCCTATCTGACTCCGGTGCTGTCGACCGGCTTGCTGCTGTGGTCGCAACAACAGCCGCTGACCGGCGCCATTGCCCTGGCAACCGCGCTGGTCGTTACCGGTGCGCTACTGACCCTGAGCCGCCCGGCGCGCGCCGAAACGGCCGCCCGATAAGCTGGCCGGACTGCTAGAATCGCCAGCACGTCGGCGCCATTGCACACAGCGGCGAGCGATGCCAGCAGCAAACAACTTTTGGGTGGGAGTTTTAAACGATGAACAAGTGGATTCCGGCCGCCGTCGGCGCAGCCGTTGTGGTAGCGCTTGGGGCCGGTGCCTGGTACTGCGGTCTGCGCGCCGAGCAGGCATTCAAGGAAGAACTCAGCAAGGTCAATACCGGTCCGGCGATCAAGCTGGAACTCGGTGATTATGATCGCGGTTTGTTCCGTTCGCATGGCGTGCTGAAAGTCCAGTTCGTCGCGCCCGGTGAAGAAGAAAGCCCGGTGCTGTTTGAGCAACCGTTTACCGTGGTCCACGGTCCGATTCTGTGGGACAGCACGTTTGCCTTCCGGCCGGCCGCATTCGGTTTCAAAGCGCATCTGGAAGCCCAGCCGGAATGGCCGGCCGATGCCAAAACCGTGCTCGCCGATGAGCGCGTGCGGCTGATCAGCCACGTCGGTTTCGGCGGTGGCAGCCACACCGAGTTCCGCATCGGCGAAGGCGAGCTGCAACTGCCGAGCGGCAAACTGGATCTGCAACGCGGTGTGCTGGCGGTCGATTACGATCCGTCCGACAAGCAAATGAAAGCCGATTTCAACTGGCCGGGTTTTGTCTTCGGCAGCGAGATGGGCGAATTCAAAATGGCCGACATGGCGTTCCAATGGGCTGGCACCTATTACAGCCAGAACGTCCAGATCGGTTCCGGCGAATACCGCATTGGCAGCATCAGCGCCAAGCAAGGTGAAATGGAAGCGTTCGCAATGAATGCGCTGACCATGACCGGCAAACAGGATCTCGACAGCAGCGGCGAAAAACTCAGCAGCGCGGTCGACATGAAGCTGGCCAATGTGATGTTCATGGGTCAGGAAATGGTCAAGGATGGCAAGCTGCATCTGGAGATCAACAACCTGTCGCTGGCGGCGCTGAAAAAGCTCGATGAAACCACGGGCGCGCAAATGAACCCGGAACAGATGGACGAAGTGTTCGCCAATCTGAGCGCGTTGCTGCAACACGGTGTCGAACTGAAAATCGAGCCGCTGCAAGCGCAGATTCAAGGCCAACCGTTCGAGCTGAAACTGCTGGCGAAACTGCCGCCGGCTGAAGGTGAAGTCGACAATCCGATGTTGCTGATGCAAAGCGCCGAAGCCGATCTGAATGTCAGCACCTCGAGCACTTTGCTGGCGATGTGGGCACCGGCAGAAATCGCGGCGCTGGCCGATGAAAGCGGCAAGATCGCCGTGCAATTGCGCCAGGGTCAGCTGACGGTCAACGGCCAGCCCTATACTCCGGGCGCGGGCGATGCAGCGGCTGATGCCGAGTACAGTGAAGAAGCTGATTGGGCCGATCAGGAAGTACTGGAAGCGGAACAAGCCGCTTACGAAGACCAGGAAATCTGATCGCGTTTTGCAGCAGGACGACCCGGCAAAGCCATTGCGCTTTGCCGGGTTGCTTATTCAGAGACGGTTTCTCTGTTGACGATTCCGAGATCGTGGCATGAACAACGCGGTTGCCGGTTGGTTGTTCCCTAGGGTGTGCGGCCTGATCCTGATATCAGGTCTGGCGCTGATGGCGCTGCCAATGCAGGCGGCCGATCTCGCGCAGCAGCTTTATGCCGCGCACAAAGACTCGGTGTACCGCATCGAAGTCATCTCGCCCGGCACCGACAAAAAATCCTCGCTTGGCACCGGTTTTGTCATTGCTCGTGGCGATGTGCTGGCCAGCAATTTCCACGTAGTGGCCGACGCCGTCCATGAGCCGACGCGCTACCGTCTGGAATGGCAGAGCGTCAGCGGCGAGCGCGGTCCGTTGACCGTGATCGCGGTCGATGTCATCCATGATCTGGCGCTGCTGAAAGCCGAACAGACGCTCGGCAGCCCACACCACACGACCGGTCTGCCACAAAAAGGTGTCGCATTGTTTGCGATGGGCCATCCACTCGGACTCGATCTGGCGATCGTGCCGGGCAGTGCCAACGGCCTGCTGGAAAAAGCGCTGTACGACAAAATCCATTTCAGCGGCAATATCAATCCGGGCATGAGCGGCGGCCCGGCGCTCGACGCCGAAGGCCGCGTGGTCGGTGTCAATGTCGCCACCGCCGGCGAAGCCGTCGGCTTTCTGGTGCCGGCACATTTTCTCGATGCCCTGGTGTTGCGCGCCAGCGAGCGCGATTACCAACCGGCGGATGATTTGCAGCAAACCCTGACCGAACAACTGACGCTGAACCAAGATCAGTTGCTTGCCGATTTCTTTGCCAAGCCCTGGCCAAAGCAGCAAGTCGGCAAATTCTCGGTGCCCGGTGAAATTTCCCAGCGCCTCGATTGCTGGGGCGAAACCGAACCGGCCACCGACAAGAAACCTTACGCCGAAATCGCCACCAATTGCAGCGGCCAAGATGACGTCTATCTGTCCGGCCGCCAGCGTGCCGGCAGCATTGCCTATCAGTTTTTCTGGTTGGAGAGCGACACGCTGAGCGCGCGGGCGTTCTATCGCGAATACCAGAAACGGCACAACAGCCATTTCTTGTCCGATGCCGATGAAACTGACGTCGGCAATTTCCACTGCAGCGTCCGTTTCGTCGAGCTGTCCGGACAATCGTTCAAGGCCAATGTCTGCGCCCGTCCCTACAAACGCTATCCCGGGTTGACCGATTTTATGGTGCTGATGGCGATGACCGGCCATGAGCGCGAAGGCATGCTGTTCACGCTCGATCTGTCTTCGGTGACGCTCGATAACGGCATGAAGCTGTTGCAGGAATTTCTGGAGCATTTCGAATGGCAACCGCGCTGATACTCGAGATCATCACGCGCGGTCGCGGCCAGCCGCAGTATCGGCGCGTGCGCCAGTTTCCGTATCGCATCGGCCGCGGCTATGACAACGATCTGATCCTCGCCGACGACACCGTATCGGCGGATCATTTGCAACTGGAGCAAACCGTTACAGGTCAGCTGCAGGTACGCAATCTGTCGCATGAAAACGGCAGCCGACTCGGCACGCGCAAACTCGGTTATGCGCCGGAACCCATCTTGCTGCCGGCAACGTTGCAGCTTGGCCACACGCAAATTCGCGTGCTGCGCCCGGATACGCCGGTCGCGCCAGCGCATCGGCCGCAAGCGGTACCGGGTTCGTTGGCGTTGGTCGAGCGCTTGCCGTTTGCCCTGGCGCTGTTGGTTTTCCTGTTTGCAGTGGAAGTGGCGCTGACTTATCTGCACCGGATCGGGCCGCTGACCTTGCAGAGTGTGCTGCTCAATCAAGCCGCGGAACTGCTGATGCCCTTGCTGGTTGCGGTGATCACCGGCTTCATCAGCCGCTTGCTGCTGCACCGCTGGCGCTTTGGTTTGCAGCTGACCATCGCCTGCATTGCGTTTCTGGTCTGGAAGCTCAACATCGAGTTGCTGCAGCGCGTCAGCTATTACTACTCCAGCAATGACGTCGCCGCGATTCTCAATGTGCTGCTTGCCGCCACCGTATTCACCGGCTTGTTTGCTTGGCAATTGCGCGCCTTCAGCACGCTGAGCCGGCGCCGGTCGATGTTGACCGCGGTGGCGATTGCCTGGCCAATGCTGGCGTTGTTCTGGATCCAAAGCGTATTTCTGGAGCCCGACTTCCGTTCACAACCGCCGCTGCATCTGCAGTTGCATGCCAACGACAGTCGCCGCGATGCCGATCAGCCACTCGATGCCTTCCTGCAACAGACTCGCGCGGATCTGCAGCAAGGCATGGCGGCGCCGGACAGCGATAAGCTGATACCGAGCGGCCCACAACACTGAGGCTGACACCACTGCGGCGAACGCCTTGAACCATTTCAAGCACACCGATTCCGCGAGATCGATACCACAATCTCGATTTCGTAAGACTGCTGACCAATACCGATTATTTCGTAGCAACCAGGGAGGGGCGATGGCCACCGTTGTAAGAATGATTCTGATAGGCCTGCTCACCGCAGTGACCTTAGTGGCATGTGGCGGCAAGGATGGCGCCGACGCACCGGTCGCCGAAGCCGTGGCGATCAAGAATGATCCGAAATGGGCCGAGTATTTGGCCGAGCACAGCGCTGGCTTGGTGTCACGCAACGCCCAGATCCGGTTGCGCTTCGTCAATGACGTGATCAGCGAAGCCGATGTCGGCAAACCGTTCCCGGAACTGTTTGCGATCAGCCCGGCAGTCAATGCTGCCGCGGTGTTCAACAATCCGCGCGAATTGCTGCTGGTGCCGAACCAGCCGCTGAATTCCGGCCAGCGTTACGAAATCAAACTGAAAGGCGGCAAACTGGTCAGCCTGCCGCCCGCGCTCGGTGATTACACCTTCACGGTCGATGTCATTCCGCAGGGTATCGATTTTGCGATCGAGAGCGTTACCATCAGCCCGAGCAACAGCGGCCAGATGGTGGTCAAAGCCGCGCTCAATACCGCCGATGTCGCCGATGCCGACGCGATTGAAAAACTGTTCAGCGCTCGTTACCTCGATGAAAACGTTGCCCTGACCTGGCAGCACGGTGCCAACGGCACCAGCCATCTGTTGACCACCGAACCACTGAATCGCCAGCAGCAGGAAGCGACGCTGAAGTTCAGCTGGGATGCCGGCAAGATTGGCGCGACCGGCGACAACACGGTTGGCGAGTACAGTCTGGCCATTGCCGCTCGCGGCGTCTTTGCGCTGACCCGCGCCGAAGCGCGCAATGGCGGAACGCAAGCCGAGGGTTCTGCCAGCATCCGGATTGATTTCTCCGAGCTGCTCGACCGGCAACAGGATCTGTCGGGGCTAATCAGTGTCAGCAGCGGCGAGTTCAGCAGCCGAGTTGAAGGCAACAGCATCACGCTGATGCTGAGCGAACCGCCGTCCGGCGAAGTGACAGTGACGGTCAACGACGCGCTGCGTGCCAGCGATGGCCGCACGCTCGGTCAGGAATACAAGCAAACGGTTGCGTTTGCGACCGAACAACCGGCGGTGCGTTTTGTTGGCAACGGCTCGATTCTGCCCGATGCCGACAAGCTGACCGTGCCATTCGAAGCGATGAACGTCGCCTCGGTGCAAGTCACGGCCTTCCGTGTTTACGACAACAACCTCGGCCAATTCTTGCAGGTCAATCCACTTGGTGGCAGCTACGAGCTGAAACGGGTCGGCCGCTATCTCTGGCGCAAAACGATAACGCTTGGCGCCGGGCCAATGAACCAGTGGCGCCGGTTTGCCATCGATGTCGATGAACTGGTCAAGAACGATCCGGGTGGCATGTATCGCTTGAGCCTGACCATCAACCGTGGCAACAGTCTCTACGCATGCAGCGACGCCGAGAAAGCGGTGCCGGTGCCAGCGGACCCGATGCCAGACAATGGCGATGAGCTCAGCGAAACCGATCCGTCTGGCTGGGATTTTGCCGAGGATTACGAAGGCGGCTATTACAGTGACAACTGGTGGACCGATCGGCGCAACCCGTGCAAAGACGCCTACTTTCAGCACAATGAAAACGCCAAGTCGCATCGCAACCTGATCGCCGCCAACATCGGCTTGATCGCCAAGGCCGGCAATGACGGCAAGCTGGCGCTGGTCGCGACCAATCTGCGGACGGGCGAGCCGATCTCCGGCGCCCAGTTGACGCTGTTCAATTATCAGAATCAGGAAATCCAGCGCGAGACCACCAATGCCCAAGGCATGGTCACTGTTGCCCCGGATGTGCGGCCGTTCTATATCAAGGCCGAGAAAAACCAGCAGCGCGGCTATCTGAAACTCGGCGAAGGTGTTGCGCTGCCGGTATCGCATTTTGATGTCGGCGGCGTGCAAGTCGAACGCGGCATCAAGGGATCGATTTATGGCGAGCGCGGTGTCTGGCGCCCGGGCGATACCCTGCACCTGACCTTTGTCTTGCAGGACCCGCTCAACGCGATTCCGGATTCGCATCCAGCGACGCTCGAGCTGACCAACCCGCAAGGCCAGACCGTGCACAGCCAGACGCTGACCAATCCGGTTGGCGATTTCTATGCCTTCGCGGTCAAAACCCATGATGACGATCAGACCGGTAACTGGCGCGCCTTGGTCAAACTTGGCGGCCGGACCTTCGAGCGCACGGTCAAAATCGAAACCGTGATGCCGAACCGGTTGAAGATCGAACTCGAAACCGGCGAGTCATTGAAGAAAGACGACAGCAACGAACTGAAACTGTTCAGCCAATGGTTGCACGGTGCCAGTGCCGCCGAGCTCAAAGCCGATGTCGCGGTCAAACTGAAACCGCGGCCGACCAGCTTCACCCGCGCCGCCGATTTCCGCTTTGATGATCCGACCCGGGTTTATCGTGGCGATGAGCAACAGATCTGGGAAGGCAGACTCGACGCCAACGGCCGCGCGGTGATCAACGCCGACATCGTTGCCGATGAAAGTGCCGCCGGTTTCCTGACCGCCGAATTCACCACCCGTGTATTCGAGCCGGGCGGTGCGTTCAGCATCGCCAGCCAGACTGCGGCGTTTCATCCGTACCAGCACTATGTCGGCATCAAACTGCCGAAAGGCGATCTGGCACGCAACATGTTGCTGACCGATCAAAAGCATCCGGTGCAGATTGCAACGCTTGATGCCGATGGCAAACCGGTGTCGATCGGCCAGCTGGAAATGTCGGTGTACAAACTGGAATGGCGCTGGTGGTGGGATCAATCCGGCGACGGTCTGGCCAATTTCGAAAGCAGTTACAACCACCGGCAGTTGCTGAAAGAAGTGGTCAGCAGCAGCGATGGCAGCGGCCAATGGCAGTTCGAAGTGAAATACCCGGAATGGGGTCGCTACCTGGTGCGCGCCTGCGATCTCGACGGCGGCCACTGCGCGGCGCAAATCGTTTACATCGACTGGCCGGGTTGGGCCGGTCGTGCCGCCGAACAAAGCGGCCCCGGCGCCAATGCGCTGACCTTGTATGCCGACAAGACGAACTATCAGGTCGGTGAGACGGCGGTGATCCATTTGCCGCCGGCAAGCCAAGGCCGCGCGCTGGTCTCGGTGGAAAATGGCAGCAGCATCCTGTCGCAACAGTGGCTGGAACTGGACGGCAAACGGGAAACGTTTGAACTGCCGGTTACCAGCAACATGGCGCCGAACGTCTATGTCAGCGTCAGCTTGCTGCAGCCGCACGAAAACAAAACCAACGACCGACCGATCCGTCTGTACGGCGTGATGCCGCTGCTGGTCAGCGATCCGGCGACGCACCTGAAGCCGCAGATCGCCGTTGCCGACGAAGTGCGCCCGGAAACGACCATCAAAGTCGGTGTCAGTGAAGAAAACGGCAACGCGATGACTTACACGCTGGCCGTGGTCGACGAAGGCCTGCTCGGCCTGACCAATTACAAGACGCCGAATCTGCACGGCGAGTTCTACAAACGCGAAGCGCTCGGCGTCCGCACCTGGGACATGTTCGACGAAGTCATCGGTGCTTACGGCGGTGCGCTGGAACGCCTGCTCGCGCTCGGTGGTTCCGATGGCGCACTGAACAACGACGCCAACAAAGAGCGTAAACGGTTCCCGCCGGTGGTGCGTTTTGTCGGGCCGTTCCAGCTGGAAGCTGGCAAGAAAGCCAGCCACGACATCGCGCTGCCGCCTTATGTCGGTGCCGTGCGGGTGATGGTGGTGGCCGGTCAGCAAGGCGCGTACGGCAGCAGCGAGAAATCGGTCAGTGTCCGCCAGCCGGTGATGGTGCAAGCCACGTTGCCGCGCGTGCTGGGCCCCGGTGAAGAACTGCGACTGCCGGCGTCGGTGTTTGTGCTGGATGATCGCATCAAATCGGTCGAACTCAGCGCCAAGGTCGATGCGCCACTGAGCATTGTTGGCGACAGCAAACAGACACTGACGTTTGATCGCACCGGCGACAAACTCGGCTTTGTCACGCTCAAGGTTGGCGACCAACTAGGCAAAACGCGGGTGACCGTCATCGCTACCGCCGGCAAGGAACACGCTGAACAGGTGATCGATATCGACGTCCGGGCGCCGAATCCGGCCAGCAATATCGTTCAGAAGAAAGTGCTGAAGCCGGGCGAAAGCTGGGACACCACGGTGACCCCGCATGGCCTTGCCGGCACCAATATCACGACGCTGGAAGCGTCGGTTGTACCGGCGTTGAACCTCAGTGATCGGCTGCAGTACCTGATGCAGTATCCGCACGGTTGCGTCGAGCAAACCACGTCGGCGGCGTTCCCGCAGATATACCTGAACAAGCTGCTGAAACTCTCGCCGGGCGAACAACAACGGGTGCAGCAGAATGTCAGCGCCGGTATTGAACGCTTGCGGCAGTACCAACAAGCCAGCGGTGGTTTCGGTTACTGGCCGGGCGCCAATGACTGGAACAGCTGGAGCAGCACCTACGTCGGCCACTTCCTGCTGGAAGCGCAAAAAGCCGGCTACAGCGTGCCGGCCAATATGCTGTCGTCCTGGAAAGCATTTCAGAAATCGCGGGCGCAGGTGTGGGTGCCGGGCAATAACGAAAACGCGCTCGATCAAGCCTATCGGCTGTACACGCTGACACTGGCCGGCAGCGCCGAACTCGGCGCAATGAACCGGCTGCGCGAACAACCGAAGTTGCCGAACTCGGCGCGCTGGTTGCTCGCTGCGGCCTACACTCAGGCCGGTTTGACCGATGTCGCAAAAGCGCTGACCGCCAATGCTGATCTGCAAGTCAGCAAATACGAACGCGAAGGCACGACCTTCGGTTCCGAACTGCGTGATCGCGCCGTGTTGCTGGAAAGCCTGGTCAAACTGAACGACAGCTTCCGCGCCAAAGATCTGGCCGATACCATCGCTGACGAGTTATCGGGCGCCAGCTGGTACAGCACCCAATCAGTCGCCTGGTCGCTGCTGTCGTTGGCGCATTTTGTCGGCGACAACGCCCAGGGTGGTTTCACCGTTGACTATGCCGTTG
>CAMLNB010000070.1 GCA_946481205.1 uncultured Kangiella sp. | reverse complement strand
CCGTGTCGCGATCGCGGAGCGGATTCCGGTGATCGGACATTGCCTTGGCGGCCAGCTGATGACCAAAGCTCTGGGCGGCACGGTGCAGGCGTCGCCACAACCGGAGATTGGCTGGAGCCGCGTTGCGGTCAAGCCTTCAACAGCAAGCCGACGGTGGTTTGGCGAGGCCAGCGAACTGCCACTGTTCCAATGGCATGGTGAAAGTTTCTCGCTGCCACCTGGCGCGGAATGGCTGGCGACAACGGCGGCATGCCCGCATCAGGCGTATGCCTACGATGGCATTCACCTCGCGATGCAATTTCATTGTGAGGTCAAGGCCGAGAAGCTACGGATTTGGGTGGAGCAGCATCACGATGAAATTGACGTGTGTGCCGGCGTTGCCAGCGTTCAGCAAGGTCAGGAAATCCTACAGGATCTGTCGAGCAAGCTACAGGCCAGTCAGCAGGTTGCTGATCGTATCTACACAGCATGGATCGAGGGGTTGAAGCGTTAGCTTGGCCGTGCAGATGAAGCCAATAAAAAGGCCGCTAACGCGGCCGTTTTATTGGTGGGCATTCCAGCATCAAAACAAGATGCTGGCACTGACGGCGATCATTTTCGGTTTGCCCCGACGGGTCAGCGGTGAACCGAGCTGATCGCCAAGGCCGCCGGCGCTGATGATGTACTCCTCGTCGAGCAGGTTCTGCGCTTCGATGGC
The DNA here is from genome assembly GCA_946481205.1 of uncultured Kangiella sp. Next base: position 14,613 of record CAMLNB010000070.1, on the reverse strand, counting down.
GAACTCCCAATTGCCGTGGCTGGGCATGTAACTGATCCGGGTGTTGACCAGATCGTAGCCGCCGAGCTCGACGTCGTAACCACCGGCGCGCGTGATCTGTTCACCGGTATGGGTATTGTTGAGATACCAGACAATGTTGCCATCACCCAACTCGGCGCTGTAACTGAAGCCGATATTCCACTTGTCAGGCGTTTCGGTCAGCGGTTCGCCGGTCAAGTCATCATCCGCGGTTTGGCCCGGGAACTGCGTCCAGTCGTACTTGGTGTACTCGGTGTCGAGCTCGGAGTAATTGCCGTGCAGGCGCAGCCCCTCGCTGATCTGCCAGGCAAACTCGGTTTCAAAACCATCGCCTTCGGCATCGGCATTGCCGATGTTGTAAGTCGGAATGGTGTTGGGCTCACCGGACAACACCAGCAGCTGCAGATCGCTGTAGTCGTACTGGAAGAACGACAGGTTCCAGATAAAGCGGTTATCGGCCCAGCTCGATTTCAAACCGACTTCATAGTTCCAGATATCTTCCGGGTCGAAGGTTTCCAGCCGGTTGTTGACGGTGTCAGCACCCAAGCTGTTGTAACCGCCGGATTTGAAACCGTTGGCCGCGCTGATGAAGGTCATCACGTTGGGCGACCATTCGTAATCGATCACCAGACGCGGCGTGGTGGCTTCCCAGTCATTACTGTTTCTGATGCCCGGGACTTCTTCTGCAAACACCAAGCCGAACGGAATCGGTTGTGCGGCCAGCGGCGACAGTGTCACCGCGCTGTCGACCAGATAGACATAATTGCCGCCACCGGCATCGAAGCAACCCGGTGCCGGGCCACTACAATTCAGGACTGAACCCAGGCCCAGCTCGCCACCGGTCAGATCGAGAAAATTGGTGTACGCCGAGTTCACTTCAAAGGTTTTCTTGTCGATGGTGTGGCGCACCCCCAAAGTGATATCGAGTGCATCGGTGACAGACCAGGTGAAGTCGGCGTACACCGCGTAGCTCTTGAAATCGCCGTCGTCATGCATTTGCTCGAGCCATGGCACGCCGAGATTGAGATTGGCGTAAGCGGTAGCCGCCGCCAAACCGGTTGGCAGGCCGAGCATGGCGGCCAGATCATCCCAGCCATTCGGCAGACCGTTGGCAACCAACAAGGGATTGAGTTGCTGATAGAAGAAACCGCCGATGCCAAAGCCCGCCGGAATGCCCGGGATCATTTCCCCGGCGGATTCCATCGGAACCCCGGCGCCGGTCAATGCTTCGAACAGGAAGAACGAGTCGAGCGTATCGGTGCTAGCGTGAACATTGTGGGTTTGTTTGGCGCTTTCATCGGCATACATCGCGCCGAGTGACCATTTCAGTTTGTCGCTGCTGCCGGTCCAGCGAAATTCCTGACTGAATGCCGAGAACTCTTCGACGTTGTTGGTCGCCAGATTGAAACGTGGATCGGCACTGCCGTCTTCTTCTTCGTAGTTGTTGCTGTCGAAGGTGCGATAGGCGGTGATGGATGTGAAGGTGCTGTTGTCCATTCGGTGCTCGATCTCGAGGCTGGTGCCCCAGAGATCGCGCGTTTCTTCCTGCGGCAAGTCGGTGGCGATGTCACCAAACGGGTCGCAGTTGGAGATGACGCAGTTGGTGCTGGCGCCCTGGATGGCATCCTGATCGGTTTTTTCGGCTTCGGCACGGAACAACCAGTCGGTATCCGGGCTGGCATTCCACAACAGCTGGGCGCGCAGGCCGCTGCTGTTTTCATTGGCCAACCGGGTCTGGCTGCCGACCTGATCGATATAGCCATCGCGCTCGTGATCGACAAACGAAATGCGACCATGCAGGTTTTCGTTGTTGGAGAAATTCACCGCGCCTTCGATGGTTTGCCGGCCGTAATCGCCAATGGTGCCGCGCAGATTGCCGCCGCTTTCTTCGCCGGGTTTCTTGGTGATGATGTGAATGGCGCCGGCACCAGCGTTGCGGCCGAACAAGGTGCCCTGCGGGCCTTTGAGAATTTCGACCCGGGCAATGTCGTTGAAATTCATCTGCGCCGCGCCGCTGCGGCCGACATAGACGCCATCAATGTAAACCGCGACCGCCGGATCAGAACCAATACCAAAATCGGTGGTGCCGATGCCGCGCAAATTGAATCGCGGCTGGGTCACCGACAGGTTGCTGGCATCCATCCCCGGGGTGATGTCACCGAGATCCTTGATGTTCAGCGCGCCGAGATTGCGGGTGGTTTCTTCCGAGTAGGCATTCATCGTGATCGGCACGTCTTGAATGCGTTCGCTGCGCTTCTGCGCGGTCACTTCGATGATGGCATCGGCCTCTTGCCGGCTTTGTTCGGCCGGCTCGGTTTCGTCCGCGGCCCATGCGGCTGGCAGCGGCAGCAGACAGAGCAGCAGGGCATGGGCGAGGCGGGAACGGGTGAAGGCGGGGCGAACTGGGGCATGGTGACGGCGCATGCTTCTTCTCCTTGCGTTGCGAACGGTGTTGTTTTTATTAGGACTTAAGTCCTTATTTGATACCGCACGTCTTCGACTGAGCGCAATCGGAAAGTCTGAGGTCGGACCATTGAGTGATTCTGGTGCAGACGGTTTGCGCCAAGTGATTGCTGCGACGGGAAAATTTGCTGCACTGCAATAGCGATCGCGGTGCTTGCGGTCATCGGATGCGCTCAGTAGTATCTCGTACTAAAGAGCGAGAAATGGCAAAGCTGATGAAACGCTGCAGTACTCAGAAGAACAAAAGCCCGAGCCAGAACCAGCAAGCAGGAAAGCGGCGACGTCGGCTGCTTTCGGCGTTCTGGCTGTTGCTCGCGCCGTGTTTGCTGCTGGCTCACGCGGCTGCAGCGAGCACCGGAGAGCGCCTGTACAACGTCAATTGCGCCAGTTGCCACGGTGACAAAGCGCAGGGCAATCCGGCCCTGCGTGGACCGGCGTTGGCCGGACTCGATGACGCGTATTTGCTGCGCCAGTTGCAGCATTTCCGCGATGGTGTGCGTGGCGCCCATCCGGATGACCGCGACGGCGCGGTGATGCGTGCGGCGCTGGCACCGGTCAGCAGCGATGCCCAGTGGCGCGAGCTGCTCGTGGCGATTGGCAAGCGGCCGGCGCCGGTGTCACCAGCCGTGCCGGCGGGCGCCGATCTGGTCGCCGGGCGCAATTACTACAACGGCATTTGCTCGGCCTGTCATGGTGCCAATGGCGAAGGCAATGTGGCGCTGAATTCGCCGCGATTGGTCGGGCAGAGTGCGGAATATCTGCAGCGCCAGTTCAGCCATTTCCGCAGCAAAATTCGCGGCGGCCACAGCAGCGACAAATTCGGCGGGCAAATGGTCAAGATCACCAAGGCCGTGCCGGACGAAAAACTGTCGGCAGATATCGCGGCTTACATTGTTCAGCTGTCGCAAACGGCGAAGCGCTGAGGTGCTGGCGTTGATGCGTACGCGAATCATCAGGGCCGGCATTGGCATGCTGGCGCTGTTTGCCGGCAGTGTTGCCGCGAAGCCAGCGCCGACCTTTTCCCTCAGCGATCAGTGTCCCCCAAGTTTCGAAAAAACGCCGAGCAATACCTGCGCGTTCCGCAGCCTGTATCAACAGTACAGATCGCTGAAAAATCGTGGCGTCGGCGGTTTGCAGACGGCGCTACCGGCCATTCGCGATGGCTTCTCGCCACAGCAAATCGATCTGGGCCGCTATCTGTTTTTTGACCCGCTGCTGTCTGCGGACGGTTCGGTTGCCTGCGCCAGCTGCCATCAACCGACGCGCGGCTTCAGCGATGGCTTGGGCCGCAGTGTCGGCATCAATGGCCAGCTGGCCAATCGCTCGGCACCGACACTGTGGAATGTCGGTTTTCTGAATCGACTGTTCTGGGATGGTCGCAGCAAGCGCCTCGAGGAACAGGTACAGGGTCCGCTGTACGCGAGCCATGAGATGGCAACAACACCAGAGCGTTTGTTGCAGGCGCTCAATGGCAATGCCAACTACCGCACGCTGTTTGCACAGGCATTTCCGCCGCAAACGCGCGTGTCGGAGGCCGCTACTGCGTCACCGATTCGCCTGGAGCAAATCTACACCGCGTTGACGGCATTCGAGAGCTCACTGATTTCGCTGAACAGCCGTTACGACCAGTACGCCCACGGCTTTCATCAGGCGCTGAGCGCGCAGGAAATCGCTGGCATGAACGTGTTCCGTTCGTTTGTTGCCCGCTGCGCCGAATGCCATACCCCGCCGTTGTTCACCAATCAGCAAATAGCTGTGATCGGCACACCGGAACCGGCGGGTTTGCCATTCGATGGCGGTGCCGGTGCGATCAGCGGTGTCGCCAGTCAGCGCGGCGGCTTCAAGGTCCCAAGCTTGCGCAACATCACCGCGACCGCGCCGTACATGCATTCCGGCCGGTTCAGCAGCCTGCGCGAAGCCGCGGCGTTTTACACCGGCGGCCGTGGTCATGCGGTACCGGCCAACGAGCGGCTGACGTTGCACTGGCATATCTGGGAACCCAAGCTGACGGATGCCGAGCTGGATCAGATCGTTGCGTTTCTCGGCACGCTGACTGACGAGAGTTTTCTGCCGCGCATTCCGCTGGCGCTGCCATCGGGTTTGAAACCGGTGATTACCGCCGGCACGGAGTCGGGTTTTGTGGGAGGTGCACAATGAAAAAAATAATTGCGGTTCTGGTTTTGGTTGCCGCCGCCTTTGCGGCCGGAGTGTGGCAGGCGCGTAGCAGTGCCGATGCGGCGCGCGGCAGTGTGGCGGTCGAGTCCGCCAGTGCCTTGCTCGGTGCCGATCGGCAGGGCAATGCCACAGCCGACAACGCGCTCAATCAGGCGCGCACCGGCGGCAAGGTGCACACCGTCAGCGACGGGCAAAGCATTCAGGATGCGGTATTGGCAGCGAGCCCGGGCGATACCATTCGAGTGATGCCCGGCACTTACAAGGAAGTGGTTTACATCGACAAGAATGATATCGCCATTGTCGGGGTGATCAGCGAGGGCAAATGGCCAACGCTGGAAGGCGAGGGCTTTCGCAACGACGCCATTTTGTACAGCGGTAACGGCATCCGGATCGAAAACCTGAAGATCACGCATTACAAAGGCAACGCCATCATGGGCCAAGCCGGTAACAATTTCGTGATCCGCAACAACCTGATTGTCGATACCGGTGTCTACGGCATCTTCCCGCAGTTTGGTCAGAACGGCTTGATCGAGCACAACGTGCTCAGTGGTATTGAAGACGCGGCAATTTATGTCGGCATGTGCGACAACATCCATGTCGCCCACAACGAAGTGTTCGAGAATGTGGCCGGCATCGAGATCGAGAACAGCCGCCATGTCGTGGTCGAGAACAACGTTGCTTACAACAACACTGGCGGCATTCTGGTGTTCATCACGCCGGGGCTGCCGATCAAGACCGCACATGACGTCATCATCCGCAACAACTTTGTTTACGGTAACAACCATCCGAACTTCGGTGCGCCGGGCTCGATCGTTTCTGGCCTGCCGCCGGGAACCGGCATGGTGGTGATGGCGGCAGATGATGTGATCATCGAAAACAACATCATTCGCGACAACAAGAATGTCGGCATCGTGATCACCGATCACGCCTCGTTTGCCAATGTCACCGCCGATCCGGAGTCGGATCCGAATCCGGATAGAGTGCAGATCCTGAACAACTTCATGTCCGGCAATGGCACCGAACCGATCACGGAAATCAAGGCGCTGATGACCGTCAATCTGACCACGCAAGCGCCGGATATTGTTGCCGTGGGCGGCGGTAGCGGCAGCTGCATTGCCGACAAAGCGCGTTACCCCACGCTGGGTTTGGGCGACTACACCGCGTGCACACGGCTGAGTACCGCCGATGTGGGCAGTTATTTGCTGCCGGAACCGGCGGCGCCGCGCGATACCAATATGGCCAACAAAGGTCAGCTGGCCTATTACGCGATCTGCGCGGGTTGCCATGCCTACAACGCGCGGATGATCGGTCCGCCGACGCTGACCATTCAGGCGCTTTATGATGGTGATGCCCAAGCACTGGCCGATTACATCGCCAACCCGGTCAAGAAGCGGCCGGATTTTCCGGCAATGCCGCCGCAGAACTATCTCGATCCGGCGATGCGGCTAGAAGTAGCCAAATTTATGCTGAGCGTGGAGAAATAAGCCGGCGGTGGTGTGTCAATGAAATGAAAACGGGGCCAGTTGGCCCCGTTTTCATTTCAAGATTTTCTCGAATAGTCGTCGCACCATGCGCGCAGTTTTTTGTTTCTGTTCGGCGCTGTCGTGTGCGAGCAAGCGGCTGTATTCCAGATGCAGCACCACCGCGAACAGCAATTCCGCATCAGTTTCCGGATCATCACTGCCGGCGGCGGCCAGCAGTTTCTCGGCGGCATCGAGGGTGATGCGATTGTTCTGCTGCAGCGCCTCGGCCAGTGGCGGATCGCGCAAGGCTTCGTGACGAAACGCGTGTTCGATCAAACGCTGCTCACTGGCGCGAACCTGGCTGTCGATATGACTCAGCAGAATCGCCGTGACGGCAGCAACCAAAGTCTCTGGTGAGCCACTCGGTTGGCTGCCGTCAGCGAGCCGGGCCAGTGCGGCTTCCATGGCGCGAGTCAGATCGCCGGTTTCAACCCGACCTTTTTCCGCAAACGAGTGAAACGCTTCGGCGATCAGTTCATGAATGTCGCGGAAGTAATAGGTGGTTGCTGACAGCGGCACATCGGCTTCTTTGGCGACGGCGCGGTGACGGACGGCACGCACACCATCGCGTGCGACGACGCGCAGTGCAGCAGCAAGAATTTGTTCACGGCGGGCTTTGCCGTCGACCCGTTTCGGCAGACGGGCGCGTGCGGTGGCGGGATTCTCGTTGGTGTCGGACATGGCGTGGCGTTCAGTGCTCTCGTATGCGGTGCGTACTCGGCGTGCCGGTGCGTGGCTTATCGGCTGAGTGACCGTTCGTCTTGTTGATTTTTGCTATCAAAACGCTGACAGATGTGCAGTTTAGTTTGAGTGAGCCAGCTTTGTCGCGTTTATGTGTGGCCATACCAGCAAAATTTGCGGCTCGAATCACGGTGACGGACCTAGCGAGGTTTATACTGACTCACAGATGGACTCTTGTGGTTCGCGTGCAGTTCGCCAGTTCGGATCGGCGTAGCGAGAAGAGGTCAATCATGCGTTGCAGCATGCAAGTCGTAGTAGCGGTCCTGGTCGGTGCGTTGGCAGTCAAACCGGCGATAGCGGACCATGTTGTAACGGATCCTGTTTTGACGGATGCGCTCTCCGACCCGCTCTGGGGTAATCAGTGGGTCACCGGCGGTTATCACGATCACGATCTGCAACTCAGTCAACGCGTCGGGCTGTCACTGGATTGGCAGGGCACCGGCATCCACGGTCTGTCCTTCAGCTATACCCCCAAACTGTCGCAGAAAGTCGCGGCCATCGGCGTGTCGCCGGAAGAGCCGCTGACCTTTCGGTTGACCCTGCGTGGTTTCGAGCTGTGGGAAGCCAATACCGAGCGTGACGGCCCGGACTTCTTTTCGTTCGACCGCATTCGCGACCGCGAAATACGCAAGCAGCTGCTGATGATCTCGGTCAGCAAGCGCTTTTAAGCCAGCTGTACGCCCGGTCGTGAGCTCCGACCAGCCGCACTTGTCAAGCCTATGCCGCCGCCCGGCATAGGGCTACCCTATACAGGTCGTTTCCGTTCAGGACCTTCCTCCGTGACCTCAATCGTCATCAGTGGCACTGGCGTCTACACGCCGCCGTTCAGTATCAGCAATGACGAGCTGGTAGCTTCCTTCAACACCTATGTCCGGCAATGGAATGCAGAAAATGCCGCCGCGATTGCCGCCGGCGGCGTCGAGCCGCTGGCCGAATCGAGCGCCGAATTCATCGTCAAGGCGTCCGGAATCCAGTCGCGTTACGTGGTCGACAAGGTCGCTGTGCTCGACCCGAACATCATGGCGCCGCGGTTGCCGGAGCGCAGCAATGACGAGCCTTCGCTGCTGGCCGAAATGGCAATCAACGCCGCGAACGAAGCCTTGAAGCAGGCTGGCCGCGAGCCGGGCGAGATCGATTTTCTGATCGCGGCGGCGTCGAATTTTCCGCGGCCGTATCCGGCGCTGTCGGTCGAGATCCAGCATTTCCTTGGCACCAGCGGTTATGCCTTTGACATGAACGTCGCCTGTTCGTCGGCGACCTTTGGTTTGAAAACCGCATTCGATGCACTGCGCAGCGGTACCGCCAAGCGGGTGCTGATGGTCAATCCGGAAGTGTGCTCCGGCCATCTGGATTTTCGCGATCGCGACAGCCACTTCATTTTTGGCGATGTCGCGTCGGCGGTGGTGATCGAGCGCGCGGATGACAGCAAGGCCAAGCAGCCATTTGAGATTCTGAGCTGCAAGCTGGTGACCCAGTTCTCGAACAATATCCGCAACAATTTCGGTTTTCTGAATCGCACCCATCCCGCGACGCGTGATGCCCGCGACAAATTGTTTGTTCAGGAAGGCCGCAAGGTGTTCAAGGAAGTGTGTCCGATGGTCGCGGATCTGATCGTCAATCACGTCGGTGAGCAGGGGTATCAACCGGAACAGCTCAAGCGACTCTGGTTGCATCAAGCCAACATCAACATGAACCAGCTGATCGCCCGCAAGGTGCTGGGTCGTGATCCAGATGGTGTTGAAGCGCCGGTGGTGCTGGATCGTTATGCCAACACCAGCTCGGCCGGTTCGATCCTGGCATTCCATTTCCATCGCGATGGGTTTGCTCGCGGCGAGCTCGGTTTGATCAGCTCGTTCGGTGCAGGCTATTCCGCCGGCAGTGTATTGCTGCGCGCCGGCTGATTTTTCGCTTCTCATTAAACGCCCCGCCGATTCGTGCGCGCTGCCGCCACGGATCGGCGGGGCGTTTTGCTGTATGCAGCTTGACTGGTGAGTGGTTCGACGTTTCAGAAATCATTTTTCATCAGCGCGCCGCGGTCGTCGGCAAGCCGATCCATCAGCAAACCGTTACATCAACCAACCCGCGGTCAGGTATCGCTCTGTGTCGAAATGTAGCGGCATGTAGTCGGCGACGCGAGCCATTGCAAACCATGTCTCGCGACGGACTGGTCGCATTTGCCAAATGCTGGCGTACGCGATACACCTAGTGTGCTGAGGCAACACCTCAGCGTCGCTGGAATGGCGCTCGCCTGATTCTTCCGGCTCTCTCACGGTTGTTCAAACAGATTTTCATAAAACGATTGCAACAGCGTTGTCAGCGCATCGGTCTCGCCTGGTTAGAGGCGATTCTTCCGCGGTAGTCGGCAACAAACGGTGCGGCCATCGGCCGTTACCGGATACCGACTTATTGCAGGAGGAACCTATGCGGATTTTTTCTCTCACGCAGCTCAGCGTGGCGGCCGTGCTGCTGGTGGCCGCGCAAGCGGGCAATGCCGCCAGTGCAACGCCAAGTATCAATGCAACACCAAGTATCGATGCGGCGGCAACCTCATTGGAGGCGGCGCGCAATCCCCGGGAAGAAAGCTGGCAGATTGAACAGCGCCAACGCTGGTTTGCGGAAACCCGTGGTTTGCAGACACACAAAGACGCTGCAACCGAGCGGCAAAATGCCGTCAACGAGCTGCGCATTCAACGCGAACGTTTGCAGTTCAGTCAGATGCTGGCCGGTGAAGTCTGGGAGGAAATGGGCCCATCCTCGATGATCATGGGCAGTTGGGTCATGGGCCGGGTATCGGGGCGCAACAACGCCATCGTGCCGCATCCAACGGATGAAAATACCGTGTATTTCGGCGCGGCAGCTGGCGGGGTGTGGAAGACCACCAATGGAGGCTCATCGTGGACGCCGTTGTTTGATCAAGTCGGCACGCTGCCGGTCGGTGCCATTCATTTGGAGAGCAGCAATCCGAACCATGTCTGGGTCGGTACCGGCGATCGCAATGGCGGCGGCTGCGCCGGCTATTTTGGTCAGGGCGTATTCCTGAGCACCGACGGCGGTAGCAATTGGCAAGCGCGCAATGGTAGCGGCAGCACCGCGATGCCTTTGTCGATTATCAACAGCGTGGCGGTGCAACCGAGCAATAACCAGGTGGTTCTGGTTGGTGGCTTTGGCAGTTGCAACAACGCGGGCACCTTGCAGGGCGCCGGGCTGTACCGCAGCGTCGATCGCGGCGGCAATTGGTCGCTGGTATTGAGCGGCCGGGTTGAAGACATGTTCTTTGTGCCGAACAGCACAACCGTGTATGCCGCCGTGGCTGGCAGTGGTGTTTACCGTTCGCTGGATGGTGGCGCCAACTGGAGCAATATGAGCAGTGGCCTCGGCGTCAGCGGCACGCGCATGCGGCTGGCGATGGCACCGAGCAATTCGCAAATCATGTATGTGCTGAACGGTGCGTCGCTGTATCGCACAGCCGATGGCGGCGCCAGCTGGCAGCTGCGCAACAGCAGCGCGTGTGAAGGCCAGTGCACCTACAATCTCGCGCTGGCGGTGCATCCGACGCAGCCGGATACGATTTTGGTCGGCAGCATTCGTTATGCTCGCTCAACCAATGGCGGCACCAATCTGACTTACCTGACCAGCAGTTGGGGCAGTGGCCAGAAGGTGCACCAAGATACCCATGTGCTGGTGTATTCGCGCAACAACGGGAATCGGTTTTGGGTCGGCAGTGATGGCGGGATTTGGCGCACCGATGATGGCGGTACCAACTACGTCAACATGAATTCGAATCTGAATGTCACCCAGTTCTATGACATCGCATTGCATCCGAACAACAGCGATACGCTTTTTGGTGGCGCACAAGACAACTCCTCGTCACGGCGCACGACTGGCGATGTCTGGAACCTGACGGTCGTCAACGGCGACGGCTTCATGAATGTCGTCGACCCCTCGAATACCAACACGGTGCTGCAAGCAGGCTATCCGTCCGGTGGCTTTCCGAATCTGTATCGCTCGCTGTCCGGCGGCAGCAGTTTTTCCAGCCTGCCGAAGACCGGATTGGTGTCGGGCAATTTTCCGTGGGTGACACCGCTGGCCGCTGCCGGCACGCAAGTTTTTGTCGCCTCGGATCGACTGTTCCGTGGCACCACGTCAGCCGGTACTTTTAGCTGGACCGGCATTTCGTCGGCACTCGGCAGCGCAGTGTCGGTGATCACTCCGTTGCAACGTGGCGCGGCGTATCCGACCTATGTTGGCACCTCGGGCGGCGCGATTTACTACAGCGCCGATGCCGGTGCGGCGAGCGTCAGCTGGAGCAATGTCACTGGCAATTACGCGGGCGGCCGCGTTGCTGATATCGCCATCGACAACAACAATCCACAGCGAGTGTTTGTCGCGCGCGCCGGCTTTGGTGCCAGCCGCTTGTATCGCTCGCTGACCGGTGGCGGCAACTGGACCGCGATCGGTGCCGGCTTGCCGAATGTGCCGGCCAATGCCGTGGCGATCGATCCGTTTGACAGCAATCGAATCTACGTCGGTACCGATATCGGCGTATTTGAAAGCACCAATGGCGGTGACAGTTTCGTTGCGTTCTCGACTGGCTTACCGCTGGGTCTGGTGGTGTCGGATCTGGAAATCGACAACGATCCGTACACACTGGTCGCCGGCACCTATGGTCGCGGTGCCTGGCGCGTGTTGCTCGGCGGCGGTACCGGCAATCAGCCGCCCGTTGCCGGCTTCAATCACAATGTCAGCGGTTTGACCGCGAGCTTCACTGACACCTCGACCGATCCGGATGGCAGCATCGCTTCGCGCAACTGGGATTTCGGTGACGGCAGCGGCAGCACCGCTGCCAATCCGAGCAAGACTTATGCGAGCGGCGGGACTTACACCGTGATGCTCACCGTCACTGACAACCTCGGCAGCAGCGCCAGCACCAGCAAGTCGGTCACGGTCGGGTCTGCCTGTCCGGGCACGGCGATCAACGGCAGTTTCAGTGGCGGTAACGGCCAGACCCAGATCCAGCCGGGCGGCAGTTGGTACCAGAGCACGGTCGCTGGCTTGCACACAGCCTGTCTGACAGGGCCCGGCGGCACTGACTTTGACCTGTATTTCGACCGTTGGAACGGCAGTGCCTGGGTCGAAGTCGCCAAGAGCGAAGGGCCGACCAGCAGCGAGACCGTCCGCTATGACGGCACCGCCGGCTATTACCGTTACCGGGTGGTCAATTACAGCGGTACCGGTGCCTACACACTGACCTACAGCCGGCCTTGACGCCGCCACGCGGGGCCTGTGGGGTGCGGCTTCCGTTCACAGAATGAACGGGTGCACAACTTATCCACAGGCATCCCGCGTTATTCACACAGGGCTGTCCCTTCGACCGGGCGGCCCTTTCCTTTAAACTACCCGCCTTTCGTTGGGGCGCTTTGTGGATAAGCGCTTGGCCCCGGCGCGATCCTGCCTGTGGACTGGGCCGTGATCGCCAGCCGGGCGACCGCCATGTAAGCCGTGCCGGCTTGCCTGCGGCCCAGACCTGAGACCTGCACTACCGGCTACGGCCCGGAGTCGGCAGTGGCAACCGGAATCGGAACTACACAACAACATGCGTCTGAAGCAGATCAAACTGGCGGGATTCAAATCTTTCGTTGACCCGACCACCGTACCGTTCCCGACCAACCTGACTTCGATCGTCGGCCCGAATGGTTGCGGCAAATCGAACATCATCGACGCCGTGCGCTGGGTCATGGGCGAAAACTCGGCCAAGAATTTGCGCGGTGAAGATTCCACTGACGTGATCTTCAACGGCTCACAAGCACGGAAACCGGTTGGCCAGGCCAGCATCGAACTGGTGTTCGACAACAGCGACGGTTCACTCGGCGGCGAGTACGCCAATTACGCCGAGATTTCGATCAAGCGTTTGATCACGCGTGACGGCCAATCCAGTTATTTCCTCAACGGCACTCGCTGCCGTCGGAAAGACATCACTGACATTTTCCTCGGCACCGGTCTGGGTCCGCGCTCCTACGCGATCATCCAGCAGGGCACCGTGTCGCGCTTGATCGAATCGAAGCCGCAGGAACTGCGCGTCTTCATCGAAGAAGCGGCCGGCATTTCCAAATACAAAGAGCGCCGCAAGGAAACCGAAACCCGGATTCAGCAGACGCGGGAAAACCTAAACCGCCTTGGCGACATCCGGCAAGAGCTGGATCGGCAGCTGAACACCTTGCAACGGCAGGCCCAGGCCGCCGCCAAGTTCAAGGAATTCCGTGAGGAAGAGCGCGGCCTGAAAGCCAAGCTGGCCGGTCTACGCTACAAAGAGCTGGACGAGAAAGTTCAGCAGCACGAGCAGGCGATTGGCCACTTCAGCGTTGAAGTCGAAGCCAAGATGTCGGAAGTGACGGCGCTCGACGCCGGCATGGAAGAAGCCCGCAGCAAACACATCGAACTGACCGACGCGTTCAACGCCGTGCAGGGCAAGTATCACGGTGTCAATGCCGAGATCGTCCGGCTCGAACAGTCAATCAAATACACCCGCGAAAACCGTCACCGCTTGCGTGACGATCTGGTCCGCCTGGAGCAGAGTCAGCGCGCTGCCAACGAGCACCTGAGTCTCGACAGCGAGAAAATCGCCCAGCTGACCATGGAGGTGGAAGACAACACCCCCGAGCTGATGCGCTTGGAAGAGATCGCCAACGGCGGTCAAAGCAATTTGGCCGAGCACGAAGCGGCGATTGCCGAATGGCAAGTGCAGTGGGACGAGTTCAACCTCAAAGCCTCGGAAACGGCGCAGAAAGCCCAGGTCGAACGCACCCGTGTCACCCATTACGAAACTGTGCTGGCGCGGATGCAGCAGCGCGGTCAGCGCGTGCAACAAGAGCTGGATGCGCTCAATGCCCAGCCGGGCAGCGAAGAAATCCTGCTGCTGGAAGAAAAGCTCGAAGAAGCGGAGATCCGCGCCGAAGAAGTCCGTGCGGCCCACGTTGCCGGCATGGAGTCGATTAACCGCCTGCGCGATCAGCGCCGCGAGATCGGCAGCAGCATCGATACCCGCAAGAGCGAGCTGCACCAACTGCGTGGCCGCAAAGTCGCGCTGGAAGCGCTGCAGAAAGCCGCGCAAGGCCGCAATGACGAGAAATATGTCGGCTGGTTGAAGCAGCACCAACTCGACGGCAAAGCCCGTGTCGCCGACAGCCTGCGGGTGCAAACCGGTTGGGAAGCGGCCGTTGAATCGGTGCTGACCGAACAGCTGCAAGCGCTGGTGGTCGACAACCTGGATTCGCTGCTGAGCGCGCTGCGCGAGCGGCCGGAAAGCCGCATTCACTTGGTTGAAGCGCGCAGCGTGAGTTCGTCCAGCACGCGCACGACGCTGGCCTCACTGATTACCTCGGGCAATGCACCAGCAACACTGCATGGTGTCTACACCGCCGACTCGCTCGACGAGGCGTTGCGTCAGCGCGATCAGCTGGCGGCACACGAAGCGTTTGTGACCCGCGACGGCGTCGTCGTCGGTCGCAATTACCTGAAAGCCGGTCGTGGCGCCGACGGTCAGGCCGGCGTGCTCGAACGTGGCCAACAGATCGAAACGCTGACCGCCGAGATTGAAGAAAAAGAACTGCAACTGGCCGAGCTGGAAGAGCAGAGCGAAAGCCTGCGTGAACAACTGCGCCAAGCTGAAGCGAACTGGGGCGAGCTGCAGAAGCAG
>CAMLNB010000069.1 GCA_946481205.1 uncultured Kangiella sp. | reverse complement strand
TAGGTGCGAACTTTCGGCGCGAACGCTTCAACCGTTTTCGGCTGCATGTTGACGCCGCGCTTGCTCATCGACTCGGTGGTCGGATCGTAAACCGAGTGGCAGAGCCAGTTTTCGTCGTCGCGATTCTCGAAATCTTCACGGGCGTGAGCGCCGCGGCTTTCGGTGCGGTAGTTGGCCGACATCGCGGTGGCAAACGCCGTTTCCATCAGGTTGTCGAGCTCCATGCACTCGACCCGCTGGGTGTTGAAGGTCTTGCTCTTGTCCTTCAGCACGCCATTCTGCAGGCGGGCACGCAGCGCTTTGAGTTCGGTGAAACCTTTCGCCATCGACTCACCGGTGCGGAACACACCGAAGTAGTTCTGCATGCAGGTCTGCATCGCTTTGCGCAGCACGGCCGGGTCTTCGCCGTCCTTGCTGTTTTCCCAGCGGTTGTAGCGGGCCATCGCTTTTTCGGTATCGCTGTCGCTGAACGCGTTGAAACCGAGCTCGTCTTTCTGCAGCGCTTCGGTGACATGCAAGCCAGCCGCGCGACCGAACACCACCAGATCCAGCAGCGAGTTGCCGCCCAAACGGTTGGCACCATGCACCGACACGCAGGCGATTTCGCCGACCGCGTACAGGCCTTCGACAATCTCGTCTTTGCCGTTGCGGTTGACCAGCGCCTGACCGTGCACGTTGGTTGGAATACCACCCATCATGTAATGGCAGGTCGGCACGACCGGAATCGGCGCCTTGACCGGATCGACGTGGGCGAAAGTCTTCGCCAGTTCGCAGATGCCCGGCAGCCGTTCGTTCAGTGTTTTTTCGCCGAGGTGATCAAGCTTCAAGTAGACGTAATCGCTGCCGTCCGGCAGCTTCATGCCGCGACCAGCGATGATCTCTTTGATCATCGAACGGGCGACGACGTCACGGCCGGCCAGATCTTTGGCGTTCGGTGCGTAACGCTCCATGAAGCGCTCGCCGTCCTTGTTGACCAGATAACCGCCTTCACCGCGGCAACCTTCGGTCACCAGCACGCCGGCACCGGCGATGCCGGTCGGGTGGAACTGCCAGAACTCCATATCCTGCACCTGCAGGCCGGCGCGCAGCGCCATGCCGACACCGTCACCGGTGTTGATGAAAGCATTGGTGGTCGAGGCGTAGATACGGCCGGCGCCGCCGGTGGCGAAAATCACCGCACGGGCCTTGAATGCGACGATTTCGCCGGTCTCGATGTTCATGACCGTGACGCCGCAGCACTGGCCCTTGGCGTTCATGATCAGATCGAGCGCAAACCATTCGCTGTAAACGTCGGCCTTGGCCTTGACGTTCTGCTGATACAGCGTGTGCAGCAGCGCGTGGCCGGTACGGTCAGCCGCGGCTGCGGTACGGGCCGCCTGCTCGCCACCGAAGTTCTTCGACTGGCCGCCGAACGGGCGCTGGTAAATGCGGCCTTCCTTGTTACGGGAGAACGGCAGCCCCATGTGCTCCAGCTCATAAATGGCCTGCGGACCGACCGAGCACATGTACTCGATAGCGTCCTGGTCGCCGATGTAATCGGAACCCTTGACGGTGTCATACATATGCCAGCGCCAGTCGTCCTGGTGGGTATTGCCCAGCGCGACCGTGATACCACCTTGGGCGGCAACGGTATGGGAACGAGTCGGGAATACTTTCGAGACCAGTGCGGTCTTCAGGCCGGCCTGGGCCAGCTGCAAGGACGCCCGCATGCCGGCGCCGCCGGCACCGATGATGACGGCGTCAAAGGTTTGAACGGCATGCGCCATTTACACACCCCACAGAATATTGAAGCCCCAGAACAGCAGGCCCAGACAGGTCAGGATCAGCAGGCTTTGCAGCACCACGCGGAGCGCGACCGGTTTGACGTAATCGGTAAACACCGTCCAGATGCCGATCCAGGCGTGGCCGACGACGGCCAACAGGGTCACCAGGGTGGCAATTTTCACGAACGGTCGGGCGAAGAAACCATGCCAGAGGCTGTAGCTGAGCTCAGGTTGGACCATGTAGGCACCAATCAGATAGCCCATCAGGTACAGCACATAGGCCAGCATGACCACGGCCGACAGCCGCTGGATCAGCCAGTCGTGCAGGCCGCTACGGCCCAGGGAGGTGGCGGCCTTTACCATACGAACACCCCCAGCAACACGGCGGCAATGACGAACAGCACCAGAACCGTCGAGGCCGCCTTGTGGCCGCCCTCTTTGGTCTCAAGGTGACCCAGGTCCATGATCAGGTGACGGACACCGGCGATGACATGGAAGGCCACGGCGGCCAGCAGCAGCCAGAGGCCGAACTTGGCCCAACCGGCGGCCAGGCATTGCTTCAGTTCGGCGAAACCGGCTTCGGACGACAGCGACTGTTGCAGCATATACAGCAAGGCCGGCAGGCCCAGGAATAACACGATGCCAGAGATGCGGTGCAGGATGGAGGTGATGGCCATCACCGGCATCCCCATCACATCGGCCGGTGCGAGCGGCAGAAAGACAGGACGTTGCTTGGTCACGGTGTTTTGCGTCTTATTTGAGTGGGCCCGAATGCTGGGCGGATGCGCGACAGCCAAATAGAACCCCGTCCGCTGTCGCGCGGCCGCGGAATTATAGGCGTCGCACCGGTCGATGACAAATCGCTGACAACAATGCTTTTCATAGTGAAACACTGGGAAATTGAACAATCTTTGCCCAAGTTACGTAACTTTTGTCGAATTGACGTGGCCGTCAATTCGCCTATAGTTTCGCGGCCCCTGCCTGAGCGATACTTGTCGCTCTGTTTACGTTCAACGCGGCGCATCCGATTCATGCGCCCGCCCTGCCCGCTAAAGGAGCCCACCATGGCAGACAAGGTTGCCACTCTGCACCTGCCTGACCGCGCCGAGCCCGTCTCGTTGCCGATCCACTCGCCCACCCAGGGCCATGATGTCGTTGATATCCGCAAGTTGGGCGATGCCAAACTGTTCACCTATGACCCGGGCTTCATGGCCACCGCCGCCTGCGAATCGAAAATCACTTATATCGATGGCGACGCCGGCGTGCTGCAATACCGTGGTTTTCCGATCGAGCAGCTGGCGGAAAAATCCGATTTTCTCGAAACCGCCTACCTGCTGGTCAACGGCGAACTGCCGAACAAAGCCCAGCTGGACGACTGGAAATACCGCATCACCCACCACACGATGGTGCACGACCAGATGAGCCGGTTCTTCTCCGGTTTCCGTCGCGATGCCCATCCGATGGCGATCATGATCGGCGTCGTTGGCGCGCTGTCAGCGTTCTATCACGACTCGCTCGACATCACGAACCCGACTCACCGTGAAATCAGCGCGATTCGCCTGATCGCGAAAGTGCCGACGCTGGCAGCAATGAGCTACAAATACAGCATCGGTCAGCCGTTTGTGTACCCACGCAACGATCTGTCCTACTCGGCCAACTTCCTGCGCATGATGTTCGCCGTGCCGGCCGAAGAATACGTGCCGGATCCGATTCTGGTTCGCGCGATCGACCGCATCCTGATTCTGCATGCCGATCACGAGCAAAACGCTTCGACCTCGACCGTGCGTTTGGCTGGCTCTTCGGGCGCCAACCCGTTTGCCTGCATCGCTGCCGGCATCGCTTCGCTGTGGGGCCCGGCTCACGGTGGCGCCAACGAAGCCTGCCTGAACATGCTGATGGAAATCGGCAGTGTTGATCGCATTCCGGAATACGTTGCCCGCGCCAAAGACAAGAACGACTCGTTCCGTCTGATGGGCTTCGGTCACCGTGTTTACAAGAACTTCGATCCGCGCGCGACCATCATGCGTCAAACCGCCCACGAAGTGCTGCACCACCTCGGCGCCGACAACGATCCGCTGCTGAAAGTGGCGATGGAACTGGAGCGCGTTGCGCTGCAAGACCCGTACTTCGTCGAGAAGAAGCTGTACCCGAACGTCGACTTCTACTCCGGCATCATCATGAAGGCCATGGGCATTCCGATGAACATGTTCACCGTGATGTTCGCGCTCGCCCGCACCACCGGCTGGGTCGCTCAGTGGAAAGAAATGATCGCCGAGCCGAGCCAGAAGATCGGCCGTCCGCGTCAGCTTTACACCGGCTACACCAAGCGCGACTACGTTGATCTGAACAAGCGGACATAAGCCACTGTCGTTCGTTAAATGCTGTGCAATAATGGGAGCATCGAGGCTCCCATTGTTTTTGATTCCTCACGACAAGGAAGGATATGAAACCCGGCATTCTGGTTACCGGCGGCGCCGGCTATATCGGCTCGCATGTGGTCCGTCAGCTCGGCGAACGCGGCGAAAATGTCATTGTGCTCGACAACCTCAGCACTGGCCGCAAAGAAGCGGTGCTATACGGCACGTTGGTCGTTGGCGACACCGGTGATCGCGAGCTGGTACTGCGCCTGCTGCGCGAACACAACATCAAATCGATTCTGCATTTCGCCGCCAATACCGTGGTGCCGGAATCCGTCGAAAAGCCGCTGCAGTATTACCGCAATAACACGGTCAACGTGTTGAACCTGCTGGAATGCTGTCAGGCTGCTGGCGTTGAACATTTCATTTTCTCGTCGACTGCGGCGGTGTATGGCACGCCGGATACGCTGATGGTCACGGAAGAATCGCCGACTCGGCCGGAATCGCCCTACGGCCTGTCGAAACTGATGAGCGAATGGCTGCTGCGTGACTACGCGGCCACCGGCGCGATTCGTCATGTCACGCTGCGCTATTTCAATGTCGCCGGCGCGGATCCCGAGGCTCGCATCGGTCAGGCAACACCGAATGCGACCCATCTGATAAAAGTGGCAGTCGAAGCATTGTGCGGCAAGCGGCAAAGCGTTTCGGTATTCGGCACTGATTACCCTACCGCCGACGGCACCGGAGTGCGCGACTATATCCATGTTGAAGATCTGGCGGCCGCGCATTTGTCGGCGCTGGACTACCTGCGCAACAACGGCAAGTCAGTAACGCTGAACTGCGGCTACGGCCATGGCTACAGCGTGCTTGAGGTGCTGAAGACTGCGGAAAAAGTTGCCGGCAAAGCCCTGAATATTCATTACGCGCCGCGCCGCCCGGGTGATCTGGCAGCCATTGCCGCGGACTCCAGCAAACTGCGCAGCCTGCTGAACTGGCAACCAAAGTTTGACAATTTGCAGACCATCGTCCAGCACGCGCTGACTTGGGAACAGAAACTGCGCTAAGGCAGCAACAGCCTGACAAAGAAAAAGGCGCTCAATGCGCCTTTTTTGCTGTAGAAACTCTCTTACTCATGATGGCCGCATGTTCGGCGGCAGCTCGTCGTCGTCATCAAAATTGAAGCTGATGGCGACAATTTTTCGCATATAGTCGCGTTCGCGTTCAAAACGACGGCGCATTTTCTCCATTTCAAACTCCAGCTGGACAATGCGCTGCTCCAGACTACCGGTATCGCCACTGTTATTGGCCGATGCAACAGCCTGTGGAGCATGGCCGGCGCCATTACTGCGCACCGGCTGCGCATTGCTGTCCGGCACCATCAATTCCGAGCGCAGTTCTTGGGCGACGGTGCGGACAATCGCTTCGTCAATGACGTGCTTTTCTTCCAGAAAACCAAACAGCAGCAGGCGGTCACACAGGGTATTGATACGACGCGGTACGCCGGCCGTGCATTCGTAAATCGCGTGATAGGCGTCTTTGCTGAATTCCGGATCGTTCTTCCAATCGACTTTCTTCAAACGGTGTTCGACATAGCCAATGGTTTCGCTCGGATCGAGGTGGGCCAGATGGTAGGACGCCGTGATCCGCTGCCTCACCTGCTCCAGGTTCGGATGTCGCAGGTTGTCGCGGAACTCGGATTGCCCCAGCAGGAAAATCTGCAGCAGGATTTTGCCCTTGAAATGCATATTGGAGAGCATCCGCAGCTCCTCCAAGGATTCAAATGGCAGGTTCTGCGCCTCATCGACCACCAGCATGCAGCGCTTGCCTTCCTTCTGGCGCGCCATCAGGAAGTTTTCGATGTTCTTGAGCAAACTGGTTTTGTCAGCGGCCTGGTGGGCCAAGCCAAACGTAGCGGCGACCATGCGCAGGATATTGGTCGAGTCCAGCTGGGTGTTCATCAGCTGGCCGGCGATCAAATCGTTTTTCTGTTCCAGCGTGTTGAACAGTGTGCGCACCAGGGTGCTCTTGCCGGTACCGACATCGCCAGTGACGACGATAAAGCCTTCGCTCTGCGAGACGCCGTATTTGAGATAGGCCAGCGCCCGTTTGTGGGTGCTGCTGCCAAAGAAGAAATACGGATCGGGTGCCAGCTGAAACGGCTTGCCGCTCAGCTTGTAATATGACTCGTACATCCTTGCCTCCTTTCTGAGTTCCGTTCACACGCGTTCGCGTGGCGATGCCAGATACCTGTTTCTGCTACGACATTCTGCAACCGCTGTTCACCACTGCGCGTTACCATCCGGCGCGGTTCCCTCTGCGCCGCTTCCCGCTGACTGATGTCAGCGCGACCCTTTGCGCCACAGCACGACCTCGGCGGTCTGAACAAGGATGCTCAGATCGAGAAACAAGCTGTAGTTCTTGATGTAATACAAATCATACTGCAATTTCTCCCGGGTATCGGCCTCGGAATCGCCGTAGGGATAATTGACCTGCGCCCAGCCGGTGATGCCCGGTTTGACCCGGTGCCGCATGGCGTAGTACGGAATCTTGTGCACCAGGCTCTCGACAAATTCCGGTCGTTCCGGCCGCGGCCCGACAAAGCTCATGTCGCCTTTCAGCACGTTCCAGAGTTGCGGCAACTCATCGAGCCGGGTCTTGCGCATGAACGCGCCAAACTTGGTCACCCGCGGATCGTTCTTGGCAGCCCAGACCGCGCCGTTTTTCTCGGCATCGACCACCATCGAACGGAACTTGTACAAGGTGAAGGGTTGACCGTGCTGGCCGGTACGAACCTGCTTGTAAATGGCAGGATCGCGCCATTTGCTTTCGTGCCGGACGATCACCACCAGTAGCAGCATAACGGGCAGCGCCAGCAGCAGCGCAATCGAAGCCATCACGATATCGAACAAGCGCTTGATCATCATCCGCCAAGCGTTGTTGTCGAAACCATCGAGAAAAATCATCCGGCCCGGCGACCAGGCGTCAATATGGATTTTGCCAGTGCGCTGCTCGAAGAACCCGGCCAACTCGGTGATTTGGATGCCGCGTAGCTTGCAGTCGATGATCTCTTCGGTCGGGAAGTTTTTCTTGTTGTCTTCGACCGCGATGACGATCTCATCGGCGCCGAATTCGGCACAGACTTCGGCGATGCTTTTCTCCGAACGGATCAGCTTGTCGCCTTCGATTTCATCATGATCGCCACGCAGGTGCAGGAAGCCGATCAGCGAGATGCCGTGCCAGTCGCTGCGCCGGCGCAGCCGCTCCAGCGCTTGAGCCAGCTTGCCGGAACCAACCACCAATACCCGCCGCGACAGGATGCTGGCTGTGGCGAACTGGATATAGAAAAAACGTACCGCCATCAACAACAGAAAACTGACCACAATGGTCAGCAGAAACGCGCCGCGACCGACGTAAACATCGGGGAACAAATAGAACACGGTCAGCAGCAGCGGGAACGCCAGCAGAAAGGTCCAGGCCATCCGCAGCATCAGCATCCGGTAGCTGTCGCGTTGATGGCGTTGGTACAGTCCCATCGCGATCAGCATGAGCATCATCACCAGCGTGAACACGCCGGCTTTGTATTCGAGCGGGATATTGGTAAGGTGGCTGCTAGAAGACGGATCGCCGCCAAAGCGTAAAGCGACGCCCAGTTGCAACGAGAAAAACAGTGCTGCGATTTCCACCACTCCCAACAGCAACAATGCCTTCGGGATGTAATGATTAAAGATGCGAACCATTAATTTCTTCCTGAACTGCTGGCTCTGGCGTGGGCTATCCGGTGCCCTGCCGCGGCGACCCTGGTTTCCGTCTAATGGGCTCCAGGGGGATGCTCGGGACCGCGATTATACGGGGATTCGACGACGCGTCACACCGTTGTGGTCACACTTGGCCGCTCTGGGCCTGAGTCTCGGTGCCGTGGCCGGTTGTGCCAGCAGCCCGGGTACCGGCGCCGGAGTGAGCACAGGCAAGACTGCAATAGGAGAGACCGCAGCCATGGCGACATCCTGCACGCTGTATCTGGTCCGGCATGCGGAGAAGCAGCAGATCCCCGGCGAGAAAGACCCGCCGTTGGCCGCACAGGGCGAATCCCGCGCCCAGGCGCTTGCCGCGCGACTGGCCGGCGAGCCCATTCAGGCGCTGTACGCGACCGGCTATCGCCGCACCCAACTGACTCTGGCGCCATTGGCCAGCCGGCTTGGTCTGCCGATTCAGCAGTACGACGCCCGCGACTCCGCCGGCTTTCTGAAAACCCTACTGGCGACCCCTTGCTCCGGGGCCCGCGTCGTGGCCGGCCATTCCAATACCCTGCCGGCGCTGCTGCGCACCGCCGGTATCAACGAGCCCGCAGAAGAATTCGATGAAAGCCGCTACGGCGACTTGTTTATCGTCGATATAGCCGACTCGCCGACCCAGCCGGCGCGCTTGCGGCTGGAGCGTTTTGGCGACTGAAGCGGACGCCGGAGCCGCGCCCTTGCCAATACACTTAGCCACAAGAACCGTGGGCGGAACTCCTGCCAGTCTCGATGAGTACTGCGGGTATAATCGGTGCCGTCTTCGCTCACGGCGCTTTCCGGCACCGAGCCTTCCTCACCGAATGATCCTCCATGCAAAAAAATCTCGAACCCTGCTATTACGGTGACTACCTGCAGCTCGGCAAGTTACTGGATGCCCAGCATCCGGTCGCGCCGCGTTACGGCCAGCAGGCCCATGATGAAATGCTGTTCATCATCACCCATCAGGCCTATGAACTCTGGTTCAAGCAAATTCTGCACGAACTGCGGGATCTGCAAGCAACGATGGCGCAACCGCGCATCAATGAGCGCGAACTCGGTACCGTCATTGCCCGGTTGGAGCGGATGAGCCGCATCCAGACCGTGCTGGTTCAGCAGATCAGCGTGCTGGAAACGATGACACCACTGGATTTCCTCGACTTCCGCGATTACCTGATCCCGGCCTCCGGATTCCAGAGCATCCAGTTCAAGGAAATTGAAATTCGGCTTGGCTTGCGCGCCAATAACCGGATCAATTTCGATCAGCAGAGCTTTTACAGTCGATTGAACGAAACCGACCGAAACTACCTGATCAATCTCGAAGCCCAGCCGAATCTGCATGATCACCTCGACGCTTGGCTGGCGCGGATTCCGTTCATCAGCACCACCGATTTCGATTTCTGGCAGGCCTACCGGCAGGCGGTGGATCAAATGCTGGCTGATGAAGCCGATATTGTCCGTCAGCACCCGAACCTGCTGCCGCAGGATCGCGACTTCCAGCTGCGCGAGCTGGAAAAAACCAAGGTCAGCTTTGACTGCCTGCTCGATGCCAACCGTTTTGACGAGCTGAAAGCGCAAGGGAAATTCAGCCTGAGCCAACGCGCGTTGTTAGCTTCGGTGTTCATCAACCTGTATCGCGACGAGCCAATTCTGCACCTGCCGTTCCGGCTGCTGACCGCGCTGGTCGAACTCGATGAAGGCTTCACCACCTGGCGCTACCGTCACGTGATGATGGTGCAGCGGATGATCGGCGCCAAAATCGGCACCGGCGGTTCCAGCGGCAGCGATTACCTGCGCCAAACCACCGAAAACAACCGCTTCTTCCGCGATCTGACCCTGCTATCGACCTTCTTGTTGCCGCGCTCGGCCTTGCCGCAGTTGCCGGAGTCCTTGCGGGCAGCACTGGATTTCCACGCCAATCGCGGTTGAGCATCTGGCTAGAGAAAACAAAAACGGAGCCACAAGGCTCCGTTTTTTTAATGGCCAGCGCGTTGGTCAATTCGCCGGCAGTTCACTGGCCCGGACAAACAGCGATACCAGCGCACTCATGCCATCGGCGTCGATCTGATCAAAGCGGCCGCGGCGCGGGCTGTCCATATCGAACACGCCCCACAGCTTGCCGTTGGCCCGAACCGGCAACACCAGCTCGGCATTCGACGCACCGTCACAGGCAATATGGCCCGGGAAGGTATGGACATCCTCTACCAGCTGAATCTCGCCGGTGCGGGCGCATGCGCCGCAAACGCCTTTATCGAACGGGATGCGCACGCAGGCGACTTTGCCCTGAAACGGTCCCAGCACCAGCACACCGCCACGGTTCAGATAAAAGCCAGCCCAATTCAGCTCCGGCACTTGCTGGGCAATCAGGGCACTGAACTGGCTGGCGTTGGCCAGCCAGTCGCGTTCGCCATGAAACAGCGCTTCGGCCTGTTTCAACAGTTCGGCATAGGCCGCTTTCTTGGCGGCTGGGCTGGACATATCCAGCGCGTTCAGATCATCGGCATGCATGGTAGCCACCGTATTAGTAGTTCAGGCAGGCATTTTAACCACTGATTGGCGATTTTCGCCGAGTCGGTCAAACCAAATTCGCCTTAGCTCCGTCATAGCCCGTTACAGATCAGACACTTGGCATTCACATCCAGCTTGGCACACTCGCTGCCAAGCTGGATACAAGCAGAATTACTCAAGGAGCCCTCCATGAAACCCGGTCGCCCGCGCCTGACCGCCCGACACTTGACCGCCCTGAGCCTGGCCGGCCTGCTGAGCCTGACCCAGCTGGCCGGTTGCGGCAACGACGCCAACTCCAAAGAAGCGGATGCCGAGAAAAAGAAAGAAGAAGTGGCGCTGCCCGTTGAAGTCAGCAAGGCCGGCACCGGCAGCATTGCGGCAACCCTGACCAGCACGACCACGCTGGAAGCTGAAGAGCAAGCCAATGTCGTTGCCAAGATTAGTGGCGTCGCAACCCGGCTCTATGTTGAAGAAGGTCAGCTGGTCAAAGCCGGCGATCCGCTGCTGCAACTCGATACGGAAAAACTGCAGCTGGAAGTCGCCCGCGCCGAAAGCAATCTGGCTCGGCTGGCCAATGATTTAGAGCGCAGCAAGCAGCTGTTCGAGAAAAAGCTGGTCAGCTCCGATGCCTACGACAAAATCAAATTCGAATACGACTCGCTGAAAGCCAGCCACGATCTGGCCAAATTGGATGTCGCCTACGGCACGGTGCGAGCACCGATCAGCGGCGTGATCTCAAAGCGCATGGTCAAGGTCGGCAACATGGTGCAGCTGAATCAGCCGGTGTTCGAAATCACCGACTTTGATCCGCTGCTCGCCGTCATCCACGTGCCAGAGCGCGAACTTGCCAAGCTGCATCTGAAGCAGTCGGCCATGATCACTGTGGATGCTCATCGCGGTCAGTTCTATCCGGCCAGTATCCTGCGGATAAGTCCGGTGATCGATGCCGCCTCCGGTACGTTCAAGGTGACGCTGGCAGTCAATGACGCCAAGCGTGACCTGAAGCCCGGCATGTTCGGTCGCGTCGCCGTGACCTATGCTCAACATGAAAATGCGGTGCTGGTCGCCAAAGATGCCGTGCTCAATGAGGACGGTGAAACTGCCGTATTCATCGTGCGGGAGAACAAGGCCTATCGCACACCGGTGACCATTGGTTTCACCGACGACAAGCATATTGAAATCCTGACCGGCGTCGCCGCCAATGACGTGATTGTCAGCACCGGCCAGAACAGCTTGAAACACGAAGCGGCTGTGCAGGTGTTGAACACGCTGTAATCGCCTGCGCCCGGGAGCCCATCATGTCGGCAAGGATGCTGAAGCAACCTGACAGCGCAAGCCGTGAATACTTTTTGCGGCGGGTCGCACTCCCCGACCCGCCGTTTTCTTGTTTGAAACCATTATCCAAGCCAGTTGCCGTCTGAACCGGGCCTTTTCATTTCACAAATAACAGGGACATCATGAGCCTGATCGAACTGTCCATGCGTCGGCCCGTTACGGTGTCGATGGCCGTTGTTGCAATGCTGGTGTTTGGCCTGGTGCTGCTGGGTCGGCTCGGCCTGACGCTGTTGCCGGATCTGTCCTACCCCACTCTGACCGTACGGACGACCTACACCGGCGCAGCACCATCCGAAGTCGAGAATCTGATCTCGAAACCCATTGAAGAAGCGGTCGGCGTGATCAAAAACGTTCGCACCGTCAAATCGATATCCCGCGCCGGCCAGAGCGATGTGCTGCTCGAATTCAATTGGGGCACCGACATGGGCCTCGCCGGCATTGATGTCCGCGAAAAGCTCGATCTGGTGCAACTGCCATTGGATGTTCAGCGGCCAACACTGCTGCGCTTCAACCCGACCCTGGATCCCATCGTTCGGCTGTCGCTGTCACGCCCGTTGGCCGAAGGCCAACGCAGTGCCCAAGCCGCCGAACAGAATCTGACCGCGTTGCGCCGGCTGGCAGATGAGCAGATCAAGAAACAGCTGGAAGCGATTGAAGGCGTCGCCGCGGTAAAAATCAGCGGCGGTTACGAAGACGAAGTGCAGATCAATATCGATCAGGACAAGCTGGCGCAGCTCAATCTGGGCATCGAGCAAGTCGCTCAACACCTGCAAGCCGAGAACATCAACCTGTCTGGTGGCCGCCTTGAAGAAGGTAGCCAGCAACTACTGGTTCGCACCATCAACCAATACCAATCCGTGCAGGAAATGGCCGACACCATCGTCGCGACCAAGGACGGCAAGCCGGTGTATCTGCGCGACATCGCTCAAGTCGCGATGCGCTACAAAGAGCGTGAAGCGGTCACCCGAATCAATGGCGAGGAAGCGGTCGAGCTGGCGCTGTACAAGGAAGGCGATGCCAATACCGTCGCCGTTGCCAAGCAGATCAAGCAGCGCCTGGAGTCGCTCGGCAAGACCATGGGCAGCGACATCAAGATCGACATCATCTATGACCAATCGGTGTTCATCGAAGACGCTGTCGGTGAGGTGATCAGCAACGGCATCGAAGGTGGCATTCTCGCGACGATCATCCTGTATCTGTTCTTGCGCAATGTCTGGGCCACCGTGATCATCGCCCTGTCGATTCCGATCGCCGTGGTGATTTCGTTCAACCTGATGTATGCCTCCGGCGTGACGCTGAACATCATGTCGCTCGGCGGTATTGCCCTGTCGATAGGGATGCTGATTGACAACGGCATTGTCGTGCTGGAAAACATCGACACCCATCGCAAAATGGGCAAAGACATTTTTCAGGCGGCGCGCGACGGCACCGCCGAAGTGGCCGGCGCCGTCACTGCGTCGACGCTGACGTCGGTCGCAGTGTTCCTGCCGCTGGTGTTTGTGCAGGGCATTGCCGGGCAGCTGTTCCGGGATCAGGCACTGACCGTCACGTTCTCGCAATTTGTCTCGCTGTTTATCGGTTTCACCTTGATCCCGATGCTGGCCGTGGTCGGTCAGCGCAAGCGTGCAGAATCTGTCGATACTGGCAAGCGTCGAGTCAATCTTGCTGCGCCAGCGCTGAGTTGGCTGTTGCGGTTGTTCGGCGCGATCGCTCGTGGTTTGCACCTGCTGTTCAAGCCGGTGGTCAATGGCTTCAATTACAGCTACCACAAAATCGAGGTTGGCTATGACCGACTGATCGACTTGGCGCTGAATCAGCGTGCTGCGGTGCTATCGGTCGCATTTGGCTTGCTCGCCGTAAGCCTGTTCATGTTGTCGCGACTGGGCGTGGAGCTGATTCCTCAGCTGGCACAAGGTGAGTTTGTCGCCAATCTGCGTGCCGCGCCGGGTACCCCGTTGAGCAAAACCGACGAGATCCTGCTCAGAGCGCACCAGACCGCGATTGCAATACCAGAAGTCGAGCGCAGCTTCGCCGTCGCCGGTAGCGGCAACCGCCTTGATGCTTCTCCGGATAAAGGCGGCGAGAACGTTGGCGAGCTGAACGTAGTCTTGAAGAAGCCGGTTTCACAAGCAACCGAAGCGGAAGTCATGCGCCGTCTGCGCGATGAGTTGTCGAAGCTGCCCGGTGTGCAAGTCCAGGTCGAACGTCGCGCACTGTTCACCTTCAAAACTCCGTTGGAAGTCGAGCTGGTCGGTTACAACCTTGATGAGCTGCGTGCTGCGTCGGCTCAGCTGGTCACGATGATGCGCGCGCAGGACCGCTTTATCGACATCCGGTCGACCGTTGAAGAAGGCTATCCGGAATTGCAAATTGCCTTCGATCACGAACGCGCGGCTTCGCTGAATCTGGCGGTACCGGATATCGCCCAGCGCGTGGTGAAGAAACTGCGTGGCGATATCGCGACCCGTTACGCCTTCCGCGACCGCAAGATAGATGTCGTTGTTCGCCTAGCCGAGGCTGACCGCAACTCAGCCGAAGAGGTACGTCAGCTGATTATCAATACCGATCAGCAGCGGCCAATCCCCTTGTCCGCCGTGGCGGAAGTCAAACTGGCGCTGGGCCCGAGCGAAATTCACCGCATCGGCCAGGAGCGAGTCGCGATTGTGTCGGCCAACCTGCGTTACGGCGATCTTGGTGAAGCCGCTGCCGTAACGCAGCAGTTGCTGGATCAGCTGCCGGCACGCAGCGGTGTCGAGGTGCGTTTAGCCGGTCAGAACGCCGAAATGGAAGTGTCGTTCCAATCGCTGCAATTTGCCCTGCTGCTGGCGCTGTTCCTGGTCTATTTGGTCATGGCCTCGCAGTTCGAATCGCTGCTGCACCCGTTCGTGATCATGTTCAGCGTACCGCTGGCTCTGGTTGGCGCCGTGTTGGCGCTGGTGATTACCGGCCAGACGATCAGCGTGGTGGTGTTTATCGGTTTGATCATGCTCGCCGGCATTGTCGTCAATAATGCGATTGTCTTGATCGACCGGGTCAATCAGTTGCGCGGTGAAGGCATGCAGAAGCTGGCGGCCGTGCGCGAAGCGGGTCGCAGCCGTTTGCGGCCAATCATGATGACCATGCTGACTACCGTGCTCGGCATGGTGCCACTGGCGCTCGGCATCGGCGAAGGTGCGGAGATCCGCGCGCCGATGGCCATCACCGTGATCGGCGGCATTACTGTGTCGACGCTGCTGACACTCGTGGTGATCCCGGTGCTGTATACCCTGCTCGATCGGTCTGAATAAGGACAACGGCGATGCGCATCACCGAATTGTCATTGAAGCGGCCCATCACGACGCTGATGCTGTTTTTCTGTTTCATCATCGTCGGCGGCATTTCAACCCGACTGATACCGCTGGAGTATTTTCCGGAGGTGCAGTTTCCGGGCATCTTCATTCAGATCCCCTACCCGAGTTCGACGCCGGAAGAAGTCGAGCGGCTGGTGACCCGACCGGTGGAAGAAGCACTATCAACATTGTCCGGTATCAAGCGCTTTCGTTCGACCACCACCAGCGATGGCGTCGAGATCGGTGTGTTCTTCGGCTGGGATGCCAATGCCATTGTCAAAGGCATTGAAGCGCGGGAAAAGATCGATGCCATCCGTGACGATCTGCCGAGCGATTTGCAACGGCTGTTTGTCTTTACCGGCC
>CAMLNB010000068.1 GCA_946481205.1 uncultured Kangiella sp. | reverse complement strand
GTCGCTTGGTTCTCGCGTCGTCGCGAATTCCGCGCCGACGAAGCCGGTGCGCATCTGACCAGCAAATTCGCCATGACTGCGGCACTGCAGCGCTTGATGGCTGAGTCGGGTCAGCCGGTCGATATGCCGGCCGAAATGACGGCATTCGGTCTGCGTAGCGGTGGTGGTATTGCGCACTTGTTTGCGACGCACCCGCCGCTCGAAGTGCGGATTCGCGCGCTGCAGAATTTGTCGTAAGCGCAGTGAAGCCAACATTAAGGCGCCGTTCAGGCGCCTTTTGTTTTGCTCCGTTTTTACCGACTTGCCGTTCAGGCGCGGGGGAGCGACATGCGAATGGTGTTGGTGGTGCTGGCAGCGGCGATGCTGTCGGCGTGCTCGACGGTTTATGTACATGTGGACGAACCGGCCCGGATCTATCCGTACAAAGGCAGCCAAACCGCAGTACAAGGTGTAGCGCGGGCCTGGCAGGCGCCGACCATCCCGGGTGAGGCGCCAGCACGGGCGTTTCTGGATCTGCCGCTTTGCTTGGCGGCCGATACGGTGTTGTTGCCGGTGGATTGGTTGGTGTGGTGGAGCAACCGTCCTTGACCGCGATGCGCTGCGATAGCGACATGCTGGCCAGTAATGCGGTTGCCTTGGTTTGCGACCCAGCAAGACTCATGACGTAAGCAGAAGTCCTCGTTATCACTCACCTCGACTACGCTTCAGGCACTGTGCAGGCCGTGAGCCGCGTTGTTCGCGCTACATCCGGAACGACGTGGCCGCGGCAGCACAGAGCCGATCCGCTTCCCGACGGATCGCACAATGGAGGTGTGAAATGGTAATGAGCAGTCGAACCCTCATGGTGTGGCGCAGTCTTGCCGTTGCGACCGTCAGCTTGCTGCAGCTTATTGCACAGGCTGGACCGGTAGCGGCGG
The DNA here is from genome assembly GCA_946481205.1 of uncultured Kangiella sp. Next base: position 14,681 of record CAMLNB010000068.1, on the reverse strand, counting down.
CTGAAGGCCCCACCATCAACATCACGATCAAACTTCAACAGGGCGCGCCGGCATTCGAAGACCAAGGCCAGAAGACGGTGCGAGCAAAAAACAAAGCCAGTCAAATCATGTGGCATTGCAATGCCTGTGATGGCAACCAGCCGCTATCGGTCAGTTTTACCAACTGTCGCGACAGTCAAGGCAACGAGCAAACCTGCCCAGCCGATCCGGCGGTACATAACGACAAGAAAGCGGTGTTTGCGGTCGACGTCAATCCTGCGCTGGAAGACGGTACCTTGGATTATGTGATCAAGGTAGGTGAGCAGGAAGTGGATCCGTCGATCATCGTGACCCGAGCGAACTAGCTGTTGCACTCGTGAAAACACAACGGGCGGAGAATTCCGCCCGTTGTGTTTATTGCGTTAGCGAATGAGCTCAGCGCTCGATTGGCTTGTACTTCAGCCGATGCGGCTGATCGGCTTCAACACCCAGACGACGTTTCTTGTCGGCTTCGTAATCGGCGTAGTTGCCTTCAAACCAGACTACTTGCGAATCGCCTTCGAACGCCAGAATGTGCGTGGCGACGCGGTCGAGGAACCAGCGATCGTGCGAGATGACCACGGCGCAGCCGGCGAAGGACAGCAATGCCTCTTCCAGGGCGCGCAGCGTTTCGACGTCGAGATCGTTGGTGGGTTCGTCGAGCAGCAGCACGTTGCCACCGCTTTTCAGCAGCTTGGCGAGGTGCAGGCGGTTGCGCTCACCACCGGACAGATCCTTGACCCACTTTTGCTGATCGCTGCCCTTGAAGTTGAAGCGGCCAATGTAGGCGCGCGACGGCATCGTGAAGTTGCCAATCGTGATCACGTCGAGGCCGTCGGACACTTCTTCCCAAACGGTTTTGTTCGGGTCGAGCGTATCGCGCGACTGATCAACGTAAGCCAGCTTGACGGTGTCGCCGATGCGCAGCTCACCGCCGTCCGGCTTCACTTCGCCGGTGATCATCTTGAACAGCGTCGATTTACCGGCACCGTTCGGGCCGATGATGCCGACAATACCGCCCGGCGGCAGGTTGAAGCTCAGGTTGTCGTACAGCAGCTTGTCGCCGAACGATTTCTTCAGGCCTTTTGCTTCCACCACGAGGTTGCCCAAACGCGGGCCCGGCGGGATGTACAGCTCTTGCGTTTCATTGCGCTTCTGGAATTCCACGCTCGACAATTCCTCGAAGCGCTGGACGCGGGCCTTGTTCTTGGCCTGACGCGCTTTCGGGTTTTGCCGGACCCATTCCAGTTCTTCTTTCATCGTCTTCATGTGCGCGGCTTCGGCGCGCTCTTCCTGAATCAGGCGAGCCTGCTTCTGTTCCAGCCACGATGAGTAATTGCCTTCCCACGGAATGCCGTGGCCGCGGTCCAGTTCCAGAATCCAGCTGGCGACGTTGTCGAGGAAGTAGCGATCGTGGGTGACCGCGATGACGGTGCCGGGGAAATCGTGCAGGAAGCGTTCAAGCCAGGCGACGCTTTCGGCATCGAGGTGGTTGGTCGGTTCGTCGAGCAGGATCATGTCCGGCTTGCTGAGCAAGAGTTTGCACAGTGCGACACGACGCTTCTCACCACCGGACAGCGTTTTGACGTCGGCATCCCACGGCGGCAGCCGCAGCGCGTCGGCGGCAATTTCCAGTTTGCGATCGATATCGTCACCGCCGTTGGCAGCGAGAAAGGCTTCCAGCTCGCCTTGCGTTTTCGCCAGCTTGTCGAAGTCGGCATCCGGTTCGGCATAAGCGGCGTACACGGCATCGAGTTTGGCTTTGGCTTCGAGCAGATCGACCACGGCCTCTTCGACGTTGCCGCGCACATCTTTGTCTTCGTTCAGTTTCGGCTCTTGCGGCAGGTAACCGATCTTGGTGCCGGTCAGCGCGCGCGCTTCGCCATCAAATTCTTTGTCGACACCAGCCATGATCCGCAGCACGGTTGATTTGCCGGCGCCGTTCAGGCCGAGCACGCCGATTTTGGCGCCCGGGAAAAACGACAACGAAATGTCCTTGATGATGGTGCGTTTCGGGGGCACGACCTTGCTGACCCGATGCATCGTGTAAATGTATTGCGCCACTGACGCGGTCCTCATGAAGACAAGGGAAAAACCGGCCGGCATTGTACCTGAGCGGGCCGGGGCCGGGCCGCCTTGGCTGGTGCCTGTTTGGTCATATTCAGCGTGCTGGTCGGCTTCTCGGCGACCGGCCCGCTCTGCTACCGTGCCGGCTAACTGGTACATCACCTGAGATCGCCCATGCGCCGCATTTCCCGTTGGCTGGTTCTGTCCTGTTTGCTGGTTGCTGGTGCGGTTGCCGTGCGGGCCGATGAGTCGCTACTGGCGGCGGTTGCCGAAGCGGCAGACCGGCGCGATCCGGCGGCGGCGGTCTGGACCGAAGCCTTCGCCAGCGCCGAGCCGGCGGTGCTGATCGCCGCTGCCCGTGGTTACGGCCGGATTGGCGGCGATGAGCGGCTTTCGGCGCTGCTGCCTTTGCTGGCGCATGCCGAACCGGCAGTGCGCGCCGAAGCAGCGTTTGCCATCGGCATTCTTGATGTGCAACAGGCCGAGCGGCAGCGCGAGCAGGAGCGGGCGCTACACCTGCGGCTGACGCTGGAAACCGAGCTCGAGGTCCGGGTCACGCTGCTGCAGGCCATCGGCAACAGTGGCGGCGAAGCCAGCCAGCACTTGCTGCGCGAGTATCCGGTCGCGAGCCGGCCGGCGGCCGAACGCGCCGCCTGGGCGCAGGCGGTCGGCTTGCTCTGGAGCTATCGCCGCGGTGCACTGCCAGCCATTGATGAGGCGTTGGTCAAGCAGCTGCTGGGCTGGACCACCCGCAATGAACCGGTGGCCGAAATGGCGGCGTTTGCGCTGGCGCGGGCGCGTAAGGAAACGCTGGTGCAGGCGCAGGCGAAGGCGCTGACTCGGGCGTTCGGTCAGAGCCCGTCGGCCGGGGCGCGGATTTTCCTGTTGCGGGCGCTGTCGACCACAGTCAGCGAACGCAACAGCGCCAGCTGGCTCAAGGCCCAGCAGCGACAGCAACTGGCCGGGCGCAAACTGAACGCGGCTGAGCGAATCGAATTGCACAACCTGCTCTGCGCCAATCTGACTGGTGCGGCGCTGCGCACAGCGCTCGCCACGGCGATACGGCAACCGGCGGCGGCCGAACGGCTGGCGGCGATTCAGGCGCTCGGCAATCGCCCGGCAGAAGTCGAGCCGCTGCGCGATCTGTTGCAAGCACATGCGGCGCTGCAGCCGATGGATGCCGGTTGGTTGGCGCCGTTGCTGCAACCGGTCAGCGGTGCTGGTGACAACAGCGAAGAGGAAGCCAACGAACCGGCCGCTGCCACGCCGACGTATGCTGTTGCCAGTGCCGCCGTGGGCAAACGGTATCGCCTGCACACGGTGCGCGGGCCTATCGATATCGAGCTGTTGCCGGAGGCGCGCTACACCGCCGCCAATTTTGCCCAACTGGCGGACAAAGGCTTCTACAACAACAGTCGCTTTCATCGCGTGATTGGCAATTTTGTTGCCCAGGGCGGCGATCCGACCGGCACGGGCGAAGGCGGTCCGGGCTGGCGCATTCGCGAAGAATTGTCGCGCTTGCCGCATGCCCCGGGTTATCTCGGCATGGCAACCGCCGGCAAGGACACCGCTGGCTCGCAGTTCTTTTTCAACACCGGGCGCAATCCGCATCTCGATTGGCATTACACGGTGTTCGCCAAAATCCTCGCTGGTGACGCCATTGCCAACCAGCTGCTGCCCGGCGATGGTCTGCTGGCCGTCACCCGCTTGTGAGGCGTTGAGCGCTCTCGCGCTCGCGTGACCGTGTGGGCCACGCGCCGGCCACGGTCGGTCGGCGCAGGTGGTCAGTTCGGTTCATTTGCTTCTAGACTGGGACTTCCATCCCATGGACATGGGCTCGCGTGCTGTGCCGGTTTCAGGCTCTGTTTCCACCCCCTCTGCGTCCGTACCGCCAGCGCCGGTCACGTTGTCGCTGCCGGCATTGTGCGGCTTGGTGTTGCTGTACGCCGTGCTCGGCTACCTCGGTCTGCAATTCGATGATGGCAGTGGCTTGGTCACGGCGGTGTGGTTCGCGTCGGGCCTTGCCGCCGCTGTTGCGTTGACGGGAGCGACACGGGCGCTGTGGGTGCCGTTTCTCGGTAACGCGCTGTTGATGCCGGCTGTCGTGATATTCGATTACGGCGGCAATCCGGCCTTGGCGATGGCCATCGGTATTGGCTGCGCGGTGGCCAATACCGGCGAAGCCTGGTTGATTCAACGATTGGCGGCCGGTTACAACCCGCAACGCCACTATGACAGCGCGGCATTTCTGCGTTTTGTTGCGCTGGCCGCACCGATTGGTTGCATGTTCAGTGCGTTGGTCGGCATTGCAACCATGGTGGCGTTTGCCGGCAAAGCGGCGCTGGACCCATTGACTCGCATCGCGCTGTGGTGGAGCGGTGACATGGTCGGTTGCGTGTTGCTGGCGCCACTGTTGCTGAGCTGGCGGGCACCGGAAACCCAGCCGGCACGCTGGCCGGAAGCGTTCGGCTTGTTGTTGCTAGTCACGGCCTATTTGTTGCTGCTGCTACTGCCTGAACTGCTACCGGCCAGTTATGCGGTACTGCTCGCACCGGTGGGGTTGCCGCTGTTGTACTGGGCGACGACCCGGCTGCATCTGTTTGTCCTGAACTTGTTACTGCTGTTCATCGGCATGGGTTTTGTGCTGGCCCATTATCACGGTGTTGGACCGTTCCAGCTGGGCACAGCGGTGCAGGGACATTTGGCACTGCAAGTGTTCCTGGTGACACTGCTGGCGACCACCGCGCTGGCTGCAACGCTGCTGCGCGAGCGCCGCAGTCTGAACGAACGCTTGCTGCAAGCCAATCAGCAACTCGAAGATCAGGTGCGTGAGCGCACCGAGATGATCAACCGTCAGCGCGCTCGCCTGCAAACGATCATCTCGGTCTTGCCGTTGCAACTGTCGGTGCGCGATGACCAAGGCGAGTTGCTGCTTGGCAACCGAGCGCTGGCACGGCTGGCCGATCAGGAACCGAGCTGGTTGCGCGAAGCGCGCGAACAGGTCCAGAGCAGTGGTCGTGCGGTACGCGATCTGTTTGGCCAGCTGCGCGACCACAGCGGCGACACCCTGCAAATTCAGGCGCAGATTGTTCCGCTACTGGACGAGAGCGAACAATCGGTATTGGTGGTTGCGCAAGATGTCACCGAACGCGTGCGTCGGCAGCGCGTTGAGCAGTTGCATATGGAAGTGTTGCAACGGCTGGCCGATGACGCTGCCTTGTCGTCGGTGCTGCAACAAATCATCAGCACCGTTGAGCAACTCGAACCCGATGTGCTCGCCACGATCCTGCTGGTCGACACGCAGCGCGGCGTAGTTCGACATGCGGCGGCCGGTCGGATGCCGCCATTCTTTTGCGAAGCGATTGATGGCCTGCCGTACGGTCCTGGCGTCGGCAGTTGCGGCCACACTGCTGCCACCGGCCTGCGCACCATCGTCAGCAATATCGCTGAACATCCGTTCTGGCAACCGTATCGCGACTTGGCCCAGCGCGCCGGCGTGGCGGCGTGTTGGTCCGAGCCGGTTCGCGCTGGCGATGGCACCGTGTTGGCGACCTTTGCACTCTACGCCCGGAATGCTGCCGAGCCGACACCCGGTCAATTGCGGCTCATTGAAGCCGTTGCCGCGCTGGTTCGGCTGACCATTGAACGGCATCGCAGCCTGCAGCATGTGCGCTTGCTGTCGCGGGCGATGGAGCAAACCGCCAGCGCGGTTGTGCTGTGCGATGCCGAAGGCCTCATCGAATTCGTCAACGCCAGTTTCCTGCGCATGCTGCTGATACGCAGCGAACAAGCGCTCGGTCATTCAGCGTTTGATCTGCTGCTGACCGATGACGAAGAGGGCCAGCTGGTTCGTGCGGCGATGCTGCAGGTGGTGACAGCCGGCACCGGCTGGCACGGTGAATTTGTCGGTCGCCGGCACGATCAGAACACGTTGTGGTTGCACGCCTCGATTTCGCCGATGCTGTCCGGCCGTGGCGACACCGAAAAACTGGTGATGGTGCTGGAAGACATCAGCTCGTACAAACAGGCGCAGGCAAAAGCAGAATACCTGGCCTTCCATGATGCGCTGACTGGCCTCGCCAACCGACGGCTGTTCCTGCTGCGATTGGACGAAGCGGTGCGCCGGGTGCGCCGCGCCGGCACCTTGTCGGCGCTGCTGTTTTTTGATCTGGACGAATTCAAACGCATCAACGATACCCTCGGCCACGAAACCGGTGACGAGCTGCTTCGGCAAGTGGCGCAACGCTTGCTCGCCAGCGTGCGCGAAGATGATCTGGTCGCCCGACTCGGTGGCGATGAATTCTGTTTGCTGCTCGGTAATCTGCATGACAGTGTCGAGGCTGGCACGCTGGCGCGCAAACTGATGGCTGTAATGGCCGCGCCCTTGCAGCTCGGCGAACACACATTGGTGGTTTCCTGCAGTGTCGGCATTACGCTGCTGCCGATTGACGGTGATCGTGCCGATGAGTTGCTGCGCAATGCCGATCTGGCGATGTACCGGGCCAAAGCCGAAGGCAAGAATCGCTTCGTCTTTTTCGCGCCGGAAATGAATGCAGTCAGCCGAGAGCGCCTGCAGCTGGAAAGCGAGTTGCGTCGTGCGCTCGGCAAGAATCAATTCGTTCTGCATCTGCAGCCGATTGTCAATCTGGCTGATGGTGTGCTGCGTGGTTATGAGGTGCTGGTGCGTTGGCAGCATCCCCAGCGTGGCTTGCTGTCGCCGGACACCTTCATTCCGATTGCCGAGCACACCGGTTTGATCGTGCCAATGGGCGAGGAGATTCTGCGACAGGCTTTGCAGCTGCTGCCGGCGTTGAATACCCAGGCTGCCGGCTTGCGGCTATCGGTCAATGTTTCGGCACGGCAGTTGCGGGAGCCGGATTTCGGCGTTGCGGTGGCGGCGCTATTGCAGCAGCATGATGTGCCGTTCGAGCAACTGCAGCTGGAAATCACCGAAAGCTTGTTGCTGGAGCGTAGTGCGATCACCGAAAACAATCTGGAAACGCTGGTCGCCGCCGGCGCCCGCATCGTCATCGACGATTTCGGTACCGGTTATACCTCGTTCAGTCAGCTGCGCGAACTGCCGATTCATGGCATCAAGTTGGATCGGATGTTCATCCGGGAATTGCCGGGCAACGATGACGATGCCGCGATCGTCGCCGCGCTGATTGCGATGGCCAAACAACTGCACTTGAATGTGGTTGCCGAAGGCGTGGAAACCGACGCGCAGCGCGACTTCCTGCTGGCGCAGGGCTGCGAGCTCGGTCAGGGCTGGTTGTTTGGCAAGCCGGCCCCGTTATCGGGGTGATGGTCTGTTTCAGGAAAGCTGCCTGCTTCTGGAACGTTGCCTGTTACGGGACAGTCGCCTGCTAGCGGCGATCAGGGTGTTGTGCTTGGCGCCCGCTCGAAGAACAGCGTTACTTCACCGACGGTGACACCGAGCTTGCTCATCGTTGCCTTGTTGAACAGGCGCTTATCATCGAGTTGGAACATCCAGTCGTCGAACGCGATATCGTAGTGGCTGCCGTCCACCGGCACGCGCAAGGTATAGCGCCAGCGCAGAGCGTTGCCGGCGAGTTCGCCTTCCGCTTCGCCGATGACATCGTCAGCGGTGCCGCGATAGCGTCGTTCATCCAGGCGAGTCAGCGTCCAACGGCGAAACTGCTTTTCGCCGTCATCAAACAGGAAATGCTCGTCAAGTGTGCCGACATCGCCCTGCCATTGGCCGGTGATCTCCACCGTGAAACGACGAGTCACTTCACCGCGGTAGTTCTGCAGCAAACCCCAAGCGCGAACCTGGCCGGAAAAATACTGGCGCAAATCCAGTTTCGGCGTTTTGTTCTCGTAATGGGTGACCGAGGGCGTGCAGGCGACCAAGCTGCCGACCACCAGAAGTGGCAGCAGCGCGGCGCGCAAAACCGTTTTCAACCAGGTTGGGTTCATGAGCCGGCTCCGAGCAGTTGTTGGCGCAGATCGGGTTCGCTGCTGTTCGGATGCAACCAGATGGCGGCAAAGCGGGCACCAAACAGCGGATCCGGAATGCTGCCAAGTCGCTGGCCGTTGTAATAAAAAACCGCATTGCTGTGTTGGTCAATGTGCAGCACCAGACTGTCGCCCGGTTTGACGTCCGGCCACAACTGCCGCAGCTGTGGCAGCCAGCGCTTGGCCTGCTCATCGAGCAGCGCCAGATCCTGCCAGGCATCCTCGGTTGCAGCCGTCAAGTCGGCAGCGCTGATCGCGCGGGCGTAGACAATCTGCAAGGCAAAGGGTAAGGGTATCGAGCCATCACGTGGTAGCGATCTTCCCGTGGACCACGTGCTGGCGTCGTAGACATGAAAGCCAAACCAGCGCAGCGAGCCAGCACCAATCTGTTGCAACCCCTGTGGATCGGGTAGACGCAAATCGGCGCTGACTGCGCTGCTCAGCGCCAGCATGCTCAGCAACAGCATCGTGCAAACGCGCGAGCCGAGACGACCGAGTGAACGATTAGCGATCATATGACATACCTCACTCTCGCTTTCAAGGTTCTTGGCACAGCCGTCCGCAACCGTTGTCAGTGCCGCGTCGGCAAATTTGCTCATCTGGGAAGTTCTTCACGCGTTGTGGTAACGGGGGGCAGATGTCGCGTGCTGCGCGGCTGCCATAGCAGCGTGAGCAAACTCCAACCGACCACCATCACGGCGCCGTACGCGACAGGTTCATGGATAGTGGCGGCACCAAAAACGGCGCCAGCAACGTAAGCCAGTGGTGCTGACACCGCGAACACCAACAGCTGCATGGCTCGCTGTGGCAGCCATTGCTGCAACCGTGGCACAGTCAACACGAAACTCAGCCACAACAGACCAAGCCAGATCGGAATGCCAAGTAGCGCCGCATCCCGGAACTGAATCAGACCGAGCTGAACGGTCAGCACATCCAGCGCCAGTCCGCTGGCCAGCAGCCAAAGCAGTCGCGATGGTTTTGGCAGACTGCTGCGATCCAACCACAGCGTAAGCGCAAGTTGGACGGCAAGCGTGACTGCTGCCAGTAGCCCGCCGGACAATACGGCGGCCCACCAGACCAGTTGCGTCATCAACAACGGCAGCAACGGGCGCAAGGTCGATGCTGAGGGCAGCACGCGATAGGGCTCCTGATGATAAAACGGGCCACGGTAAAACACGGCAGCACACTCCAGGGATGACTATCGGCTCGTTATGGCAGGGTTGCGGTGCAGCGAGGCTTGTGCATCAACATCTGCGCACAGCTGATCACCCGTTCGCGGAAACCGCCTTCGCAGTAGCAGAGGTAGTACTCCCACATCCGGATGAAACGCTCGTCGTAACCGAGGGCACGGATGTCGTTCAGCTTCTGATGGAAACGATCGCGCCAGTCTTTCAAGGTCCGGGCGTAATGCAGGCCAATGTCCTCATGATGCACCAGTCGCAGGTCGGTATCGTCGCGCAGACATTCGGCAATGCGGGTGTTCGACGGCAATGCGCCGCCAGGGAAAATGTAGCGCTGAATGAAGTCGACGTTCTTGGCGGCATAATCGTAGCGCTGATCGGCAATGGTGATGCTTTGCAGCAGGAATGCACCATTCGGTTTCAACAGCTGGGAGCATTGGCGGAAGTATTGCGGCAGGAACTGCAGACCGACCGCCTCGATCATTTCGATTGAAACCAGCTTGTCGTACTGACCTTTGAGATCGCGGTAGTCTTCCAGCAACAGTTCGATGCGGTCGCCGAGACCGGCCGCATCGATGCGCTCGCGCGCCAGCGCATGCTGCTCCTGGGAAATGGTCGTCGTGGTGATTTTGCAGCCAAACGTTTGCGCCAGGAAAACACTGAGGCCGCCCCAACCGGTGCCGATTTCGAGCAGATGATCGTTCGGGCCGAGTTGCAGCTTTTCGCCAATCCGGCGCAGCTTGTGCCGAGCGGCGTCATCCAGCGTGCTGTCGGCATCCGGGTAGATTGCGCTGGAATACATCATCAGTGGGTCGAGCCAGAGCCGGAACATCTCATTGCCGAGATCGTAATGAGCAGCGATGTTTTTGCGGGCCTGGCTGTAGGTGTTGCGATGCCACCAATGCAGGCCTTTGCGCGCCAGCTCGGTAAAGAACGCGACCTTACCTTCCATTTGATCAAGCAGGCTCAAATTGCGAGCGAAAATCTGTACCAGCGTCGTCAGGTCGTTGCAGCGCCAGTCGCCATTCATATAACTTTCGGCAGCGCCGATGCTGCCGCCCAGAGCGATCTCGGCCCAGGCATTCGGGTGCAGGATATGCAGCTCGGCGTGCAACTGATCATCCTCACCAAAACGGGCATGCTGGCCGTCTTCGTGCACACTGATGCTGCCATCTTGCAGCTGGCCGAGTTTGTCGAGCACGGCAGCACGGCAGCGCTGCGTCAATAGCGAATCACGAACAGGTAGGCGCTGGCTTTGAATCTGGGCACTCATCTCAGGCTCTCCGGCGCTGGCGTGGTCAAGGTGGCATCGGTGCTGTGGTCGGTGGTGCGAGTGGGGGCGGTTGAAGTGGTCATGCTTGCCAAAGGCGTTGTGCCAGGGTGCGAATAAAACCGCGCCCGTTTGCCAAACAGTTTCAGGGCCTGCCAGTAAATACCTAGCAGTGTTTTCAGGCCCTGCGGCCAATGCCGCCACAACTCGCGCTGCAACCGCTGCGGGGTCAACGCGGCTTCTTTCTGCAGTGCCAATGTTGCCCTGAACACTGTTACGCCCTGACGGCTGTTTCGGATCTGCAGGTTCAGCAGCTCATCCGGATGATTCAGCTGCCAGTGATAGTGCAGGTCCATCGGCAGAAACGGCGAGACGTGAAACTGTTTGCCGTGCGGGGCAGTTTGTGCAGCGGCGCGCAGATCGAGCGCGTAACAATGCCGCTGCAACCACGGCGTGTTGCGCACCTCGGCCAGCACGTAGCAGAGCTCGGTGCCAGCGCGGTCATAGCAGTAGTACAGCGTCAGTGGGTTGAAGCCGATGCCGAACACTCGCGGCGCGGTCAGCATCCGGATGGGACCTTCGGGGCGCACGCCAAGTTGCTGGAAAATTTCATCACTGACCGCCTGCTTCAGTGATGGTGTATCCGCGCGCAGGTAATCGTGCCGACGCAGCCAGCCGAGTGCTGGCCGCTGCCAAGACCAACCTGTCGCGGCTGCAAAGAGGGCGTCGCATTCGTCCAGATCCAGCCAGAGCAGTCGCATCCGGTAGGCAAATCGATGGGCCGGAGCCAGATCGCGCCGGTGGGTCAATACGCCGGTATAAATTGCACTGTGCAGCGGCGGCGTCGTCACGCTGTTCTTCATGCCGAACCTCGCAAGGCGCTGACCACTCGCTGAGCACTGCGCACGCCGTCTTCGTGAAAACCGTAGAACCAATACGCACCACAGTAATGGCTGCGGCGGACGCCGCTGATTTCGTGATGCCGTTGCTGTGCCTGCACCGCCGCGCGGCTGAACTGCGGATGCGCTTTCAGGTAGCGGCCGAGAACCTGCTCGGGTGCGATGGCACCGCTACGGTTCAACGTCACGCAAAAGGTCTCCGGCGCCGACAGACGTTGCAGTATGTTCATGTTGTAAGTCAGGGTCGGCAGCGTCGTGCCTTCACTGGCCGGTGGCAGCAGATAGTTCCAGGCAGCCCAGGCGCGTGGCGTCTTCGGCAACAACCGGGTGTCGGTGTGCAACACCACTTCGCTGGCTTGATAAGGAATCGCCGACAGGATTTCGCGTTCAGCTGCGGACGGATCACTCAATAGCGCCAAAGCCTCATCGCTATGACAGGCGAAAATCACCTGATCAAAACGCTCGCTGCGACCATCGGCCAGCAGCAGGTCGACGCCGTCGGCATGCCGACTGACGCTACGCACCGGCATCTGGCGATGCACGGTTGCCGACAAGCGTTGCAGCAGGGCATCGACATAACTGCGGCTGCTGTTCTTGATGACATACCATTGCGGTCGGTCATTGACGCTGAGCAAGCCATGGTTGTCGCAGAACTGCAGGAAGAAGCCGAGCGGAAACTCGCTGACCTCGCGCAGTGGCGTGGACCAGATCGCCGCTGTCATCGGCGCCAGATAGTGGGTGATCACCGGACCGCTGAAGCGATGCTGGCGCAGGAACTGGGCCAACGTTTGCTCGTCATTAACGGCGCGATCCCGCAGCACCTGTTTGGCCAATGTATTGAAACGCAGGATGTCGCGGATCAGACGCCAGAACCGCGGTGATAGCAGATTTCGCCGCTGAGCAAACAGCGTATTGAGATTGTGGCCGTTGTACTCCAGACCGCTCTCCGCGCAGCTGACGGCAAAGCTCATGTCAGTGGCAGTTCGGTCGATACCGAGCTCACTGAGCAGCTGCAGAAACAACGGATATGTCTTGTCGTTGCAGACAATGAATCCGGTGTCGATTGCGTAACGACCACTGCCGACGCTGACGTCGACGGTATGGGTATGGCCACCGATGTAGTCGTTGGCCTCGAACAGGGTGACCTGATGTTGCGGCGCCAGTCGCCATGCGGCATACAGGCCCGAAATGCCACCACCAATGATTGCCAGCTTCACGCTCTCACCAACGATCCGGTCAATTTTTGTTGTAGGCCCAGTGGCAACAGACTGAGCAGCTTCAATACGCCGGTGAACCGACGCGGAAAATGAATTTCCTTCTGGTTGCGCTGTAGCCCCGCAATGATGGCATCAGCAGCTTGTTCGGCACTGATCTGGCAGGGCATCGCGAAATCGTTACGGTCAGTCAGCGGTGTTTTGACAAAGCCGGGGCAAATCACATTGACACTGATGCCATGCCGGGCCACGTCCAGGCGTAGCGTGTGCAGAAAATAGTTCATCGCAGCCTTCGAGGCGCCATAGGCTTCTGCGCGTGGCAGCGGCAAGTAGGCCGCCGAGCTGGACACGGCGGCGATCTGTGCCTGCTCGCCTTTGCGCAGCAACGGCATGGCGGCTTCAAGGCAGTGTGCCAAGCCGATGAAGTTGGTCGCCATGACCCGCTCCACCAGCGCCGCATCAACCTGTCCCTGATCGAGGTACTCGCAGGTGCCGGCGTTGTAGATGATGGTATCGAGTGCGCCAAATGCATTGTCAATACGACGCACCGCGGTGTCGATGTCTGCGCGTTGAGTCACATCACAGGGTGCGACCAGCTCTTGCTCGGGATAGGCGGCGGCCAATTCACCGAGTGGCGCGCTTCGGCGCGCCGACAGCGCAACACGATGACCTTGTGCCAGCAGTTTGCGCGCCAGTGCCAAGCCGATACCCGAGCTGGCGCCGATCAGCCAGATGCGCCGGGATGTTTGCCAGGCGGCGCTCACGCGACACGCTCCTTGATACGACGCACCGCCCAGCCAACCACCGGGAGTTGTTCATACAACAACGCGCCGGCATCGAAGAAATCGTGGTGCAGGTGAATGCGGTCGGTGAATTCCAGCTCGGTGACGCCCGGCACCTGAATCAGTCGGCCGTTGTTGAGTCGCGGGTGGGCCAGCGCCATCGTCCAGCGCAGCAGCGCCGAACTGTCATCGTGCAGAACCCGATGAAACTGAAACTCGCAGGAGCGGACATTGCTGTACATGCCGGCAAAGTAGGCTTTCAGTGCCGGCAGTCCTTCGATGCGATGGAACGGATCGACGAACAGCACGTCGTCAGCATAAACCTTGCCGAGCTGGTCGAGGTTGCCGACATGCAGGTTTCGGTACAGCTGCTGCACTTCTGTAATCAACTTCATGGTGAAGAATCGCCTCTGTTACCGGAGCTTGGTTTGTGCTGCCACTCTGAATTTATTTTGTCATTCATCGTCTGTGCTGTCGCGGGCGATGGTGCTTCAAAAATCCAAACTGGCCTGCTCGACCGGCAACTTGCCACCGAGTCGCTGAAAATGTTGGATGGCTACAGCCCGGCTGGCTTTCAAGTCCACGATCGGCGCCGGATAACCATTGCGCTTGCCAGCCAGATGCACGGTAGCGTTGTTGTCTTTTGCCAACTCTGGCAACCAGTTACGGATGAAGGCGCCTTCCGGATCAAATTTCTGCGCCTGACTTTCCGGATTGAATACGCGGAAGTACGGCGCGGCATCAGTGCCCGTCGACGCACTCCATTGCCAGCCACCATTATTGGCAGCAAACTCGCCATCGATAAGCTGATCGAGAAAATAGTGCTCGCCCCAACGCCAGTCGATAAACAGATTCTTGGTAAGAAAACTGGCGACAATCATCCGTAAGCGGTTGTGCATCCAGCCCGTTTCATTCAAACAGCGCATAGCCGCATCGACAATCGGAATGCCGGTTTCGCCAGCACACCAGCGGCGAAAATCTGATTCATTGTAGGACCACGGCAAGCGATCAGTCTCTTCTTTGAACGGTTTGCCTTTTGACAAGCGCGGGATCTGTGCCATCAGGTGCTGATAAAACTCGCGCCAGAGAATTTCATTGCGAAAACCCGCGCTGCCCTCACCCGGTACGGCCGCCGTGGCTTGCCAGACTTGTCGTGGTGAGATAACCCCGAGCATCAGATACGGCGACAAGCGGCTGGTGCCGGCATGATCGGGGCGATCGCGTTCATCGCGGTAATCACGGATCGCCTGTTTGCAGAACTGGCTCAGGCG
>CAMLNB010000067.1 GCA_946481205.1 uncultured Kangiella sp. | reverse complement strand
ACATCAAAGTCGCGCCGGGCGATTCGATTTTGATCAGCAAGAAGAAAGAAACGCTGTGGCTCGTCCATCCTGAGGATCATGATTATTATCAGGTGTTGAGGACGAAGTTGAATTGGGGATCGAAGCTGTAGTTCTGTTTTCTTCGTCACCTACTGCTTGATTGCAAGCATTGCCGGGACTCGCCCCGGCAAACAATCCGACGACAAAGCTGCTTGAAGTAACAACAAGATGGGAGCGGCAACTGCCCCCCCTCTCCCTTGACAGGGGAGGAGAAAAAAACAGGAAAACAAAAACGCCACCCGAAGGTGGCGTTTTTGTTTGAAGCGCGAATCGCAACTTTTTCAGCAATGCTGACTCAGCACCACTTACTCGGCGACGATGGCAACCTTGACGGTCGCTGCGACTTCGCTGTGCAGCGCGATCGCGATGTCGTACTCGCCGACGTTGCGCAGGGCGCCGTTCGGCAGACGTACTTCTGACTTCTCGATGGCAACGCCCGCTTTGGTCACGGCTTCCGCGATGTCGCGGGTACCGACCGAGCCGAACAGTTTGCCTTCGTCGCCAGCTTTCGAGGCGATGGTGACGGTCAGTGCAGCCAGTTTCTCGGCACGGGCTTGCGCCGCGGCCAAGACTTCAGCTTGCTTCTTCTCGAGTTCCGCACGGCGCTGTTCGAAGAACTTCTTGTTCGCTTCGGTGGCCGAAACAGCCTTGCCTTGCGGGATCAGGAAGTTGCGGCCATAGCCCGACTTCACCTTGACGGTGTCGCCCAGCTCGCCGAGGCGGCGGATTTTTTCCAGCAGAATGACTTGCATGGGATGTGCTCCTTCGCCTTATTCGTGCGCATCGCAGTACGGCAGCAGCGCGAGGTAACGCGCACGCTTGATCGCACTGGCCAGCTGACGCTGGTAATTGGCCTTGGTGCCGGTGATGCGGCTCGGGACAATTTTGCCGGTTTCGGTGATGTAGGCTTTCAGGGTCGCTACATCTTTGTAATCGATCTGCTCAACGCCTTCGGCGGTGAAACGGCAGAACTTTTTACGACGGAAAAAACGTGACATGTGCTGTACTCCTGTCCGTTAGGCCGCGTCGACGTCGCCGACAGCTTCGTCGTCAAAACGGCGACGGGCGCCATCTTTTTCGTCTTTGGCTTTCAGCAGCGGCGATTGTTCGGTAACAGCGGCATCCATCTTCATGATCATGTA
This sequence comes from uncultured Kangiella sp., assembly GCA_946481205.1. Next base: position 14,895 of record CAMLNB010000067.1, on the reverse strand, counting down.
GCGGATGACGGCGTCGTTGTAACGGAAGGCGTTGTCGAGTTCATCGACCACGGCAGCCGGGCACTCGACGTTCATCAGAACGTAGTGAGCCTTGTGCAGTTTCTGGATGCTGTAGGCCAGCTGACGACGGCCCCAGTCTTCAAAGCGGTGCACCTTGCCACCAGCGGCGGTAATAACGCCTTGGTAACGTTCGACCATCGCGGGCACTTGCTCGCTTTGGTCCGGGTGCACCATGACCACGATTTCGTAATGGCGCATGGTGAGTCCTTGTGGGTTTCGCCACGGTCGGCTTCCCGACTCTCCCGGTGAGAGCGGACCGCCGCAGCAAGGATGCCTTCGGCCCGGGCGGGCTGAAGGGGCGCGTATTGTACGCAGCGTGAGCGGCACAGGCAAACAGGAAATGCGCTCGGACACCGGCAAACCGGCCGCCGCGGCCAGCCGTACCAGTTAATAGGCCTCAAACGAATGCATGGGCCTCAAGGGCCAGGCAGGCATCCAGAATCAACCCTGCCCCGCGGCCACCGCCAGTCGAACCAGCTCCGGCAACGACCCCACTTGCAGTTTGTCCATCAGCCGGGAGCGGTAGACCTCAACCGTACGCGGGCTGATGCCGAGCTGCTCGCCGATCTCCTTGCTGGTGCGGCCGGCCGCGACCAGCGCCAGCACCTCGCGTTCACGCTCGGTCAGCCGACTCAGCCGTTCCTGGCGCTGCTGCTGCTCGGCACTGGCGACCGCACGGACTTGCTCGCGTTGCATGGCCTCACGTACCACGGACAAGAGCAGGGTTTCGTCGACCGGCTTTTCGAGGAAATCGACCGCGCCGCCTTTGAGCGCAGTGCGAGCGGCCGCGACGTCGCCGTGAGCGGTGATCATGACAATCGGCAGACCAACGCCGCGTTCGCCAAGCAGCTTCTGCAGACTGAGGCCGTCCATGCCAGGCATGCGCAGATCGAGCAGCAGGCAGCCGCTGGCCTGATGATCGAGCTCGGCCAGAAAGCTTTCGGCGCTGTCATAGCTTTTGACCGGCAGGCCGGACAGCTCCAGCAGCAGCGCCAGCGAATCGCGAACCGCAGCGTCGTCATCGACGATATGCACGGCCGGGCTGTTGGCGAGGGCGATGTCGGTCATGGCGGTACCAGTCATTGTGGTGAGGCTCCAGCGGCCGGGTCAGCACGAAACGCCGGCAGGGTAAACGAAAACCGGGTGCGACCGGGACGGGATTCGGCCAGCCACAGGTGGCCGCCATGGGCTTCCACCAGCGAGCGGCTGATGTTGAGGCCCAGCCCCATGCCGTGCGGCTTACTGGTGACGAACGACTCGAACAGTTTGCCGGCCAGCTCCGGGGCAATGCCGGGGCCGGTATCGGTCACGGTGAACCGGACATGGCTGTCTTCGCCAACTGCGGCCACAGTGATGCTGCGATGCCCGGACTGGTGGCTGGCCAGGGCATCGAGCGCGTTGCTGAGCAGGTTGTGCAGCACGATCTCGCTCTGCACCCGGTCGGCCAGCAGTTCCGGCAGCGCTTCGGCGCGGTGCTCGAAATACTCGATGCGCTCGCGCGCCGCGCGCCGGGCCAGCGGCTCCCAGGCTGCGGCCATCAACTCGCTGACTTTGAGGCGCTCCGGCTGCAATTCGCCGCTGCGGAAGAACCGTCGCATCCGGTGCACCACGGCGCCGGCGCGCTGCACTTCCTGACTGGTTTTTTGCAGCACTTCGCGCAGCCGGGCCAAATCGACCACCTCCCGCTCGGCCAGCTTTTGGCTGGCGCCAACGTAATTGCTGATCGCCGCCAGCGGCTGGTTCAACTCATGCGCCAGCGTCGATGACAGCTCACCGGCCGCGGCCATACGCAACGCCTGATACAGCTCACCTTCCCGCTTCAGCAGCACTTCCTGGGCGTGGCGGCCTTCGGAAATCGCCATGCCGAGCACCAGGCCGGCCACTGCCAGCGCCAACATCAGAAACTGGAACGCGACCACAGTGCCGGCGTCGTAACCGCGGCTTTGCACCACCCCGATCAGCCCGAGCTGACAAAGCATCAACAGCACTGTGGTGCCGGGCAGGGCAAAGCGCAGCGCTACCCAGATCAGCGGCACGAACAGCAAATAGAAAAACTGGAACGCGTCCGAACCGGACCAGACGAACAACAGCCAGAACACCGCCGCCAGCGCCATTGCAATGCCGGCGAACTCCGGCCATGGCAGCGTCCGCCAGTCGAAGCTCGGTGGCCGGCGCCAGGCCAGCAACAGCGGCGTGGTGATTACGACGCCGATCAAGTCGCCAATCCACAAGCGCAGCGTCGCATCCGGCAACTGGCCCCAACTGAGCAGACCGGCCAGCGACAGTGCACAGACATAGAACAAACCAATCAGCAGCGTGCCCGGGATGGCCGCCAGCAACAGCTTCAGCAAATGCCGACGGTCGCCCAACGCGACATCAAAACCAAGCCCGACGGTCAGAAAGCGCGCCAGCAGGTAATAGCCCACCGCCGGGATCACCGTACCCAGCACCAAGGTCAGCAACAGCGGCGCATGGCCGCGCACCAGCACCTCGGACAGTGCCGCCGCCAGCATCACCATCGGCAGGGCCCGTCGGCCCTGTACCAGCAGCAGCGCCAGCGCCAAGCCTGGGTGCGGGTTCCACGGCGTGATCGCGAATCCGCCGACCGGGTGGATATAGCTGAGCCAGTCCAGCAGCACATAGGCCAGGACAAAGCCAGCAACACGCAACAGGGTCAAAACGGGATGGTTCATAGCCAGACCATGCTAACGGAACGGCCACGTGATGACACGCACGACTATACGCGTACGTATATTCACGTATAAAATTACCACAACCCCGCTGGCACGGTGCTTGTTCCTATTAACAAGGAACGCGCGCGTATTGGCGCCTGAGCGGCAGCGCAAGGCAACAAGTACCGGCCCCAAGCCATTAACAATTTGTTTCAGACGTGGCGGAATACCGCCATGTCTCCACCCCGGCCACGGACCCTGAAGATGTCGAGAGCCCCTGCCGTAATCGCGATGTTGATCTCGTTTGCTGGGCATGCCTTTGTGGCGTACCAGCTGCGTGATCACACGGCGCCACCGCCCAAACCGGAGGAGCCGCCCGTCAAGGTGGCCCTTATCCAGGAAGAGCCGCCGCCGCCTCCCCCACCGCCGCCACCGCCACCGGAGCCGCGCCCGGAGACACCACCGCCGCCGAAGCCCAAGCCGAAGCCGCCGGTGACGCCGCCGGACAACCCGATTCAGGTGCCGCCGCAGCCGGAATCGGAAGACGTGCCGTTCGTCATGGGCGAAACCGATCTGACCCCATCGCAGGATCCGGGTCCGGTCGCAGTCCAGGAAGGCCCGGTTTACGTCAAAGCACGCTTTGTCAGCGATGGCAGCAACCGGCAACCGAAGTACCCGCCGGAAGCCCTGCGCAACGGTGACGAAGGCGAAGTGAAACTGCGCCTGCGCATTGCGCCAACCGGTGAAGTGCTCGACGTGGAAGTGACCAAGCATCCGCGCAACCGCGATCTGAGTCGCGCCGCGGTGCAAGCGGTCAAGCGCTGGAAATTCCAGCCGGCTACCGAAGACGGTGTCGCGATCGAATCGGTGCTGGATTTTGTGGTGGTGTTCCGCCTGACCGGCGAAACCTCGCTCGATTTTGGTGAATAAGAGTTGCGTCGTCGCTACGGCACTGTCGCCTGACGACGCAAATGGTTTGAAAACTTGCAACGCAGTAAGGAGTCATCATGAATCTGATGTTGGTATTTGAGCAAGGTGATCTGGTCCTGATCTCAACGTTTCTGTTGCTGCTCTTGATGTCGGTCATCACCTGGTTTGTCATTCTGCTGCGTGGTTTCGTTTACCTGCGCACCCGCTCGGCGATCAAGCGCGAAATCGCTTCGTTCTGGAAATCGAAAGATCTGAACGCCGCGCGCAAAGCGGTCGAAAAATCCGATCAACCGGTCGGCCGGATGGCGAAAGCCGGTCTGCACGCCATGGATGAATTCCATGACAACGAAAAAACCTTTGCCGAAGCCTGCGGCCTCGATGACTACCTGGTTCGCAGCATTCGCAATGCGCTGAATCTGGAAACCCAACGGCTCGAAGGCGGCATGACCATTCTGGCGTCGATTGGCTCAACGGCACCGTTTATCGGTCTGTTCGGCACCGTTTACGGCATCTACAAAGCGCTGATCGGTATCGCTGCTGCCGGTCAAGCCACGCTCGATGCCGTCGCCGGTCCGATGGGTGAAGCGCTGGTGGCAACCGCTGCCGGTTTGTTCGCCGCGATCCCGGCGGTGTTGGCTTACAACGCCTTCGTTCGTGGCAACAAAGTGGTGCAAAACCATCTCGACAGCTTTGCCCATGATCTGCACCACTCGCTGCTGGCGTTTGGCGGCAAGTAAGCCGGGTTGATGGTTGGGTGCCGATGAAACGGCCTCGGCACACATCACCCAACAGAGGAGACAAAGCGATGGCCTTTGGTGGCTTCGAGAAAGGCGCGCAAGCGCTGAACAATGAAATCAACACCACGCCGCTGGTCGATGTGATGTTGGTGCTGCTGGTGGTGTTCATTCTGATCACGCCCGTGGTCACCCACTCGGTCAAAGTGGATCTGCCGGATGCGTCAAGCAGCCGCAATGAGGACAAGCCGGAAACGGTAACCTTGGCGATTGATGCCACCGGTGCGGTGTTCTGGAATGACCAAGCAGTCAGCGATGACGAACTGCTGGTTCGGCTCGGCGAAGCCGGCAAGGTGCCGAACGTCGAACTGCATATCCGCGCAGACAAAGAAGTGAAGTACCAGCGACTGGCCGAGATCATGTCGGCAGCGCAGTACAACGGTGTACTGAAGCTGGGTTTTGTCACCGAACCGGTTCGGCAATAAACCAGACCGAAAAGGAACAGGCGGCCATGGCCGCCTGTTCCGGTTAGCACGTTTGATCGTTGCGAGACGGTCGAACCCCGCGCGCCGATACATCCCCCCTAAGAATGGTGTCGGCGCGCGGGCCCTTCCAAAAACGGGCCCCGCGCTATGGGCGACGGCAGTGTGTCGAAACCCGCGCCGGCGCGCAAGCGGACCTTTTGCCCTTTTTACCGTACGGAGTGAGCTCATGGCCACATTGCTTCTGTCCAGCGCCCTGGTAATCAGCCTTACCGCAACCGCCGTACAGGCCGGTCTGGAAACCTCGTTGACCCAGAACTGTCCGCTGCCGAGCGCCGCGGCCGAGACGACCCCCAGTAAAAAGAAAGAGAAAGACGCTCAGCTGGAAGAGAAGACCTACAAGATCTACAAGAAGGCACAAGACGCCTACCAGGCAAAAGACTACGCGACCGCCATCGAACTGCTGAAACCGCTCGATGAAAAGCCGCCGCGCAAAGACTATGACAAGGCGACCGTGCAAAGCCTGCTCGCCTACGCCTATGCCGAGGGTGATGACTACGTCAACGCCGCCAAGCATATCGAACAGGCGCTGGCGCTGAATGTGATGGCAGAAGAACAACAAATTGCCGGTTGGCAGAATCTGGTCAGCTTCTACCTGCAGGCCGATCAGCAAGACGCAGCGCTGGCCGCGCTTGATCGCTACTTCACCGTCGCCAAGGCACCAAAGCCGGAACTGTATCTGGTCAAGGCGCAAACCCTGATGCAGCTGGACCGCACCGAAGAAGCGATCTGCCCTACCTATATCGCGTTGAAAATGCACCCGGAACCGAAACTGGAATGGATCCGCTTGCTGGCCGATCTGCACGGTCAGATCAACCGCTTCGAAGACGCGATTCTGTTGCAGAAAGAAGTGGTCGCGAAAGCGCCGGACAGCATCGAGCAATTACTGCACCTGGCCAATATGTATCTGCTGGCCCAGCGCAATGACGACGCCTTCAAACTATTGGCTGACATCGAACAAAAAGGCCTGCTCAGCAAGGAAAAAGACATCAAGAACCTCGCCACGATGTACTGGAACAACGGCGAGTACGAAAAATCGGCCGACGCGCTGGAGCGCGGCATCGCTAAAGGCGTGCTGAAAGCCAATGAAGCGACCTGGAAAAGCATTGCTCAAGCCTGGAAGCAAGCGAACAATCCGGAACGGATGGCGCGTGCGTATGGCGAAGGCGGCAAAATCGCCGCGAGCGGTGAGCTGTTCTTGTTCCAAGGCGAAAAACTGTCCGAACTGAAGAAATGGGATCAGGCCATTGCGGCCTATCAGAATGCGCTGAACAAAGGCAATCTCGGCAAGAACGAAGGCCACACCTGGCTGGTGCTCGGCTACGCCCAATTCCGCAACTCGCAGTTCAAAGAGTCGATCCAGAGTCTGGAAAAAGCCAAGACCTATCCGGAGAAGAAGAAAGAAGCCGAAGGTTTGTTGCCGCAGGTCAAGGCGCAGCTGTGAGTTTCCAGTGACATAGCAAAAAGGGCGACATGGTCGCCCTTTTTTTTACTCCGGTATCGGTGTTGCGAGTCATCCGACGCAATCAGTGATTGCCTACGACTCAGCGTCTTCTCAAGGCGCCGCCGAGGCAGGTACGGTTGCATTCGCGGTCGCGGGCGCCGTCTCCGGTTTGCTTACCAGGGCTCGGCCCAGATCAATCATCGTCTGATAATTCATGCCCAGACCCGAGTGCTGAATGCGGTAATGAAAACCGCCAGTTGACCATTCCAACAGGGCGGCATCCATTGCGGCATTCCATTCGCCTTTGTCATCCCATCCACCTTGAATGAAAATGGCCAACTGCCCATTGACGGTGGTCGTTTTCCGCGCCTGACGCGGATACGGTTTGTTGATGCCGAGCAGCGGTCGCTTGGTGCCTTTTCCCACTTCCAACATGCCACCGGGCGCGACATACCGCACAACCGCCCAGGTGTCATCCACCAAGGTCACACCATCGAATGTCCACCCCGGATGGTCGGCAAACTCAGGCAAGGCAAACCAGACTTTTTGCTGAGCCTCCTTGATGGTCAAGGTTGGAGCAACCACCACCTCGCCCACCATCACGGTGTTGGATTTACGCCAGAACAGCAGACCAATCAGCAACAGAATGATCAGAATGCCGGCAATGAACGCGGCTCTTGCGTAACGCGTCACTTCTTGCAGGGTTTGTTCGGTCATCTCATGAGCTCCTCGGAGAATCGGCCATGACCACCTGCGGCCGATAACCGCAGATGCCAGCCTGCCAAGCTGATTCATACTGTTTACGCTGGTGGGTGAGATCGGTGCTCGCGGCGCGAATGGTGCTCAGCTTCATCGGCAAGATCACCATCTGCATGCCACGCTCAAGCAACTCTTCTTGCAATGCAAACGCGCTCTGGTGGTGCAAAACGCGGGCCCACCAGGTATCGAACATCAATTGCGAGGCGAAGAAGACGCAGTTCGGGTATTCATTGCGCAAACGCTCTGCCATGTCGGTCAGCTCGCGTACCCGGTCAGCCGAGAAAGCGAAGACGTAGTGCGCCGGCCAACCACGATGCTGACAATACGCAACCAATTGACTCAGATTGTGCTCCATGCGTTCGTGCAGCTGTTCAATACCGTTCTCCGCCGACAATCGCTCGACATCGACTTCGCCGACACTGACAAACACAAAATTGCTGAACACATTGGGGAAAATGCGGTGTATCCACAGCAAGGTATGCATGGCCGTGCCACGACCTTTCGAGCCCACCATCACGACCGCTGTGCGGGCGTCCTGATCCAGTCTGGTCGGTAACGGTGACGGCAGCGCAGGCACCGTTTCTGCCAACCGCTTGTCGATGACTTTCAGTTCGCGTTCGGCCATTTGATAGTGCTGCTTGATGGCATAGCCAAGCAAGAACATCACGCCGGTTATCAAGACCGTGACCCACCCGCCTTCGGTGAACTTCTCGATGACAGTGACAAACAGAATGCTGACCGTGACCAGTAGCCCGACCGACGACAACAGTAAGCGTCGGTAGGCTTTGCGTTGCTGGCGATGTCGCCACCAATAGATGCACAAGCCCAGCAATGACAGCGAAAAGGTAATGAACACATTGATCGAGTAAAGCACCACCAGCAATGCCACTTTACCGTGCGATGCCAGCAAAATGACCAGCGCTGCCAGGCCAAACAGCACGATGCCATTTTGGGTCACCAGCCGACTCGACAAGCGCCGGAACTGTCGCGGCATCCAACCATCCACCGCCAGATTCGACAGTACGGCTGGCCCGCCCAAGAAACCGGTATTCGCCGCCACCAGCAGCAATCCGGCCTCCAGTAACAACACCACCACCAAACTGCCGTCGCCCAGCCCGATGTCTTCGAGCACGGCCTGAAACACCACCGCGTTCAACGTCATGCCGGTGATGTGTTGGGCGTCCCACAAGAGATAGAGCACGATAATGCCGGCGGCGGTAAAGCTCAGACTCAGCGCCATGAAAAACATGGTCAGCCGACCGGTTCGTACCCGTGGCTCGGCCAGCGTATTGACGTTGTTGGAAACGGCCTCCAATCCGGTGTAAGTTCCGCCACCGAGTGAGTACGCTTTCAACAACAAGGCAATCACAAACAGGGAACCGAACTCACCGGTCATTTCTCCGGTTTCTCTGAGCGTTTCGGGAATCAACGTCGGCAACCGGTCGCCGTGTGCGGCGATACCGTAAACAATCAACAGGAAATGACTGAGCAAAAAGCCGATGAAAAGCGGCAACAGGATCTGCACCGATTCCTTCATGCCGCGCAGATTCAGGATCATCAGCATCAGAACCAGGCCCACTTCAACCGGCAGTTTGTAGGGTTGAAAGGCCAGCGGTAGCGCGCTGAACAGCGCGTCGACGCAGGCGGCGACCGAGATCGCAATGGTCAGCACATAGTCGATGATCAAGGCAGAACCGGACAGCAGCCCGGCTTTCGGCCCGATCAACGTGGTGGCGACCTTGTATCCGCCGCCACCGGAGGGAAACAGCTCAATGACTTGGTTATACGAAACCGCGATGATGAACACCGTCAGCGCGGTGGCGACGGCAAGATAAAGCCCCAATTCGCCGTGTTCACCGAGGGCCAGAAAGGCCTCCTCCGGACCGTACGCTGAGGAAGACAAGCCGTCGGCGCCCAAGCCAACCCACGCCAGAAAGGCCGTCAGCGCCAAATGACGGCGGGTATCCGGTCCCTGCAAAGAACGGGGAGCGCCGAACAAAAATCGAGAAAGTGTTGCAAAAGTGGGCTGGCGGCTCATTTTTATACGTAATTACACGTACGTATAAAAATCATACGCCTGATGTTGCTGCGCAGCAACTGACAAAACCGCCACTAATAACAGGCGTTTTGTACCAAATAGGACCGGACCCGTCGCGCGCCTAGAAACGGCGCCAGAAGATGGGGGTGAACAGCACGAAGAAGGTAAAGATTTCCAGACGGCCGACCAGCATCGCAAACGACATCAGCCATTTACCGGCCGTCGACATGCCTGCGAAGGTGCTACCGACTTCAGCCAAGCCCACGCCCATATTGTTCAACGCTGCGGCCGCGGCGCCGAAAGCGCCAACCGGCGACAAACCGGAACCGACCAACAACAGGGTCAGAATGGCGGCGGTCAGAATCCATAGCGCAAAAAAGCCCCATACCGAATCGGCGACGTTGTCGGGAATGATGCGGCCGTTGTATTTGACGTGGGCAACAATGCCGGGCTGCACCAGCCGCTTGGCCTCCCGGCTGGCCTGTTTGAACAACAGGAAAATACGCAGGATCTTGATGCCACCGGCGGTCGAACCGGAACAACCACCAAAATAGCTGCAGGCAATGACAAACAGCGGTGCAAACATCGGCCACACCGACATATCGGCAATCGAATAACCGGTGCTGGTGATCACGCTGACCACCTGGAACAACGCAACCTTGATGGTCTGCCACAGGCTGGGAATCGTGTCATTGCTGTACAGCACGCTCGCCGTCACGACGGTGACAAACAACACGATACCGAGAAACGTGCGAGTCTCCTGATCGCGGGTGTACAGCTCGGCACTCTTGCGATGCCAGACAGCAAAATGCAGGCCCATATTGATACCACCAGCCAGCATCGACGCGATGGTGATCAGATGAATCGCATCGCTTTGGTAATAAGCCATGTTGGCGTCGTAGTTGCCAAAGCCGCCAGTGGACACAGCCGAGATGGCATGACAAAGCGCATCGAACACCGTCATGCCGGCAAGCCAGTAAGCAAATGCCGTGATCAAAATCAGGCTGACATAGACCAACCACAACAGCCGCGCAGTCTGAGCAATACGCGGGGCCAGCTTGTCTTCCTTCATCGGCCCGGTGGCTTCCGATTTGAACAAGCGGCTGCCGCCGATGTTGAACATCGGCAGAATCGCCACCGCCAAGATGATGACGCCCATGCCGCCGAAGAAATGCAGTTGCATCCGATACCAGAGCATCGATTTCGGCATGGTATCGAGACCGGACAACACGGTGGCGCCAGTCGTGGTCAGGCCGGACACGGCTTCAAATACCGCATCGGTGAAACTGATACCGAGCGCCCAGACAAACGGCAGCGCGCCGACCAAACCAAAACCGACCCAGATCAGCACGACGATCACAATGCCATCACGGGTTTTCGGTTCGCGCTGATGCGGCGTATTGCGGAACAACAGGAATCCGATCGCCAGTGTCAGCAGCAGCAGAACAAAAAAAACCAACCACTTGCCGTCACCATAGAACAGCGACACCAGCAATGGCGGCAGCATGCTGGCGCCGAAAATCATCAGCATGGCGCCAATCAGGCGGCGAATAATCAGAAACTGAATCATGTCAGCTCCGGCGGCGCGCCATAGGCAATCGCCACAATGGTGTAAACGGTCTCCCCGGCTGGCGTCCGCACGCTGACTTCATCATCGAGCGTCTTTTTCAGCAGCGCGCGCGCCAGCGGTGAATCGATATTGATATAGCCTTTGTCCGCATCGGCTTCATCCGGCCCGACCAAGCGATAGCGATGCAGGGCGCCTGCTTCATCTTCCAACACCACCCAGGCGGCAAAAAAGACCCGGGTTTGATCCGCCGGCAGCTGATCAATCACTTTCAATTCCTGCAAGCGCTTTTCCAGAAACCGGATCCGGCGGTCGGTTTCGCGCAGCATTTTCTTGCCGTAAATGTACTCGGCGTTTTCCGAGCGGTCACCGAGCGCGGCCGCCGCCGCCACTGCAGCAGTGATTTCCGGACGCTTGACCCGCAGCAAGTGCAACAGCTCCTCGCGCAAGCACTCGGCGCCTTCGCGGGTGATATACGGCGAACGCGATTCGCGGTTCGGCACCACAGTCTTCATGACACCGGCACCTAGCTCGAACGATTGGCCCGGTAACGTCCGCGTTCGCGGTGACGGTACCAACTCATCACCAAACCACTGAGAATCAGCAGCAAGGGAAGCGCCACCAGCAACACACGCAGGCGTACTTCAAACAACAGTTCATCGCTGGGGATCAGACGCACCAAGGTCCATTGGCTGTGCGCCAGCGGCCGCAACATCAAATGATAGTCACCGGCACTGGACCAGCCCGGATTGGCGCGCGTCAGGGTCGGCGCCAACGAGGCCACCGATGCAGGCAAGCGTTCGCCCAGTCGTGCCAGTCGGCTGTCGGTTTCCAGTGATAAGCGGCTGTCGGCCAACACCCGTTGCTCATCATCCATCAGCAAAGTGCGCTCGGGTGCGGTGGTCAGCTTGGCCAAATGGTTCGACAAAAATGGTAGCCGGACATCGGCCGAAACCAAACCGATGACCGTGCCTTCGGATCGCACCGGCGCGACCAGTGGCACCACCCAACCGGCACCGGCTTTGTCGACATGTGGTTTGCGCCAGGTGGGTGTCTGCTGTGCACTCAGTTGCACCGCCAAGCGCTGCTGATCATTTGGGTTGATGAAAGCGTCAAAGAATGCCGGCAAAGTTTCGATGCCGTTGTCACGCAGCAAGCGCTCGGTGCTGCGGTACGGAAACATGCCGACCAATGGCGCCCGCAAGGAATTGTAATAACTCCATTGCAGTGCACTGTCGGTCAGATGGGTCGACGCAGCCAGCGGGAACAAGGCCCAGATGATGCGCAACTCGGCCTGCAGATCCGCCTGCTGCGGATCGGCTGCCAGATAGACATTGCCAAGCTGCGCGGACGGCGTGTGTTGCTGCAACACATCCAGGGAATAACCCGCTGACGATGCCGGCAAACTCGGCTGCAAAAACTTCAGCAAGGCGGCCGGCTCGCTGTCGTCATGCAAGGCCAGATGGGCGCTGTGCTGCAGTCGCTTGACATGGCTCTGCAAACCGTCAAGCAAGGTCTCCATGTGCAAAGCCAGTTGCTCATTCTGCTGGCTGCTGCGCAACAGGGCTTGCGCTTGCCAGTACTGATACAGCTGAAAAAGACCGAGCATCAGCACACCAAACAACAACAGCAAACCCAATCCGGTCAGTCGATGCCACTTCATCCGTCCGTGCTCCGCTGCCGCACCGCTTCAAACAAGCAAACGCCGGTTGCCACCGATACGTTCAGGCTGCTGACGCTGCCAAACATCGGAATATGAATCAGTTGATCGCAGTGCTCGCGCGTCAGCCGGCGCATGCCTTCGCCTTCGGCGCCCATTACCAGCGCCAACGGCCCGGTCAGCTTGCTTTGGTAAATCGAGGTGGAGGCTTCGCCCGCTGTGCCGACCACCCAAACATTGCGCTCTTTGAGCAGCCGCAGTGTGCGTGCCAGATTGGTCACGCTGATGAAGGGCACCCGCTCCGCGGCACCGCAGGCGACTTTGCGCACGGTCGGATTGAGCGCGGCAGAACGATCTTTCGGCGCGATCACCGCGTGCACTCCAGCAGCATCAGCAGTGCGCAAACAGGCGCCGAGATTGTGCGGATCGGTAATGCCATCGAGTACCAACAGCAGCGGCGCCGAGTGCCGTTCGAGCAGCGATTCCAGATCGTCTTCACGCAGCTGCGGTGCGACTTTGCATTCGGCAACCACGCCTTGATGCACAGCGCCTTCGGTCAGGTTGTCCAGTGCTTTGCGATCACGACGGACGATGCTGACATCCAGCGCTTCGGCTTTGCGCAGCAAGGCCAGCAACTTCTGATCGTCACGGCCATCCAAGACATACAAACGGATGATCCGCTCCGGCGCCGCCTCCAGCAGGGAACTGACGGCATGCACACCAAAAATACGGTCCACGATACGATTCTCCACGCGCACAACCAAGGTGGCGCGTAACACTGCACTTGATCAACGCCGCTGCGCGCAACTGCGCTGATGTGGCACACAACAGCAGAGGTGTTAACGACGGTTGCGCTTTTTCTGTTTGCGTACGGCGCTCGGCGTCTTGCCGTTGCTGTTCGCACTGCTGCCTTGGGTTGTTTTGCCAGTCTTCTTGCCGGCGCTGCCGGCTTTTCCACTGCCGGCCTTGCCGCCACCCGTTTTGCCAGCTGCGGTTTTGCTGCCTGCCGCTTTGCCGGTGCTCGCTCGACCTCCGGCTGATTTGCTGCCGCCGGATTTGGCTTTTGCGCCGGCCGGCGCATCATCCCGATAACGAACCGGGCTGCGTTCGCCATCGCGTCGACGCGGCCGCTCCTGCACGACCTTGTCGGGCACGTCGCCAGCGCCATCGCGCGCCAGGGCTTTGCGGATCGCCGCCATCCGGCGCGCCTTGATCTCGGCATCGGTCGGCTCATTGCCGCGAGTGGGTTTGCTACCCGGTAGCTCGCGCACGCGTTCGACATACTGAAAGTCGATCTTGCGTTGCTCCAGATCCACTTCGGCAACCCGCACCCGGATCTTGTCACCGAGTGTAAACCGCTCCGCACTGCGTTCGCCCGTCAAGGTTTGGTGAGCCGCATCAAAGTGGTAGTAATCATTGCGCAGGCTGCTGATGTGAACCAGGCCTTCGACAAAGATGGCTTCCAGCTCAACAAACAGGCCGAAGCCGACCACTGAGGTCACCCGGCCATCGAACACTTCGCCGAGCTTGTCGCTCATGTATTCGCACTTGAGCCAGGAGGTGACATCGCGGCTGGCTTCGTCGGCGCGGCGTTCGGTCATGGAATTGCTGCTGCCGACCGTTTCCAGTTCCTTGGTATCGTAACGAACGGCACCTTCGTTACCTGCCATTGGCGTTTTGCTCTCCAGTGCCTGCGCCGCCAGTATCGCTTTGATGCCGCGGTGCACGACCAGATCCGGATAACGGCGAATCGGCGAGGTGAAGTGGGCGTAGGCCGTCAGCGCCAAGCCGAAATGCGGCTCCATCTCGGGTTGATAAACGGCTTGCGTCAGCGAGCGCAGCAGCAGAACCTGAATGCTGTCGGCATCGGGCCGTTCGGCGATGCGTGACATCAGCATTGCGTAATCTTTTGGCGTCGGTTCGTCACCGCCGCCGAGGCGCAGACCGAGCACCGCCAACTGTTCACGCAGCATTTCCAGCTTGCGCAGATTCGGTCCCTGGTGCACCCGGTACAGCGTCGGCATTTCGTGCTTGTTCAGGAACCGCGCGGCAGCGACGTTGGCCAGAATCATGCACTCTTCGATCAGCCGGTGCGCATCGTTGCGCACGACCGGCACAATCTTTTCAATCTTGCGCTGTTCATTGAATTGGACTTTGGTCTCGCGGGTATCGAGCTCGATGGCGCCGCGCTGCCGGCGCGCTTCCGCCAGCGTTTGATACAGCGCTTGCAGTTCGCGCAAGGCCGGCAGCAACTCGGTTTCTTTGTCCGATTGCGCCGGCTCGCCATTGAGCAGCGCCCAGACCCGGGTATAGGTAAAGCGTTGCTGCGAACGCATCACCGCCGGATAAAACCGGTGGCTGGACAGATTGCCGGCATCGGAGACGGTCATTTCGCACACCAGACAGAGCCGATCGACGTCCGGTTTCAGCGAGCACAAGCCATTCGACAACAGCTCCGGCAGCATCGGAATGACAAAGCCGGGGAAGTA
>CAMLNB010000066.1 GCA_946481205.1 uncultured Kangiella sp. | reverse complement strand
TCGGCAACACGGAACGAGCGCCAATACACGGGGTCGCTCGTGTTGCTGCCGCTACTGTGGTTCAGAATTTTATCTTCTTCGTCGAGCTCGCGATTCCCGTTGTGATCGACAAAGATCAAATGGCCGAGTGACCAGTTTTCGCTGCAGTTCTGACCATCTTCGCTGGCACAGAGGGTGATTGGCTTGCCTTTCAGAATGGCGTGTTGGCGAGCGTTGTGGACAGACTGAAGAATGTTGCCGGCGTAGCTATCAACGCGTTGCTCCACGACCAGGGTTTGCATACTGCTGACCCCGAAGGTCAGTGTGATGCTGCTGATAGCTACAGCGGTGAGCAGCTCGATCATCGTGAATCCGTTTTGTTTTCTCATTTCATCCCTCTGTTTGTGAAACGCCTCTCCTGTGGCGCCGGCATTCTATCGAGCCCTTGTGCCGAACTCAGTTGACACACCGCCATGGTGTGCGTGCGACATTGCCTATAGCTATTGCGCGTTATGGCGTTACCGTCTCATTTGCTGAGGCAGTAAAAATGGGCTTGCCATCGGTAATGGCTGGCGCTAAGCTAGGTTAACAAAAGGTTAACGACGTGTTAGAGCAGCGGATTCTCCCTATGACCCAGAGCTTTCATGATCGCTTGGCGTGGCTGCGGGAACGCTACCGCAAGCTGGGCCGTATTCCATCTTGTCGGGAGTTGGCCAAGGATTGGGGGGTGTCATCGACCGCGGTCTGGAAGGTCATCGACCGTCTGCATGAGCATGGCTATCTGCAGAAAGAAGGTAATCGTTGGCTGCCGGATGAGAATTTCTTTGCTAGGCCGATGGCGCCTTCCTATATCCCGGCTGGCGTACCAAATGAGCAGATCCAGGATGATGGCAACGAGGGCTTTGTCATCGATCACTTTCTGGTCGATAACCCTTCAAAAACCGTGCTTTACACCGTGCGTGGTGACTCGATGATTGATGCGGGCATTCAGGATGGTGACGTCGCCGTGCTGGAGCTCAGCAGTCAGGCCAAGGAGGGGGACATCGTTGCCGCTTACGTTGACGGCCGGTTGACCCTGAAGAAACTGGCTCGTGTCAGTGGCGAGTATGTGCTGATCCCTTGCAACAAGATGTACCCGGTCATCAAGCCGGAGCGCACGCTGGAAATTTACGGCGTGTTGGTGGGCTTGGCGCGGAAATACGGTCGCTGAGCTTGTCTGGCAGTGTCGCAGTGACTGATTGAGTCCGGGGTGGGCCATTGGCTGGCAAGGGCTGATGCTTGAAATTCTGCGGTGGCCGGAGCGGAGATGCAGATGACGTCCTCACTCCAACAGTTGCTCGACCAACGTCAGCTTTGGCGTGGTCGCGATGCCGGTGATGGCGCTGCATCGTTGCCGACTGGCTGGCCGCGACTGGATCGGGAATTGTTTGGCGCTGGTTGGCCTGTTGCCAGCTTGACTGAGTTGTTATGCCGCGAACCGGTGTTGGCGTGGCAACTGCTGCAGCCCGCGCTGAGTGCATTGAGCCGACAGCAGCGTCTGTTGATTTGGATTGGCCATCAACAAACGCCTTACGCCCCGGCATGGCGAAAAGCCGGTGTGCATTTGGAGCGCTGCTTGCTGGTGCGAGCAAATGAAGACGAAGCGCCTTGGGCCGCTGAGCAAGCACTCCGTTTAGCGCAAGGTGGAGCCGTGCTGTTGCAGTCCAATGTGTTGACGGCAGAGCGATTGCGGCGTTTGCAGTTGGCGGCACAAGCTGGCGGCAGCTATGCGTTTTTGCTGCGACCGGAATCTGCGCAGCGGCAGAGTTCATCGGCAACGGTGCGTGTGTTGGTGCAGTCTGGAAGCGCTGGGCTTCGACTGCAGGTGTTGAAACGGAGAGGCGGGACGGCGACTGCAATGTTTGCCGTAACCACAGAGCCAAATGTTCATGTGTTGCCATCGTCCGGGAAGAAGGCTTTTGTGCGGTGAATCCGCAGCAGCATGACCATGCGCGTTATGAGCCAGAGGTCGCAGTGGCAATGGATGCGCGCAGCATTGAGTCATGGCTCATGATAAGGCCGGACCATGATCGGGTCATGAGACAGAATGGTTTTTCAGGTTTTTAGGTTTTTCAGTCGCTACAAGCTTCAGTCACCTTGCTGCCATGGATGGCAGCGTCTTTTTTCGCTTTCTTTTCTGTGCGGTCAACAGGCTTCAGCGTCGTGAACAAGCTGCGATTGGTTTTTCAGCCAGAGTCTCTTTTCTGACAGAAGCAACTTCTTGGTCCATGCATGTAGTCATTCTCTGAAATAGCTACGCATGGTGAGCAAAAAATATGCGTTGGCTTTGTTTGTTATTGCCACAACTGGCATTGGAAACCTTACCGTTTTCGGTGCCGGATACTCAACCCACGGTGATTGTCCATGCCGTGCAGCAACGTACGCTGGTATGGTTGCCGAATGTTGCAGCGGCAGGGCAGGGAATTCGCCGCGGAATGACATTGGCTCTGGCCCAGGCCTTGGTGCCGGGTTTGACATTGTTCACCCGAAATGAAGCGGCAGAAGCGTTGGCGCGCGAACAGGTTGCCACCATTGCCATGCAGTTCAGCAGTGATGTCCAGCTGACGCAAGGCGGGGCGATCCTGTTGGAAATCGAGCGCAGCGCTTTACTGTTTCAAGACCCACAGCAATTGCTGGCGCGACTTCAGGATGCGATTGCTGCACTGGGCTACAGCGTGCAGGCCCAGTTTGGCTGGGGCAGTACGGCTGCGCTGGTGCTCAGTGCCTTGCCTACGCTAAGCAATCCTTCCGCCGAGGCTTTGCAGCATGCGCTACAGCAGGCCCCGCTGCGCTGTTTGCGGCGTGATGGTCGGGTGGCGCGCAATTGGTTGGAGCATTTTCAGCAGTTGGGGGTTCGCCGCATTGGCGAATTGCTAGCGCTGCCACGCCCCGCACTGGGGCGCCGCTTTGGCCGTGAGCTGTTGGATTATCTGGCTCGGCTTGAAGCGCAGCAGCCGGATCAATTTCATCGTTATCAATTGCCGGGATTCTTTACGCAATCGATTGAGCTACCGCGTGAAACGGAGCAAGTCGACGCATTGCTGTTCCCGATCAAACGCCTATTCACAGCGCTGGAAAGTTACTTGCGTACGCGCCAGCTTGCCGTGAATCGTTTGCAGATTTTGCTGGGACAGCATCGGAGCAAGCCGCAGATCATCAATATTGGCACCGTAGCGCCGAGTTGGCTCGCCCACGACTGGTTGACGCTTTGTCGCTTGCGTCTGGAGCGGCAGCCGCTGCTGGCGCCGGTGCTTGATATTGCCGTCAAAGCCGAGCAATTCGTGCCGTTGACGCCAGCGCGGACGCAGCTATTTGCCAGTCAGGAAGACGAGCAGAACAACGAGCAGCAATTGCTCAGCATTCTACGTGCCCGTCTGGGTGACAACGCCATTCAGTACATGAGGGTCTGCGACAGTTGGTGGCCGGAACATGCCATGACGGTGACGACGACGGTTGCAACATCAGCGGAAGTCTCATCAAGGGAAGTCTCGTCAGCAGCAGCATCCTCAGCGGAAATGGCGACAATTCCTATGATTGCTGCCGAGCGACCACTGGCCCTGCTGCCACACCCACAGCCGCTCAAGATACATAAAGGCACACCTCAATACCGAGGACCACTGAGTTTTGAAGATGAAGTGGAATGGCTGCATTCCGAATGGTGGCAGCAGCAGTGGGCGCAACGGGAATATCGTGTAGCCCGCAATCCGTCTGGTGAACGCTTCTGGTTATTCCGTGACAACCAGGCGCCGGAGCAATGGTATCTGCATGGTTTGTTTGGTTGCTGAGTCGTCATGAATATTGCTGATAAAAATTCGGGACGCCAAAACGCATTGCATGGCGACGAGCCGGATCACACTGAATCGGATTACGCCGAGCCCGATTATGCTGAACTACAGACGCTGACCAATTTTTCGTTTCTGCAATCCGGCTCGCACCCCGAGGAGCTGGTTCAACGCGCCAGCGAGCTGGGTTATCGCGCGCTGGCCATCACCGATGAATGTTCTTTTGCCGGCATTGTGCGTGCCTACGCCGAGGCGCAGAAGTGCGGCCTGAGGCTGTTGTATGGCAGTCAGTTCACCACCGAAACGGGTTTGTCGCTGATTCTGCTGGCCGCCAACCAGCAGGGCTACACCCAACTGTCTGCCCTCATCACCCGGGCGCGGCGCCGGGCCGAGAAAGGCGAGTACCTGTTGCAGAACGCCGATCTGCACATGCCGCTATCAGATTGTCTGGCGATCTGGTTGCCACTGAAGGTGCCAACGACCAGCACTGAAAAATGGCTCCATGATTTTACTTTCCTGCACAGCTGCTTCGTTGAGCGCATATGGTTGGGGGTCAATTTCTGCCGGGATGGCCAGGATGTGCTGCGTCAGCAATTGGCTGAGCAACTGTATCAGGCCACAGGCTTGGCTATTACCGCCGTTGGTGATGTGCGTATGCACGATATGTCGCGCTTGCCGCTGCAACAAGTGCTCAGTGCAATTCAGGCGCGCACAACAGTGTCGGCCTTGGGCATGCGCAGGTTGGCCAATGCCGAGAAATGCCTGCAAAGTCGGCGCAGCTTGGCGCAGCGCTATCCTGCGGGTTGGTTGGCGGAAACGCTGCGCATTGCTGATCGTTGTCAGTTTTGCCCGAGCGCACTGCAGTATCAATATCCTGCAGAGGTGGTGCCAGCTGGAATCTCGGCGAGTGCGCATCTACGTATTCTGGTCGAGCAGGGCGCTCGGAAGCGCTGGCCGCAGGGCACGCCAGTCAAGAGCGCCAAGCTGATTGAAAAAGAGCTGGCGTTTATCGCAGAAGAAAAATTCGAACATTATTTTTTGACCGTGCATGACATCGTCAACTTCGCCAAATCGAAAGGAATTCTGTGTCAGGGGCGGGGTTCGGCAGCAAACTCTGTGGTCTGTTATTGCCTGGGTATCACCGAAGCTGATCCAGAGAAAATTGAGGTATTGTTCGAACGCTTCCTCTCCCGGAGTCGACGGGAGCCGCCTGATATCGATGTCGATTTCGAGCATGAGCGGCGCGAAGAAGTCATCCAGTACTTGTTCAAAAAATATGGTCGTGAGCGTACTGCTTTGGCAGCAACGGTTATTTGTTACCGCTTGCCGAGCGCAATCCGCGATGTTGGCAAGGCATTGGGTTTCGAGCTAACGCTGATTGAGCAGATTGGTAATCAGCTGGCTTGGTGGGATGCGCCTGAGCGCTTGCCGGAAAAGCTGGCGGATCTTGGCTTGGATCCCAACAGCCGACTGGTGCAATGGTTTTGCCAACTTACGCTTGAGCTCATTGGCTTTCCACGCCATCTGTCACAACACGTTGGTGGTTTTGTGATTGCGAAAGGGCAGCTCTCTGATCTGGTGCCGGTCGAGAATGCCAGCATGCCGGAGCGCACCGTCATTCAGTGGGACAAGGAGGATATTGAAACACTGAAGCTGCTGAAAGTGGATGTGCTGGGGCTTGGCATTCTCACTGCCATGCACCGTAGCCAAGATTTGATTGAGCGTTTTTACGGACACCGACCATCGGTCGCCGATATGTCGGTTGAGGAGCCAGCAGTATTTGACATGCTGTGCAAGGCCGATTCGATTGGTGTATTCCAAGTTGAGTCACGTGCCCAGATGAGCATGCTGCCGCGGCTTCGCCCTCGTTGCTATTACGATCTCGTTGTCGAGGTAGCCATCGTCAGACCAGGACCGATTCAAGGCGGCATGGTGCATCCTTATCTGAAGCGCCGGCAATTGCCGCCGAACAAGATCCCTTATCCGAGTAAAGACTTGATACCGGTATTGCGCCGTACGCGCGGTGTAGTGATTTTCCAGGAGCAGGTGCTGCAACTGGCCACGGTCGCTGCCAATTTTACTGTGGAAGAGGCGGATACCTTGCGTCGATCGATGGGGGCCTGGAAGCGGAAAGGTGATTTGGAACGTTATCTGGCAAAGCTCCAGCAAGGCATGCGGGCGAATCGTTACCAGCCAGAATTCATTGATCAGATTTGTCAGCAGATTCTGGGTTTTGGTGAGTATGGATTTCCCGAGTCACACGCCGCGAGTTTTGCCTTGCTTGCGTACAACACGGCATGGCTCAAGTATCACTATCCGGCAGCGTATTGTGCTGCGTTGATCAACAGTCAGCCGATGGGGTTTTACTCGCCTTCACAGCTGATTCAGGATGTCAGACGGCATGGTGTCACTGTCTATCCGGTCGATGTCTTGCACAGCGATTGGGATTGCAGCCTGGAGTCGGACAGACAAGGGCAGGCAGCCATTCGGCTTGGCATGCGCTTGATCAAAGGCCTTGCCAAAGCAAAAGCCGAAGCCATTTGTGCGGCACGACTGCAATGGCATCAAAGCGGAAAGCCCATGCGGTGGTCAACGCAGGCGCTGGCCGAACAAGCTGGCTTGGAGCGCAGTGATCTGCTGTTCCTTGCACGTGCGGGAGCGTTGCGTAGTATCAGCGGCGATCGGCATCAAGCGCATTGGCAGGTCTTGGCGCGTGAGCAGGAAAGCCTGGTCAGCACCGCCATCACGGAGACCGCTGTTGCACTGCCTGATGCCAGCGAGCGTGACAACATCGCCGCGGATTACGCATTCGTTGGTGTTTCGCTTGAGCGGCATCCCTTGGCGGTGCTGCGCAAGCATCCGGCGCTACGTGGTTGTCGGCAAGCGCAGGAGCTGGCCATGCTGACGGGGAAACGAACTTTGTCGGTTGCCGGCTTGGTGACCAATCGGCAACGACCACAAACCGCCAACGGCACACTGTTCATGACCCTGGAAGACGAAACCGGCAATACCAATCTGGTGCTCTGGCGCGATGTGCAAGAGCAGCACCGACAAGCGATTTTGCAGGGCCAGATGCTACGGGTGACCGGTCTACTGGAAAACCGCGAAGGGGTGCAACATGTAGTTGTTCAGCACATCACCGTGCTGGATCACTTGGTTCGTGGCTTGCTGACGCGTTCGCGTGATTTCCATTGAGGAACTACAACTGGCTACCGCGAAATCGCCGACAAAAATAGGAAAAATTACCGGTATTTTTGTCAAAAAATACGCGAATGAAATCTGCTCAATTTGGCGTGTTTTTGCTCTGTTTGGCTCGTTCCTGCCAACTATTTACCTTGTTCCGATTGAAGCGTAACCAGCTTTTCTACACAGTTTGCACCACGCAAAAAACCTGAATATTCTCCGGCTCGCTCTTCTGACCTGCAGGGATGAAAAGAGTTGCCAATCACTGGCGGCTCCATTTGTGGTAGCAGGCGGCCCAAAGAGGCCATGAGTCCAGTGAACCCTCACGACCCATCGGAGAACAAGATGAAAACCCTAGCCAAAAATCTCTTGGCGAAAGCAATCCAGTTTGCCCTGCTCGGCGCAGGCTCGTTGGCAGTCAGCGGCGTGGCCGTTGCTGCAGATGACGTGGACGCCGAACGTATTGAAGTGACCGGTTCGAAAATCAAGCGGACCGATATTGAAGGTCCGTCGCCGGTTGTGGTGATCGACGCGGAACAGATCAATGCCCGTGGTTTCTCGACGGTTCAGGACGTCTTGGGCTCAATGACCCAAAACACTGGCGGTCAAATTGATCAGAGCCAGACTTTTGGCTTCACGCCGGGTGCGTCGGCTGTGGACTTGCGTGGTTTCGGCGCTGGCCGAACGCTGGTGCTGCTCGACGGCCGTCGGATGCCGAAATACCCGGTCGGTCTGGGGGGCACCGATGCCTTCGTCGATTTGTCGACCATTCCAGCTGCTGCCGTTGAGCGCATTGAAATCCTGACTGACGGCGCATCAGCCATTTACGGTTCGGACGCAATCAGCGGTGTCGTCAACATCATCCTGCGCAAGAATATCGATGGCGCTGACGTGACCCTGCGTCACGGCAACACCAGCGAGGGTGGCTATGAAACCTCGCGTGCCCAGTTTGTTGCTGGCACCAGCACCGACAAGAGCTCGCTGAGCATTGTTGCCGAGTACTACCGTAACTCCGCATTGTGGTCGCGTGATCGTGACTACGCCGCCAGTGATATTGCGAATCCGGCCGGCGTATACAGCTCGTTCGGTTCGAACTTGGTTACTTCGAACGTGGATTTTAACGGCGACGGTCGTGTCACCGCTGCTGATACCCGTTTTGTTGCCGATCCGGATTGCATACCTGGTGGCGTTGTTGTTGGTGATCGCTGCCGCTTCAACCGTACCGCTTTCCGGCAGCTCTATCCTGAGATGGACCGTGCCAATTTCATGGTCAATTACAGTCTGGAGCTGAACGCGGACACCACTTTCTTTAGCCGCTTTGGTTACGGTACCTCCAATGTCACCAACCAGCTTGAGCCGTCGGCTTATGAATCCGGCGTCAAGATCGTTGAAGGCGATGCACGCTACCCGGTCGCTTACAATGGCACGGGTGCCGAGTTCGTGTACTACCGTCGCTTGGTTGAAGTAGGTCCGCGTGGCAGTGATGTTCACAACGAAACAGGCAATGTTCTGTTTGGCCTCGAAGGCGTGCTGGCTGACCGTTACGATTGGGAAGCTGGCGTGAGCTTCAACCGCACCCGGATCACGGATCAAGGCAGTGATGCGATTCAGAGCCGCCTGGACGAACTGGTGCGCAATGGCCGTGACTTGTTCCAGCCGCTGTCTGCTGCGGATGTCGCTTACATCAGCTATCAGCCATACGCGGTTGGCATCTCCAGCTCTTCGTTGATTGATTTCAATATCAGCGGCGACCTGTTCGAAATGGGCAACAACAGCGCCCAGTTCGCTCTGGCCGTTGATCATCAGCGTGAGTGGTACAACGATGATCGCGACGCGATTACCGAGAGCTTTGACTTGGTCGGCTCGGGTGGCGTGTCTGGTGGCGGCGGTCGTTCGCTGTCCGGCATTGGTCTGGAGCTGATGTTCCCGATCGCCGACTCGCTGGAGTTGAACATTGCCGGTCGCTACGACAGTTACGATGACGATTCGGAAGTCGGCAGTGCGTTCAGTCCGCGTGTTGCGTTGGCTTGGCGTCCGACCGAAGACTTGCTGCTACGCGCATCGTGGGGCGAGAGCTTCCGTGCGCCAGACTTGTTTGCTTTGTACAACGGTCTGCAAGTGGGTTACTCCGATATCATTGACACCGTCAACTGCCCGGACAAGAGCTGTACACCTGTACAGTCGGTCGAGATCCGCAGTGCTGGCGATTTGTCGCTGGAAGAAGAGAAGGGCGAAAACTTTAACGTCGGTGCCGTGTGGCAGCTGACCAGTGATCTGAACCTGACCATCGACTACTACCAAATTACGGTAGAGGGTCTGGTGACCCAGTTGGATCCGCAATTCATCGTTGACAATGCCGACGTCTACGGGCAGTACATCGTTCGTGGTACCGGTGCCAATAATGGCTTGTCCGACGGCTACATCTTCGCTGGTTTCGCTAACCTGTCCGAGCAATCAATCGAAGGTATCGACCTCAGCCTGGAATACAAGCTGCCGACCAGCGCGGGTGATTGGCGTTTCAGCTTTGACTGGTCGCACGTGCTGAGCCTGGAAACCCAGCTGACGCCGGATGAGCCGAAAGAAGAAAACATCGGTTCGGAAGTGTTGCCGGAAAACCGCCTGAATCTGTCGGCCGATTGGTCGATGGGCGATTTCGGTACCACGTTCTACGTCAAGTACATCGACGAGATTCCGGGCGCGTACTACGACGAAGACGCCAGCGGCGATCAGATGATCGATGCGCAAACCACCCTGAACTGGCAGCTGCGTTACGCGATGCCGGAAAACTACGGTGCGGTGCGCGTAGGCATCAACAACCTGACCGATGAAGAGCCTCCGGTCGATCCGACTGAAGCCAACTGGCCGTGGTTCCGTCAGGAATTCCACGACGCGTTTGGTCGCAACTACTACGTCGAGTACAACTTCAACTTCTGATGTGTGGCCGGGTACTTGCGGGTACCCGGCTTGCGCTGAGTTGAAGTGGTGCGGTGATAAGCCAAACCGGCAAGTCATCGCCACTCGAACGTTCTGCTGTATCAACGGCCCGCTTGCGGGCCGTTGTTTTTCCGCCGCACATCGTGTGCGAGCAGTCACAAAACTGATCGTACCCATTCAAGAAACCGCAGTCATGGCCGATATCGCCGGTGAAACCCGAGATATCGCTATGCCCAATATCCCGAGCGGGGCGGAACTTCCCCGTGTCTTTGTTGATAACCAACCTGTTCGGCCGGAGCTGCTGCCCAAGCCGCAGCCGGTCATTCCACCGACGCCGGCCGGCCCGGCCGCGAATGCCGCCGTTGGCATGGAGAAGCGCAAGACCGACCGCCGCCAACGCGATTTGCCGGTGGCAGTTGAACGTCGTCAGGGCGAGCGTCGCAATCGCAAGCGTCAGGCTGGCGAAGACCGCCGCGGCCGCCATATCAGCATCAAGGTCTGAAGCTCCAATCCGCGTTGCTGCGTTGTCCGCACGCACCCCGCCGCCTATCATGAAGGCAGTGCGGAACGGAGCCCCTTGCCACCATGACTGCCTACGATGTCGACAAGCTGATGGCGGAGGCGCGGCGCCTGGCGGCCGATTACCACAAGGCCACCGGCCAGACCCTGCCGCTGAGCAACGAGATTGCCCGCCACGACGCCATGCGCCTGCTGAATCTGCAGCCACCGGCCGAGCCGCTCGCTGGTGTCGATGCCATTGGCGAAGGCGAGCGGGCCGGGCTCAAGGTGCAGATCAAGGGGCGGGTGATGTTCGACGACAGCCGTACCCGGCAACGGGTTGGCCAGCTCGGCTTTGACGGTC
Source organism: uncultured Kangiella sp. (assembly GCA_946481205.1). The sequence continues at coordinate 5,453 of CAMLNB010000066.1, read as the reverse complement.
AGTGGGACCGCATCGTGCTGGTGCTGATGGATGAGAACTACCAGCCGACGGAGCTGATTGAGGCCAGCCGCGAGGTGCTGAGCGCGGCGTTGGCTGAGCTGAAGCCGAACAAGCGCGGCGCGATGACGGTCGCCCGGTTTCGCAACCTCGGCCGGGTGGTCTGGCAGGCCGAACGGCAGGCGGCGTAGCGGTTTTTCACTCGTTCACGCCGACCTGCGGGCCCTTCTGCACAACAGCCGCCGCTGGGCGGGCTCCAGCAATCCCTATACACTGCGCCTTCTGCGTGCTGGCGGCCGCCACCGGTCTTCGTTCGCTTCATTTTCGTGATGACTTCTGACTGATGAATGCCGTGATTTCGCCGAGCGCTTACTCGCTCGGACCCGATGGTCCCTTTTCCGAGCAATCCAATTTTCGCGCCCGTCCGGCCCAGATCGAAATGGCCCAGGCGGTGGAAACGGCGTTGCAGCAGCGCCAGACCTTGGTGGTCGAAGCGGGCACCGGCACCGGCAAAACCTTTGCGTATCTGGTGCCTGCGTTGTTGGCGGGCGAGCGGGTGATTATCTCGACCGGTACCAAGAACCTGCAGGATCAGCTTTATCATCGCGATCTGCCGACCGTCTGCGACACGCTCAACGTCAAACCTCGGCGTGCACTGCTCAAAGGTCGCAGCAATTACCTTTGCCTGTATCGACTCGAACAGACTCAGCAAACCGGACGTTTGCCGACCAAGGATTCGGTGCGCAGTTTGCGCGCGGTGGAGTCCTGGGCGCGTGGCACGCATACCGGCGATTTGTCGGAATGCATTGCCCTGGCCGATGACGATCCGATCCTGTCTTACGTAACCAGCACCGCCGAAAACTGTCTTGGCGGCGAGTGCCCGTATTATCAGGATTGTCACGTTGTCAAAGCGCGGCGCACGGCCATGGAAGCCGAGATCGTGGTCGTCAATCACCATTTGCTGCTGGCCGATCTGGCGCTGAAAGAAGAAGGCTTTGGTGAACTGTTGCCCGGTGCTGCCGCCATCATCATTGATGAAGCGCATCAACTCGCCGAAACCGCCAGCAATTTTTTTGGCCAGACCGTTTCTAGCCGGCAGCTGCTTGAATTTGCCCGCGACACCGAAGCCGAAACCCGTGCCCATGCTCGCGATCAAGACGATCTGCTGACCGCGGTACAAAGCATCGGCAAAGCCGTCGCCGATGTCCGACTGGCGCTGGGCATGGATCGGCAAAAGGCGCCATTATTGCCGTTGCTGAAACGCCGTGATCTGCAGGCCGCCTTGGCTGCACTCGGTGAACATTTGGAGCTGGCGCGCACGCAGCTGGAAATTGCCGCCGATCGCAGTGAAGGCTTGGGAGCGGCGCTGGGTCGGGTCGAGGCCTTGCAAGCCAAGTTGATCGCCATCACCGAAAGCAGTGATGCCGACAATGTCCGCTGGTTTGAAACCTACAAGCATGGCTTTGCGTTCAATAGCACACCGTTGGCAGTGGCCGAATCGTTTCAACGTCAGGCCGCACGGTTTCGCAATGCGGCCTGGATATACACCTCCGCCACGTTGACGGTGAACCAGCAATTCCGTCATTTCACCGATCAGCTTGGCCTGCAAGAACCGGTCACGCTGGCGCTCGATAGCCCGTTCAATTATCTCGATCAGGCGCTGCTGTATGTGCCGAACGGTTTGCCAGAGCCGGATGCGCCGCATTATCTGGAAGAATTGCTGAAAGCGACATTGCCGGTGCTGCAAGCCAGTCAAGGCCGGGCGTTCTTGTTGTTTACCAGTTATCGCGCGCTGGAGTGGATGGCGCGCGAGTTGCCGGCGCGCATTCGCTATCCGGTGCTGGTGCAGGGCAGTCAGCCACGCAATCGTTTGCTCGATACCTTTCGCAAGCTCGGCAATGCCGTCTTGCTCGGTACCAGCAGTTTCTGGGAAGGGGTCGATGTCCGCGGCGAAGCGCTGAGCCTCGTCGTCATCGACAAGTTGCCATTTGCCGCGCCTGATGATCCGGTACTGCGCGCGCGTCAGGACGCCTGTCGCCGTAACGGTGGCGATCCGTTCAATGATATGCAGTTGCCGCGCGCGGTGATTACGCTCAAGCAAGGCGCTGGCCGCTTGATCCGCGATGTCACCGATACCGGCGTTTTGATGATTGCCGACCCACGCTTGATCCATCGACCGTATGGTCAAGTCTTTCAGCGCAGCTTGCCGCCAATGCCGTTGTCGCGACAATTGTCGGATGTGCAGCGTTTCTTTCTGCGCCACACGACGTGATGAGGTTGACAGGTTCCCGATGAGCTCACCGATGAAAACCATTCTGGCACTGGATGCCGCCACCGAAGCGCTCTCGGTGGCGTTGCAACATGGCGAGCATTGCCATGCTCATTTCGAGATTGCACCGCGCCTGCATGCGCAGAAACTGTTGCCGCTGATTGATGCGGTGTTGAAGCAAGCAGATCTCACCCTCGCTGATGTCGATGCCTTCGTTTTTGGTCGCGGTCCCGGAGCGTTCACCGGCGTGCGCACCGCGGTGGCCGTTGTGCAGGGGCTCGCGTTCACGCACGCAAAACCGGTTTACGGCGTGTCGACCTTGCTGGCGATGGCTGAAGGGGCGCGGCGCGAGCATGGCGCCACTCATGTCTTGCCGGCAATCGATGCCCGAATGGGCGAGATTTACGCCGCCGCGTATGCCTGGCAGGACGCTGAGTGGCGAACGGTGTTGGCGGAGGCGGTATTGCCACCGGCGCAGCTGCAATTCAGCGCGTCGGGTGAGTGGTTGGCCTGTGGCACCGGTTGGCAGGTGCACGGTGATGCGATGCGTGCCGGGGTCGTGTCGGCACTGAAAGCCGAACCGGGCGAAGGCCGCTTGCCCAATGCGCGCGATATGCTGGCGCTTGCCGTCCCTGCTTTGCGTCGCGGCGAGGGCGTGCCGGCGGAACAGGCACTACCGGTCTATTTGCGCGACCATGTCGCGGACAAACCAAAAGGCTTGGTTTGAGCGGGCGCTTGTCGATGGGTTGAGACTCGGCAGGGTCGAGGCGGCGCGCGTCGAGGCTCTATACTTCAACGCGGTGAGCTGGCGATAGCGGTGAACGGGTTGTATCGGTGAACAGGTTCTATCGGTGACCAGGTTCTATCGGTAAAGTCACTCGTTGGGTGAGAACGGCAGCGTGGCGATTGGCAGCATCAATCTCAATGCGAGCGGTTTGCTGGGTTTTGAACGGAGCCCGGCCGAGTCGCGTCGTCTTGATGCCGAGGCGGCCAACGCAGCGCGCAAAGCCGAAACCCAAGCTCGTGTGCAAGCCGACAACGGCCGGCAGGATTTTGTTCTCGGCACCAACGCCTATCGCCGCGTGCTGGCCACGCTGGAGACCGATCAAACCGCTGCCAGCAGCGAGCGCGTGCAACGCGAAAATGCCGGCAGCTACACCGGTCAACGCGCACAGCGTGCTTACCAAGCAACGGCAGGCGATAGGGACCGCGAATCACTGGCCCAGTTGTTTGGTGTCGATCTGTTCGCCTGAACGTCTCAGCGCTGCGTCACCGCACTCAATTCGCCGCCAGATAGCGATACCAGAGATCGGCCATCTGGCGCTCCCGACCATCGGCAAACTTCACGCTGGAACCACCGGTGACCCTGTCGCCCTGCGCGGTGTCGGTTTGCGCTGATGTCCCTTCCTGCAATGACAGCGCGCTGATACCGGCTTCAGCCAGCGACAGCAATTGCTGGCGACCGTCGCTATGCCAGCGCAACAGCTTCAGTGCAGAAAAGATGGCGTCGCTGGCATCGATGACTTGATCGCGGTTGTCATCGTGTCGGCGCAATTCGGCATAGCCGTTGGCGCGACCGTGCTGATCGCCAAACAGCTCTTTGCCAGAGTCGATACGGCCGTTCTGATTGCGATCCAGCGCCAGCACGGCATCATCATCTGCGGCAACGCTGACTTGCTCCGCCTGACCATCACCGGTGATGTCAAAGCGCACCGCCCAGCTCAAGCCGGTGGTTTCAAAGCCATCGCCGGCCATGTCGATCTGCAGCGGATCCGATTGACCGACTTCGCGTTCCAGTTCCAGCGAGAAACTCTGCACCCGAACCCCGGCAATGCTGAGGCTGAAACCTTCGCCAACGACGGTTGCGGCAAAGGTTTCAGTTTGGGTCCAACTGAAACTGAGGCTGTTTTCATCAAGCGCCAAGCTCAGTTCACTGCTGCGGCTGCGCGTCAGTGTCAGATCAAGGCTGTCAGTATCCAGGCTAATGCTCTCGCTCTCACTGCTGCTGTGCTCGATCAGCAGCTGCTTGATCAAGCGATAAGCCAGCGAGCTTTCTTTCTGCGCCTCGATCTCCCGATTCAGTTCCTGCGCAGACTGTGCCGGCTCGGCACCGCTGACAGGTGCGGCTTGGGCGGGAGGAAGACGTTGGCTGGCGATGTTGCTCCAACCGGATGCGGCAGGACCGACGGATGCGAATGAGGCGGGTGAAAGTGAGACCGGTGCAAGTGACATGCGAACCTCCCGGGCTGCGAAGCCCTTTCCGGGATGGCTGGTTATCGGCTCCGTTCAGGAATGATTAAGCGTGTCGGCGGTCAAATTTTCAGCAGAATGGTGCTTATGACCGTTTGTCAGGCAATGCGCACGGGCGTAGCATTTGCTGACGATGGCGTCGCTGCCGTGAGGAGAGCCATGATGAATAAACGTTTCGCGATTATCGCGTTGGCGGGTTTGCTGTTGTCTGCCTGCGCCAGCGTGCCGGAGAGTGTGCAGGGGCCGGTTGATCCCCATATCAGTTTGGCGACGGTTCGTGGCAATGATGCCGCGATCAACGGCCAATTGGTGCGCTGGGGTGGTTTGGTCGCGCGCGTGCAAAACAAGGACAATCAAAGTTGGGTTGAAATTGTTGAGCAGCCGCTGAATTCCTGGGGCAGGCCGGTTGGTGGCAACCAGACGGGTGGCCGTTTCATCGCGGTATTCGGCGGCTTTCTTGATCCGCTGATTTTCCAAACCGGCCGCGAGATCACGGTAGTCGGTTCCTTGCAGCCGGCGGTAGAAGGCAAGATTGACGATCAACCCTACAAGTTTCCGATGCTGTCAGGTTCCGGCTATCACTTGTGGGAGCCGAGAACCGATCGTCATCACGACGAGGTTTTGCTGCTTCGCGGCAGCTACTGGGATCCGTTCTGGTATCGACCGTACTATCCGGTGATCATCCATCATCACCATCCGCGACCGGTACCGCGCGCCACCGGCTCGGGCAGTTCCAGTAGCACAGGCCAAGGTGGTGCTGCGGTCGTGACGCCGCCGCCGAAGCCGATCCGCGCCGAGCGGCCGGCACCGCGCGCGATGTCTGGTGCCGCATCGGACAACGCACACAAAGCGGAGTCGCGTGTGCGGGAAAATGAAAAGTAATTGCGATGTCGAGATAATGAAAAAGGCCACCAATGCGGTGGCCTTTTTCTTTTTC
>CAMLNB010000065.1 GCA_946481205.1 uncultured Kangiella sp. | reverse complement strand
AGTGCGGTACGACTGTTCGCGCTGATTTTGCTGCGCTCGGTAGTCGACGCGCACACGGAACCGGGCTACAGAACTTGCACCATGGTCGGTTCATCGCGCCGCGTATTGCCAATCAAACGGCGTAGCAAAAGGGGCTTTCGTCGAACGGGGTCGATATCTTTGGGTGTCGACTCAGTTCATGCTTCGCGGCCGGGTGGTCAAAAACGTGCGGATGGTGTTAAGCAGTTCTTCGCTGCGGACGGGTTTGGTCAGAAAAGCATCCATGCCGGCCATTAGGCATTTTTCCCTGTCACCCGGCATGGCTCTGGCGGTCAGCGCCACGATGGGCGTGCGGCAAGCCAGTTCTTGTTTCAGGATGCGAGTGGCATCGTAACCATCGAGTACGGGCATCATCATGTCCATCAGCACCAGATCGATATCCGTTTGCTTTTGCATCACATTGATCGCCGCCGCACCGTGCTCGGCTGTCAGCACTTCATAACCAAAATCTTCAAGCAGGCAACTGACTGCCTCAAGCGTGCGCTGATCATCGTCGACAAGCAGGATGCGCGGCATGGCTCGGCTGGTTTCGGTAGCTGGCAATGGCGGCGTTACGGCGATCTCGATCGGCTCCTGTGTTGCAATGGATGCTTCATCGGACAGGGGTAGCACCAAGCTGAAGCGGCTGCCAACACCCACCTCGCTGTGCAGCGTAATATCACCGCCGAGCAGCTCGGCGAATTTGCGTGCGATGGTCAGGCCAAGCCCGGTGCCACCATAGCGACGCGTGCTGGAGCTATCGAGTTGTTGAAACGCCTGAAAAATGGTCTCCTTTCGATCGGCGGCAATTCCAATACCCGTATCGATCACCCGGATGATCCACATTGGCACGGTCGACCAGAGCGTATCAGGCAGCTGGTCACGTTCGGGATCGAAGCGAGCGAACTGAACCTGAACGCTGCCCGTTTCGGTGAACTTGATGGCATTGTCGATCAGGTTCCTGGCGATTTGATAAATCCGTTGGCGATCACTGTGGATTTGCTGCGGCAGCTTGTCGCTGAGGGTGATTTGCAAGGTCAAGCCCTTGCGATCCGCCAAAGGTGAGGCCGTGTTCTGCAATTGACGAACCAAATCCTCAAAACGGAACCAGGATTTCTTTATGGCCATTTCGCCATGCTCGATTTTTGCCAAATCAAGCAGTTCGTTGACCAGCATCAACAAATCATTGGCAGCCTGCAGAATGACCTGACTGTGCTGGATCTGCTTGTCCAGCAAGTTTCCGGTCGGATTCCGCAACACCTGTTCAATCAGGATCGTGATGCAGTTCAGCGGCGTACGCAGTTCATGGGAGACGTTGGCGAGGAATTCGCTCTTGTAACGATTGCTACTGGCCAGCGCTTCGGCCTGCAGTTGCAGTTGTAGCAAGTGCATTTGCCGTTGTGCCAACGCCTGCTCCAGTGCGCGCTTCTGCTCGCCGAGCTCGCGCGCCAGCTGCTCCAGGCTACGGTTCTTGCTGGCCAAAGCGGTTTGCAACAAGGCGGTACTGCGTTTGACCGCCACCAGGTTGTCGACACGCGCCAGTAATTCTTCGGCTACAAACGGCTTGGTCAGAAAATCCTGAGCGCCTGCACGCAATAATTGGCCGCGCAGTTGTTCATCGGTTTTGGCGGTCAACATCAGCAGTGGCGTGTTATCCCATTGCGGCTGCTGCCGCATTGCGGCCAGCAACTGTTCACCACTGAGTTCGGGCATCATCAGATCGCTGATGACCAGATCCGGTTTGAGTTGCTGCAACAGCTGCAGGCCGTACCGACCATCGTGGGCACAGGCCAACCGGTACTGATCCGCGAGCAATTCCGCGATGAACCGGCGCATCTCCGGATTGTCCTCGACGATCAGGATCAACGGCCTGTTGGGGTCGGCATTGCCGACCGGCATGCTGGTTTCCGCCGACTCCGGCCGGGGCTCCTGTTGCAGCAATCTGACGACGGCATCGGCTGACGTGTCGGCCGCCACATCGGCACGTTGCGCGGTATCGTCGACCAGGGCGACGTCGGGTGGTGCCGTTAGCGGCAACACAATCCGAAACTGGGCGCCACCTTCTGCTGCGCTGTCGACGGTGACTGCGCCGCCGAGCAGCTGAACAAATTCGCGCACGATGGCCAGGCCAAGACCGGTACCACCGACCTTGCGGGTGGCACTGCCATCGCCCTGCCGAAAGCGCTCGAAAATCAGCTCGCGCTGGGCAGGAGGGATGCCCGGTCCGCTGTCGGCAATGTCCAGTTGCGCACGGTCTGCCGTGGCGGTCAGCGTGCAGCGCACGATGCCGCCATTCGGAACAAACTTGAATGCATTGGCGAGCAGATTCAGGCAGACCCGCTCGAACTTTGCGCTATCGGTTTGCGCGAACAACTGTGCCGGCGCGTCCACGATCAGCTGAATGTCACGATCCGCGGCAGCGATGTCGAAATGGCTGGCCAGTACGCGCAGCATGTAGGCGAGATCCACACGCCGATACTGCGTCGCCATGGTTCCGGATTCGAGTTTGGCCGCATCCAGCAGATCATTGACATGGCGCAGCAGCACGTGTGCGTTGCGCTGCATCATGGCGAGGGCCTGATACACGTCGGGCGCCAGCCCCGGCTGCTGTAGCAAACGCTCAAGTGGGCCGAGAATCAGGGTGAGCGGCGTGCGCAGTTCATGGCTGACGTTGGCAAAAAACTGCGATTTCAGCTGTTCCAGGGTTTTGGTGGCGTCGTAGAGACGGGCCAACTCAATATGCGCGGTTTCCAGTTGCCGGCTGGTCTCCTGCACTTGCTGGGCGCGCTGGAACAGCTCGGTTTCGACACGTTCGGCGCGGTCACGCAATTCATTGGCCAACAAATCCTGCTCGACACCGCGTTGCTTCAGTCGGATGAAATCGGTGACATCTTCGACCCGATGCACGATGTAGCGCAGTTGGCCGGTGCTGTCGAGCACTGGTGAGTTGACCGGGCTCCAGAAGCGCTCTTCAAACCCGCCGCCTTCCGTTTCCGGCCGGCGGATGTCGTATTTTTGCACCGCCATGCTGTCGGATCGCAGCTGACGAATGACGCGCTCCAACGAGGTGCGCAGGTTGCGCATGCCCGTGGCGTTCGGGTCCGCAGGGTTGTCGGGAAAAATGGCAAACAGATTCTTCCCAACGATCTGGTTGCGTTGGGTTTTGGTGGCATTCAGGTAAGCATCACTCACCGCGACGATGGTGAAATCCGGCGTCAAAACCAGAAACAGTGCTGGCAGCGCTTCGAACAACTGCTGGAAGTCCGGGCCGGACAGTGCGGTCGTGGTTTGATCCGTCATCGCCAGTTCCTCGCGAACGTTGCGCTGCGTTCGCGCTGATCGTGATAGCGCGTATCAAGTCAGAAGTGTATGTCATTTTTTTGTGCACGGTATCGGCGCATACGAATCGAGCACCCCGCAATGACTCGGGTCTCTACATTGCGGCTGCTGTTGACGCGCAACTGAGACCTGCTTCGAAAAGGTGAAGGTTGTGCGAAGAAAAAGGCGGGTATTGGCGCTGCGCGAGCGGGTTGTGTCTGGCGAACCACTCAGTGTTGGCGATTGATGCGCTGCAGCAAGAGCGGTGGGGTGGCTCAGCATGTTTATGTTGCAGCGTAGCAAAACGAGCGCTATCCAGCCCTGAAACCGAAGCGCTTGCACACTGGTGAGCGCATGCTAAGAATCTGATCGGTCGTCGGAGCACTGAGCACCGATCAGTTGTGCTGCTCTGTTCGCGCAGGAGTCCGACGACTGCCTTGTGCCTGAGAAGAAGACAGGGAGCGGCACGCCATATCCCGCTCACCTGCAGACGAGTCACGTTTTCCGTCCGCCACGTCGTGCTGATTCGCCATGATCAGCGTGGTCGCTGTTGTTCAGCGCCAAGGCCCTTTTGTTTCGAAAACCCAGCCGTTTCGAAACAACCGTTGTTCCGAACCATTTAGTCGTTCCGAACCACCGAGGAGGGCTTTTCATGCGTCATTTGTTGGCAGTGTTGTCATTGCTGTCGGTGTTGGGGTTTGCCAATTCGGCGAATGCCTCGACCGGCGTTGCGTTTGTCCACGGCACCGGCGATCACCGCAGCGATGCCTGGGATTACTGGGGCGGTGATTTCATCAACTCCGTGCGTCAGGGTTTGCCGGATCAAAGCAAGTACGTCGTCGTCAATTGCGATTTCAGCCAGTACATGTGGACCACGGGCGCAGCCGGTTGTCTGGCTGGCCAGCTGACTACGTTCATCGGCAATCAGGGCATCACCGATCTGGTCATCATCACCCATTCGAACGGCGGCAACGTGGTGCGCTGGATTTTGTCGAACCCGACCTGGGACAGCCGCTACCCGAACATCATCAGCAAAATCCGCTGGGTCAATGCGCTAGCACCGTCGAGTCTCGGCACGCCGCTCGCCGATGCGGTGATGAATGGCAATGTCTTCGAGCAGTCGCTCGGTTGGTTGCTCGGCTACAAATCCGATGCGGTGCGCCAACAGCAAGTGTCGTGGATGGCGACTTACAACGCCAACAACCTGTTCGGCACCGCCGGTCGGCCAGCACTGCCGAAAGGGTTCTGGAATGTGGTCGGCACCGATGTCGATTCCGCGATCTGGGACAGCGACAGTTACTGCGGTGGCTACGCGCTGAATGTCGGTTTGGAAACCACCCAGAACTGGCTCGACAGCTGTTCCGATGGCTTCCTCAACTGTTCCTCGCAACGCGGCGCCGGTTCGCTCTGGTTCAATGACACCAGTCGCACCAATGGCAGTGAACCACTCAGTCATAACCAAAGCCGGAAAAAATGCTTTGGTCTTGACGTGATCCTGCGTAATGACGTGTGAGGAAAGCCTTCATGAACAATTCCATGAAAATAACATCCGTCCTGCACGCTGTCGCGCTGGCCCTGTCATTGGTGGCATTCGGTGGTGTGGCGCAGGCCGAGACATTGCGCTTGCAAGCCAGCAAGGCTGGCGATCTCAGCAGCAATCAACTGCGGCCGGCCGTGGCCGCGCCCTGGCAAAACGATTCGCGCGATCCGGTAGCGGTGAGCTATGCGCTTGATATGGATACGCCGCTGGCGCTCAATGCCAAACCCGAGCCGATTGAAAGTCGCGAGTATTGGCGGAAAATTTCTGGCGCCGAACTCAATCGTGGCATCGATTTGCCGACCACCGCACCGGGCGCGATGCTGCGTGTCAGTGCGCAGTCGCCAGCGGGGCAAGCCAGCAAAAATGCAGTGCTGATTGAACCGGAAGGTTTGCTGTTGCGCAGTCCGGCTGGCCGCGAGCAATCGCTGTCGGCCTCGGCCAGCTCGCTGTATCAAGCCGCAAAAGACGAACCCGCCGCATTGCCGGTGCTGCGTGGTGGTGTTGCCGCCAAGCTCGATGCCGATCTTGGCGTTGGCGTGTTCCAGCTGAAAGCCAAAACCACGGTGGCCGCCGATACCGAATATCTGGTGCAGGTTTTTGAGCCGGATAGCCCGTATCGGTTGCAATCGAAACACAGCGCGCACACGGTGCTGGCCGGCAATGCCTTGGATGTCGACGGCGTGCTCTTGCGTGATGGCGTCGCCGTGGCCGCGAAAACCGCGACCGCTGCGCTGCTGACGCCAGATGGCCGGCGATTTGCACTGGATGTGCGCCGTGGCACTGCCGGCAGCTGGAAAATCGCCCAAGCGCTGGATCTGCCAAGCGGCGATGTGCCCGGCTTGTGGGAAGTGGAATGGACGCTGAAAGCCGAGCACAACGGCATGGCTGTCGAACGCCAGGTTCGCAGCGCGTTTGCGTTTGCTGCGGCCAGTGCCCGGCTGGAACGCACTATCGGTTTCAGCAAAACCGCGGACCAGCTGAAGTTGAACGTGCCGGTTACGGTGGCGAGCCCAGGCCGTTATGAAGTGCGGGCGATCATCAGCGGCAAGGACAGTGCCGGCGTGGTGCGTCCGGTGGTGTTTGCCGCCACTGCCGATTGGATCGAGTCGGGCCGGAAAACGCTGACGCTGCAGATCGACAAACAACTGCTGCACGATGCCGGTGTCACGGGTCCGTTGCTGGTGCAGGATCTGCAGCTGACCGATCAATCGCGACTGGCCGTGCTGCAAAAGCAGGCACAAGCCTTGACGCTGAGCGAACGGCAGTGGCGGGGTATGGCACGTGAACTGAGCGCGCTGGACCGGCGCTGAGCGGGCGTAAGTGGTAAAACAGGAAACGTGGTAAACAGAAAAACGCAACGTCAATCGGCGTTGCGTTTTTTATTTGTCTGGTCGTGACCAGATCCAGGCGCCAACCAGAATCGCGACCACCGATGGCAACCAAGCCCATTCCACCGGCAAGCGCAACCAGCCGATTGTGGCGCTGATCACCAGCATCACCAGCGCCGCGATCTTGCCGCCGCGCGGAATCGCCTGCCGGTCGCGCCAGGCGACGATGTAATGGCCGAACCTGGGATGCTCGACCAGCCAGCGTTCCCATTTCGGTTCGGCTTTGGCAAAACAGTAGGCCGCGACGATCACCCACGGCGTGGTCGGCAGAATCGGCAGCACGATACCGACCAGCCCCAGCAGCAGAGCCAGAATGCCGAAGGTCATCAGCGTGTATTTTTTGACGCGGGAAATCATCGCATGACGGCGTGGTGAACAAGGCTGCGATCATACGGGGCATCGCATCGGCTGGCGAGTCGCCCTTGAAAAGCTGGGTTGGCGTGCCCAACTTGCTGATTCGTCAGCAGACCTGGGGCCGGCATGGTCACCATTCTTGTGATTGTCGGGCTTGGCCTTCTGGTCAGTCTCTGGATGTTCAGCAAGCCTTATCTGAAGTACCGCCGCCGGCAACGACTGCGCGCGCAGCCTTTTCCGGAGGCCTGGCGGCAGATACTGAAACGGCGCATGCCGTATTTTCGGCGGATGCCTGCCGATCTGCAGTTGCAACTGAAGAAACATATTCAGGTGTTTTTGGCCGAGAAGATCTTTGTCGGTTGTGATGGTCTGGTGGTGACCGATGAAATGCGGGTGACCATCGCCGCGCAGGCCTGCCTGCTGCTGCTGAACCGCAAAACCGATTATTACCCGCAGCTCAGTCAGATTCTGATTTACCCCTCGGCGTTCATCGTCAACAAGACCCATCCCGATGCGTCCGGGCTGGTGACGGAACAGCGGCAGGTGCTGTCAGGCGAATCCTGGCAACAGGGTCAGGTCATTCTGTCTTGGCAGGACACGGTTGCCGATGCCGATGTTCACGATGACGGCCGCAACGTCGTGATACACGAATTTGCTCACCAACTGGATCAGGAAAATGGCCCGGCCAATGGCGCACCGATTCTGGCGCGAGCGGAGCATTACCAGAGTTGGTCGAAGACCTTGCAGCGCGAGTTCCACACATTGCAGCAGCAGACGGCACTGGGTTATCGCAGTCTGTTGAATCCTTACGGGGCGACCAACCCGGCCGAGTTTTTTGCGGTGGTATCGGAAGTGTTTTTTGAACAGCCGCATGCGCTGGCCGAGCAACATCCGGCGCTGTACGCCGAATTCAGTCGATATTACCGGCTGGACCCGCTGAACTGGCAGTAACGGTTTGCGACGGATCACTGCGCCGAGTCAGCGTGGTTCCCGATGCGTCGACAGATGGCGGGGCATTTTCCACTGCTTGTAAATGGCCAGCGTGCGGAAGCCAAAGGTGATCAGCACGCAACCGATGCCCAACAGGGTGGGATCGATGTGCGCTTTCAGCAGTACGTACAGGCTGCAGCCGAGCAGGATTGGTGTGGCGTAAATTTCCGGCGACATCAGCAAGTTGGTCCGTGCTGCCAGCACGTCACGGGCGATGCCGCCGCCGATACTGGTCCAGACGCCGAGCATGACCGCGAGTGCGGCACCATGACCGAGGCCGAGCACTTTTTCTGCGGCCAGCACGCCGAACAGTGCGGCGCCAAAACCATCGAGATACAGCAGCAATTGCCGGTTGCGATGCAGTGGCCGTGAGACGAAGAAGGTCAGCAGCGCGGCGCCGCTGGCGACCCAGACATAATTGAAATCACTGAGCCAGAACACCGGCACATCAAGCAGCAGATCGCGCACGGTGCCGCCACCCAACGCGGTGACCACGCCAAGCACCAGCGCGCCGAATACATCGACACCTTGCCGGCGGATCGCCAGCACACCGGTGATGGCGAAAACAGCGGTGCCGAGCATGCCAAGCAGATACAGCAACATCGAATAACCTCGGCCTCAGATTGCGTCCTGCAGGTGCACAGGAGGTGTCGGGTGGCGATTCTAGCAGCCGCGACGCGGCCGGCTTATTCTTTCATGGCCTGCCACATTTCCGGGCTCAATTTGTAATCGGCGCGTGCATAAGCCTTGCCTTGCAGAACGGTGGTTTCCAGGCTTTTGATCGCACGAATGTCCTGTAGCGGATTCTCGCGCAGGATCAGGAAGTTGGCTTTCTTGCCCACGTCAAGTGTGCCGACCTGATCGGCAATGCCCAATGCTTCGGCGCCATGCAGCGTTGCCGCTCGGAGAATCTCATGCGGTTGGAAGCCGGCATCGTTCTGCCAGGCTTCGAGCTCCGGCCACAGGCCCGGCGTCGCAAACTCCAAGCCGACGTAGACATCGGAGCCGGTCGTCAACCGGATGCCGGCCGCATGCGCAGCGCGCGCCATCCGCAAGGAAAACTGATACTGATCCGGCAAACCTGCCCGACGCTCGGCTGGAATCACCGGGTTGTTGGCGGCGTAATCGATGACAAACAGTGTGGCATCAAGAAACACGGCTTTCTGTTTCAGCAACTGCAGCAGCAGCTGCAGTTTGGGGTGCTCCGGCGTCAGCTCGGCAAAGGCCACCGGCGGCCGTTTGTCGTAACGGGTGCCGTCCATGTTGTCGGCCACTTCATAGCCGAGCATGTAGAGATGACTTAGCTGGTGCACACCCGCTTCGACCAGTTCGCTTGGCCGGGTCGGAAACACGGTGCCGTGCGACCAGATTTTGACCTGCTGTTGCTGCGCTTCGGTCGCGATGCGGCGAATATCGCTTGGCAACAAATTGGCGTACAGCTTGATGCCGCTGGCGTACGTGCCCTTGGCTTGCGCAACGGCGTAGGCAGCGTTGGTGTTGCCGTTGATCGCTTGCATCCACGGGACTTGACCAGCCGTTTCTGCCTGGGCCGCAGCATGGGTGCGCGGGTCATTGAAGAAACTCTCGCCGGCCATCAGCGCCGAGAAATGCAGCTCGGGACCGGGGATTTCCTTCAGCAACAGCTCACGACGCAATTCACCGAGCAAGCGGGTATCACCCGCCATGTCGCGCACGGTGGTAATGCCGCTCATCAGATACAGCTCAAGCTGGGCGCGGGCCAAAGCCGGATTGGGGTAAGTGGCGAGATGGACATGGGTATCGATCAATCCGGGGATGACATAACGCTGCCGCAGGTCGACGGTTTTGTCGGCAGTGAGCTTTTTCCGCTTGGCTTCCTTGTCGGACAGCACCGCCGCCAAGCGGCCGTCGACCACCAGCAGTGACATCTCGGTGCGTGCATTCGCCTGGCTGGCATCAATCAGCGTCGCGTGTTGATACAGCGTGCTGTCGGCGTGCACACAACCGGTCCATAGCAGCAAGCCAGTCAGCAGCGAACCTGTCAGCAGTGAACTGACAGATCGGGACAAGGCATGGAACAAGTGACGAAACGGCAAAATGGACATGATGACGACTCTGTTGTTGTTGTCGCCGCTCACATTGCCAGCCAGCGGGGGTGACCGCAACGCTGTCACCAATGGTTATTGCTTGCCGTCCGGTTCCAACAGCTGTGGACCGGGTCCACGTTCGGCCAGTTCATCCCAGGGGTTACGCAGCGGGCAGTCTTTCAGCGACAGGCAGCCACAACCGATGCAACTGCTCATCTGCTCGCGCATTTTCTGCAAACGGGCGATGCGGTCATCCAGATCGGCACGCCATTTGGCCGACAGCTTTTGCCAGTCGCCGGCGGTAGGGGCGCGGCTGGCCGGCAAAGTTTTGAACACGTGCTGGATTTCGGCCAGCGGAATGCCCAGGCGTTGGCCGACCTTGATGATGGCGATCCGGCGTAGTACCTCGCGATGGTAACGGCGCTGATTGCCGGCATTGCGCCAGCTCTGGATCAACCCTTTGCTCTCGTAGAAATGCACGGCCGAAACGGCGACGCCGCTGCGCTCGGCGACATCACCGACCGTCAGTTCGCGCTGAAGCGACTCGGCAGCGAGTTCTTTCGCTGCCGAGCTCACCGATTTGCGTTTGGCCATCGCTGCCCCAATTGCCATCATGCTGTCACCAGCATGGTGCTATTACCACGGTCATTGCTTGACCTCAACTTAGGTTGAGGTTTTACACTGCTGCAAGCCTTCCGGCAAGCGACCGGTATGGCTAACAAGAAGGATGAAGCGATGGCAAATTCATTGGCGGCGACGGACCACAACGCGGAGCCCGAGCGCTGTCCGTTGTTGAAGTACATCCAGCAGCGCTGGTCGCGGCTGCTGGCGCATGAACGTCTGGATGTGGAGCTGCACGTCGACGGTGACAGACTACAGCGCCGTTGCGAGATATTTGTCGGCGACGAATTTCGTCGTGCCGGCAAGCTGCATGTCGACGTCGTCGTCAAAGCCTGCGATGACGATGTCGACAACGCCGACGTGATGCAACTCTTGCCGACCGTGCTGGTGTTCGAGAAGCATACGCCGCACCTGGTGCAGCACGAGCTTAACGGCTTGCGGCTCGAAACCCCGGTGCTGGCGCGGCTGGCGTCGTGAGCGGGTACAACTGACGACTACGCCGGCAATGCGGCGCGCGGCAGGCGCGCATGCGCACGCACCGGAAAGGTGCCCATGCCCTTGATTTTCGGTGGCACTGCGCTGAACCAGAACTCGCTGATCGGCAGCGCATCGAGCGCCGTCAGATGTTCGACAATCGGAATGCCGGCAGCCAGCAAGGTGGTGTGCACCGGCCGTTTGCCGTCGGCGGTGTCGTCAATGTTCAGCGAATCAATGCCAACCAGTCTGGCGCCGTTGTCGCGCAGATAAATGGCAGCCGCTTCGGTCAGAAACGGGTGACCTTCGAAATACTGATCCGTGCGCCAGTGCCGGCTCCAGCCGGTGTGCACCAGCACGGCCTTGCCGCTGATCTCGGTCGCGGCAAACGCCGTCCAGTCGATGGCGCGCTGCTGACTGCCAAGCACGCGCACCACCAGGCCGGGCAGGTTGGCGATGTGATGCAATGACAAACCGCTCAGATCGATGCCATCCGGAAAGCGGTGATACGGCGTATCGAGATAGGTGCCGGTATTGCTGACCATGTCGATGCGACCGATCTGGAATTCCGTGCCGTCGGCATAATGTTGGCGCGATTGCAACCGCGACAGGTGATCACAGATCACCGGTGCTGGCAACCCTTTGTAGGTAATCATGCCGCTTTCAATTTCATGGCTCAGATCGACAAACAGCTCGCCGGTTTCGCTGCGCTCGGTTGCGGCATCGGCCGCACGGCTGCTGCGCTTGTGCGGCTCGGTAATGATCTGCTTGTTGAGTATCTGCACTTCGCCAACCATCAGCAGGCGCAAATCGCGAATGATGTAGGCGGCCAGCGCCTGATCGGCAATATCGTCGCCGTCGATATCGAGCCGGAAGCCTTGGCCCTGAATGCCGCCACCGTTGCTGAACCGGATGGCAAAATCAAACAGCGCGCGTTTCTCGCTCATGGGGTGCTCCGTGCCGGCGTTGAAAGAGGCATGAATGGGCGTTTGCATACGGGAATAGCCGAAGAGCGAACATCATGCCATGAACCGGGCAGCGGTCCTTATTGCCATTGCACGCGATTCGGAAACCCTTTGTTGCCGCGATCAGGCAACCGAGCCGGCCGCGTGTGCCGACGCCCAAGCCCATTGAAAGTTATAGCCGCCGAGCCAGCCGGTGACGTCGACCACTTCGCCAATGAAAAACAAGCCCGGCACATTGTTCGCCATCAAGGTTTTCGAGGACAGCTCGCGGGTGTCCACACCGCCGAGCGTGACTTCGGCTTTCTTGTAGCCGACCGTGCCGGCCGGACGCACGCTCCAGTGGTGCAATTCCTCCGCCAGTTTCTGCAGCGCTTTCGCACCGAGCTGCTTCATCGGTTTGTGCACATCGCGCTGTTCGCACCAGAGTTGGGCCAATCGTTTGGGTAGCCAATCCGCCAAGGCATTGCCGAGCAGTTGTTCGCTTTGCCCGCGCTCCTGAAAACGCGACACCAGATCATCGTGTGGGGCCAGGTTGATGGTCAGCGTCTGACCCGGCTTCCAGAAAGAAGAGATTTGCAAAATGGCCGGGCCGCTGACGCCGCGATGGGTGATCAAAATGGCTTCGCGAAAGGTGGTTTTGCCGCAGCTGACCTCGGCATCAAATGCCACGCCGGACAGATCGGCAAAGGCCTGCCACTCCGGGCCGGGAAACGTCAACGGTACCAGCGCCGGGCTGGTATCGACGATGCGCAGGCCGAACTGCTTGGCGAGCTCGTAACCAAAACCGGTGGCGCCGATTTGCGGAATCGACAGCCCGCCGGTTGCGACAATCAAGGATTCGCTATCGTAATGGCCATGATTGGTCTGCACCCGAAAGCGATTGTCCCGATGCGTGACCTCACTGACAGCAGTGCCGGTTGCCCACTCGACCTGGCCGTCGCGGCATTCATCAATCAGCATATCGATGATTTGCTGGGCGCTGTCATCACAGAACAATTGGCCAAGCGTCTTTTCGTGAAAGCGAATGCGGTGCTTTTGCACCAGCTTGATGAAATCCTGGGCGCTGTAACGCGCCAATGCCGAGCGGCAGAAATGCGGATTCTGCGACAGGTAATTGGCCGGGCTGGCATGGATGTTGGTGAAATTGCAGCGGCCACCGCCGGAGATACGGATCTTCTCGCCAATCTTGTTGCTGTGGTCGATCAGCAGTACGCGCCGGCCGCGCTGGCCGGCGGTGAACGCGGCAAACATGCCGGCGGCGCCGGCACCGATGATGATGACGTCAAATGCTTGTGAACGCATGGGGCGGGACAGCGACACTGTGATCCGGGCGGACAATCCCGCCCGGCTAGTGTAATGCAAGCCTGACTGGGAACCAGCCCCTAACTGCGGGCCGACTCCGTGTCGCTGTCATCGGTGGCGATCAGCAGTTGCAGCTTTTGCCGGACTTTTTCCTGCAGTTCCTGATAGCGCGCGCCGAGCATCTGCTGCAGTTCGGCATCGGTGATGTAGCCGATGCCGCGGCGATAGGCGCGCTTGCCCTGGTTCAATCGGGTTTGCAGCGCGAACACGCTGCGGCTGTCGGTTACCTGCGTGGGGACGGCCGCAGGATGGGCCTTTTGATACGCGGCGATGCGCGTCAGATGCTGGGCCAGCAGCGCCGGCACGCTGGTGGATAGCGGCAAGGCCAGCGTGTCGATGCGGCTGCCATAACCGAATGGACTGAGCTGGCCGCTGTTGTTGGTGACCAGAAAATGGCCATCGGAAAATTCGCTCTCGAAATCGACCACGGCTGGCTCGTGCCATTTGCCGGTGAGCTTCAGCAGCACAAACGCCAACCACCCCGGCCAGCTCGGTTTGAGTTTGTAGCTGGCGGCGCAGCTGTGGCCATCACTGCTGCGATACACCCGCACCAGGGTTGGCCGGTTCAGCATGTGATTCAAATGCACGGGATTGAAATCGCCCAGCACAACAAAACCGAGTTTCTGCATTTGCCGACTGGCCTGTTCGGCAAAGCGCTGCTGATCCTTGCTGAATTCCCGATACTCGGCCGGCACGAATTCCGGCGCCGGTTCATTGCCATGGGCGTGCACTTTGTACGCGATGTCGACCGCAACCAACTCGTTCGGATCATCGGACACAAACTGTTCCATTGCCGTCGCCAGACTCTGGCCGCTGCGCATGCTGGCGGCCGCGCTGCGCACTGCTGATGCCGCCAAATCGGCGCCAAGCTGCTGGCGTTCGTGCGCCGGCAGATCGGCCAGTGTCTGCTCCAGCAAGCGGGCGGTGGCTTCGCGCTCGCCGGCGCCCTGGTTCTCGGAGTGCTTGCGCAGATCGACGATGAAATCTCGCCGGGGATCAGCCGCTGGCACCTGCTGCAGCACCGCATCGTAATCACGCAGCGCTTCATCGAAGCGGCCGAGTTTGTGTCGCAGTTGCGCGCGTTTGAGCACGGCCCGGTTGAGCTGCGGTTGACGGGCAATGGCGGCGCTGTAATCGGCATCGGCCAGCTCCAGCCGGCGCCGAGAATACTGCAGGCCATTGAACTGTGGCAGGGCATCGGCGGCGGAATCGGGTTGCAGAGCTGCTGTCTCATGCCAACCGGCGCGCATCAGGTAGAGCTCGGCATCGTCCGGTGCCAGCGCGATGGCCTTGGCCAATTTGGCAAAGGCGGCGTCGGTGTTGTCCTGCTGATAGCTCAGCAGGGCATCGGCAGTGTGGGCTTTGGCCGAACTGGGGTCGAGCCGCAGGGCTTGTTGGATGTCGTGCGCGTAATCGGGATATTCTTCGTCGAGATAGCTGGCGAGTTCGGCTTGCTTCAACCAGGCGGGCGCGTAATCGGGCTTCAGTGCGAGCGTGCGTTGTACCGAAACCAGCGCATCTTCCAACCGATCCAGCGCTTCCAGACAAAGGCTGCGATGCCAGTGCAGGGCAGCCGCATTCGGCCGGCTTTTGATCAGCGTGTCCAGCGCAGCCAAGGCTGCTTCATGATCACCGGCCCGCAACAGTGTCTTGATCTGTTCGAATTGCTGGTTAGCGTCCATGCGCAGTCATCCTGAACTTGTCCCTGAGCCAACAAAATCGTGCTGAAGCGGTTCTGTGCAGGCGCAGCAACACGATGAAGCACTGGAATGCATCAGTGCCTGCTGGAAAACGGCTTACGTGTTGGTGCAATCATTCGGCAGAACGTCGACGTGGCCACAAACATCAGCGGGCTCTCACGTGACAGCGCTTCCATTATCTGAAGCTTTCATGCGGCGAAGCTTCTGTGTCGGAAAACTATCGGGCTGTCCTCTGCTTGTCAACCCAAACGCCGACAATCGGTCGCGCTGCTGCAGCAAGCGCGGTAAGCTGGCGCGTGTATGACAGTCAAGCGAGATGGGACGCGGATGCATTCGGCAATGACTTTGATTTACTGTCCCAGTGCCAGCGAAACTGCGCGTTATTTGCAAGCATTTCAGCAGGCACTGCCGGAGCAGCGGTTTGTAATTGAGCCGGTTGCCGAACCGGATGGGGTCGAGCAGATCATTTGCTGGGGACCGCCGGCGCAATTCTTCAGTCGCTATCGCCATCTGCGCGCCGTGTTTGCGCTGGGGGCCGGTGTGGACAAGCTGGTGGCGCGTGCTGATTTGCCGGCGTCGGTCGCTATCGTGCGCTTGCTTGATGCCGGCATGGCCGAGCAGATGCTGGAGTACGTGTTGTTTGGTGTGCTGCAGTATCAGCGCGACATGGATCGCTACCGGCGCCAGCAACAGCGTGGACATTGGCAGGCCTATCCAACCCGATCAGCGGCGACGGTGCGGGTGACGGTGCTGGGTGCCGGTGAGATCGGCGGTTATGTGGCAAAAGGCTTGGTGGCGCGCGGGTATCCGGTGACGACATGGTCCCGGCAGGCCCACGATCGCGAGGGTATCAGGAGCGTTGCCGGGCTCGACGCGCTGCCTGATGCGCTGGCGCAGACCGATGTGCTGGTCAATCTGCTGCCATCGACGCCAGCGACGCGGCAATTGCTCAACGCGGAGCGGCTGTCGGCGCTGGCACCGGGCGCCATGTTGATCAATGCCGGTCGTGGTGATGTGCTGGACGATGCTGCTTTAATTGCAGCGTTGGACCGTGGTCATCTGCGCTGCGCCATGCTGGATGTGTTTGCTGAAGAGCCGCTGCCGAGCACGCATCCGTTCTGGCGGCATCCGGGCGTGCTGATCACGCCACATGTCGCCGCACAAACGCAGCTGCCGGAGGCGGTGGCGCAAATCAGTCGGAATCTGCGAGCGCTGGCCGCCGGCACCGCGTTGACCGGCGTGGTTGAGCGCACACGCGCTTATTGAGCGCAGAGCATGCGGCCTGCGGTCGTGCAAGAGGAACCGGTTCTGGTTTCGCGCTCTGAGCGAGTCCAGCAACCGTTGACAGCCGAGCCTACGGTTTTACCTGCGGCACCTCATTGGCATTGATTTGCTGAATGAACGAGCCGTGCCGCTGCGTTGCATGCTCCGGCTGAACCGATTTTTTCGGCTTCTTCTGATCCCGACGATTATGGTGCTGCTCTTTGTGAGCCATGATGCTGCTCCTGTTCGTGTCTTGCGCGTCGCGC